>JAYUUT010000462.1:0-7267 GCA_043754455.1 Myxococcales bacterium
GGTACGGATCCGCCTGTGCCAGGCGGGACGCGCTGATGGGGTTGTCCGCAGCCAATTGTCGACGCGCGTTTTGCAGCTCGCCTTCTAGCCTGTGGATCGTCGAAACGAAATCGGACCGCTGGGCTTCCATGGTGATCCGGGCGCCGATGCTGGCTGTGGCCTGTTCGGGCAGCCTATCAACATTCGCCTCTTTGTACCGCACCATATCGGTGTTCACCCCGGACAGCTTGCCGCCGATTTCTGCTAGTTGCCCGCGTAGAAACTTGGCCTCTTCGGTCAACACTTTTAATTTTCGAGCGATCGCGTCCCCGACATAGGTTTCAATCTGGGTTCTGAGAAACGTGACGCTGTCGGGTTTGTCGGACCAATCGGCCTGGCCGAATTTTGCCAGGTACAGGTGTGATCCAATGGGTTCTAGGTGCAACGCATTCGCCAAAATCGCGACACGTTTCTTATCCGGGGCAGGATCCCCCAGCACCTTGAGGCTGGCGCGTACCAGATCGGGATTCGTAAAGGCCCTTTCGGCGTCGATGAAGAAATTGGAACTTTCTGAGGCCTGTGACCGCGCCGCTGAATCCATCGGATTCAGCATCGGTTCGGGCATCAGCCGGATCTCGCTGGACGCGCTGGGCGGTGGGGGGCGTAGACGAATGCTGGCGAGGCCCACGGCTGTACACAGGGCCGTGCTGACGAAAATCAAAAGGGCATAGGGCCGGACGAACCGCCCTACCTTGACGACCTTCATGATCATCGTTTTCAGATCGGGGCCGCTGTCATCGTCGTCGTCATTGCCGCGCATCCGGGCAGCGGGGGCAGGGGCAGGGGCAGGGCGGCCCCGGTACGAAGCTTCAAAAGGAAGATAGGCCGGGACCAGGGCCCCGCCCCCTATGTCCCGTGGGGCTACAACGGCGATGGTGGCATCGGTTTCGCGTTCCATCATGAACACGAAGTCGATGCCCCCGACCCGCACGCGTTCCCGGTTTTTCAGCCGGGCGCGGTTGACCCGGGTCGTCCCTACGAAAACGCCGTTGGTAGATCCCAGGTCTTCGATCAGGTACCCGACGCTGTCAGCGACGATGCGGGCGTGCCGGGCTGACACCGACAAATCATCGATACGGATGTCGACGCCCGGTTCGCGACCGATGACCACGGTGTTGCGCGCCACCGGAAACACCCGTCCGGTCCGCCCGCCGGTCACCAACATCAGGTAGGCAGCCGGGGATTCATTGGGGACCGCGCGGTCTAATTCAGCGTCCAGCGCCGGTTCGCTGTTTGGGTCGTCGCCATGATGTTCGGACATTGCTCGACCTGTGACTTTACCATGCCGGATGGGAAAGGGACGTCCCCTGTTGGATCAGTACGCATTCCGGTTCTTCTTGGTGCCAAAAACTGTCAGGAAAATGATCTTCAGATCCAGCAACAAATGCCAATTTTGGATGTATTCCAGATCGTGCTGGATGCGTTTTTCCATCTTGCCCAATTCGTCGGTTTCGCCACGCCAGCCATTGACCTGAGCCCATCCGGTGATCCCCGGCTTGACTTTGTGACGCAGCATGTAGCCATGAATCAACGCGCGGTATTGTTCGTTATGGGAAACCGCATGGGGCCGCGGGCCGACGATGGACATTTCCCCGGTCAAAACCTGCAGGAACTGCGGCAGTTCGTCCAGCGAATACTTGCGCAGGATGGCCCCCAGTTTTGTGACGCGTTTATCGCCCTTGATGACCTGTTTGACGTCGGGTCCGTCTTCCATGACGGTCATTGACCGAAACTTCAGAATGCGGATTTCTTTTCCGTTCAGGCCGTACCTTCGCTGGCGGAAGAACACAGGTCCCCTGGACGTTAGCTTGATAGATATCGCAATGAGCGTCAGCGGCACCGAAATCAGGAGCACGATTAAAAATCCCACGACGATGTCTTCCACCCGTTTCATCCACCCGGCGACGCCCTGAAAAGGGGAATCGTAAATGCTGACCATGGGCAAGGGGCCCATTTGGGACCAGCGTCCGTGGATGAGGTCGTAGGTGAAAAAATCCGCCAGCAAAAATACGGTCGCGGTGGTGTCCGCCAGTTCGCGCAGCACTTCGGCCACGCGGCCTTCAGCCCGCAGAGGCAGGGCGATATAGACAATGTCGATTTTGCTTTCGCGTGCGTCGCGGATCAGGTCATCGACCCGACCGGCGAATTTGCACAGCGGCTGGCGGAAAGAGTGCCGACGGTGTTCGCCGCGATCGTCGTAAAGACCCTGCAGATTCAGCCCCAACCAGGGGTTCGTCGTGATGTGGTCGCACAGTCTTTCCGCGGTTTCGGTGACCCCCAACACCGCGACATGGCGCAGGTTGCGGCCATGCGCCCGCAACTGGCCTAAAACAAACCGTCCCCCCATTCGTACCGCAGCCATCAACACAGGGGCGCCGGTGAACCACAGCGCCGATACCACCCGCGAATAATCCGTCGATAGTTTCGTGGCGAAACCGACCACCACCAGCACGGTGGGAACCGCCAGCCAGGACAGCAAGACCTCGCCGATTTCCCGCCAAATGGGCTCTGATCGCCAGGGGCGGTAGATCCCGTTGAATTCCGCCGTCAACATGAACACCAGGGCCGCCACCAAGGTCACCGTGTTCAGGGATTGGCGCCACGAATCGCCATACAGCCAGCAGGCCCCGAAATGCGCCAGGCCGATCAGGCTAACGTCAAGCAGCCGCTGAAAAGCCCCGACCAAATGTTCATGGCCGCGCAGAAGTCCAGACTGGGTGGTCGTTCGTCGTTCGTGCATTGGGGGGGGCCGCCGCAGTGCGGATCATAAGGTGATGCGCTTCGGTCTGTCCAGTTGAACGACCATCCGGCGGGGTCTTCCCCACCGTCAGGGGTCACACCGCGTTAGGACTGACCAGGGAAGCATCAGCGAAACCAGAATCGCTTCGCAGTGGCTCCTTAGGACAACGCTGTCAGTCACGGGCAATGACGCGGGCGCGTCCGGGCCGACGAACAGCTGGTCTATGGAATCCGCGGTGGCGACGGTGGCGGGGGGGCCGGTGGTGCCGGCGGCGGCGCGGGTGGCACCTGGGGCACAGGTGGGGGTGGGGTCGGGGGCAGCGGGGGCATGGCTGGGGGTGCGGGCGGCGCGGGTGGAGGCGGGGTGGGTTGATCCTCGGGCTGAACGCACGAAGCCAGGTCGAACATCATAAACTCCAGAATCTTCTCCTGCGCGGTCATGGGCAGGTCGTCGCACTCGGCTGGGAAGACCACGTCTTGGGCGCTCTTTGCGTCGTTGACGTGGAAGTCGCTGAACAGGACGCGGCCGCACTGCTGATCCGCTGGCGTTCCGACCGGCGTATTGAATGTGTAGTGCTGAACGGATTTGGGCGTGGTCGAATAGATCCAACGCTGTGACGGAGGCAATACAACGTCTACGTCGTGACGGGGGACGTTGATGCTGATCTGCCCCGGTGAACTGGCCGCACCCACGGTTTGTATCCACTTGGCGAACGCTTGCCCCTTTGGAAAAGACTGATCGAGAATTCCGGTCAGGGGATCACCAGGAGGTGTCTGCGCCACGTTCCAGGCGGCCGTGGTTGAGAAAGGCGCGATGTTAAACAGCCACGTATAGCTGTAGTGAGTGACGAACAGACGTCCGCCGGCGTTCGAGAAATCCAGCAGGCGTTTTTGCCCGGTTGCCGCTTTGTCGAAGGGCTGCCCTTCACAGGCAAGCAGCGCCATTTGGTATCCGTCCAAGGCCGTCGCGTTCCCCCACAGGGCGCTGCCCGGGGGCGTGCCCGGCCCTAAAGTGGCGCCGTTGGCTTGATAAAGGTGAACGCGGCCGTTGGCGCTAGGCAGCGTGAACTCGGCTTCATCAATGCCGATCTTTCGCAGCACGCATTCAAGCTTGTCGACCTTGCCGGTCACCATGGCCATCTGGGGGATGTCTCCCTCGGATTGATTTCGCGGCAAGCGGGTCAGTTCAGGGGGCAAGACGGCGGCCACGCAGGGAGCAACCCTCGGGATAATGACCTGACGACGCCAACGGCCCAACTGAATGACCAGCGGAATGTTGTCGCCCGCGGGAACATTGAGCAGTGTGAACTTTCCGTCGGCGCCCGACAGCGTTGAAGCCACGGGGGAGCCCGACACAAGGGCCCCACAACGTTCACAGCTCACGCCCTTGGTAAACAGCGCAACGGGCGCATTTGGAACATACACAAGCGCGTTGTAAATTGGATCGGGTGCACCAAATTTTGGAGGCGTGGGTGCTAGAACAGTACCGGTTAGGGTTGTCGTTGCCCCGTTGGCGCACGCGACCTGTTTCGGACACAAGTTGATACAGGGGACGCTGCCACAAACGTTCGCCAGGCTGCGGCCGCCACAGGTTTCCGGCGCTGTACACCCACCGCAGTCCAAGGTTCGACCGCATCCATCGCCAATCTTCCCGCAGTATTTTCCCGGACCGGCGCCGCAGGCAAAGGGCTTACAGTCAGTTCCCCCCGCGCATACGTTGGCTGAATCCCCGCCCCCGCACACCCCGGCTGCAGGACACGTGCCGCAATCAAGCGTACGGCCGCACCCGTCGCCGATTTTTCCGCAATAGCGCGCGCCCGCGCCTGAATCGCAGGCAATGGGTTTGCAGGTTATCGACGCGTTTCCGCAGACCCCGTCAAGGCCCGTACCACCACAGGATTCGCCCATGGCGCACTCACCACACGCCAGGGCCTTGCCACAGCCATCGCCGATCTTCCCGCAGTAGCGGACACCGGGGCCAGAACAGCTAATCGGACTACAGGTCACGTCGGTGCGTCCACAGATGTTGGGCGTGCCGCCACCTCCGCAGCTTTGGCCCGACGGGCATTCGCCGCATTCCAACGGGCGGCCGCATCCGTCCCCCACGCGACCACAATATCGCCCTCCCGGCGCGTCACACGTGGCTGCCTTACAGGCCGACCCCCCGCCGCAAAGACCTGGAACTCCCGCACCCCCGCAAATTTGTCCCGAGGGGCATTCGCTGCAGTCAACAATGCGGCCGCAGCCGTCCCCAATCTTGCCGCAGTATCGTCCCCCTAGAAGTTCGCAGGAGACGGGCGTGCACGGGGCTTGATCGGGAGCTGAATAACCTCCGTCGGGAATTCCGAGGGTAAACGCGGGCTCATCCTTAGCAGCGTCGGCTTCGGACGCTCCGCGTTCTAATATTTTCGGATCCTTGCAGCCGGCGAGGGCCACCAAGACCAGAACATGCGCGACGGAGGCAGGAAGCAGTTTCATGTTACGGAGCCCTTCATCGACCGTCCTTCGGACAATCTTGAGAGGAGGGCTCAAGGCCGGAGAGCCACCCGCCGATATATTCTTTATGCGACTGTGGCTATGTCTGACAATGTTGGCCGCGCTGGGTGCATGCGGGAATCGGGGAAAGTCATTCTTGTTGGCTGCTGACGCTCTGAGCCCGGGAGATCCCGAGTTTGATGGGGCCACCGCCGCAAATGCGGGCGGCTCGCGCGCGTTGGGGGATGGCGGATCGACGGGCACCGGCGGCAGGGGCATGGGGGTGCCGTCGGACGCTCGTGGCCCGGATGGCTCAAAGACTGGTGAGGGGGACGCCGACATCGATGCTCCCTCCACGGGCACAGATGTTAGAGAATTTGATACAGCCCCAGGTTCCTCCTCCGGCATGCGCGGAGACTCTGGCGCAGAATTCGACGCCCCTTCAAACTTCCCTACAGGGGGAGCGGGTGGCGCTGGGGGAGTGAGTGGGGCGGGAGGCGTCGGCGGTTCAGGCAACGGGACGGGCGGGACGGGTGTTGCGACCGACGCCGCGGTGATGGCCCCTGTCTGCGTTCCCGCGGGGGACAGTTGCACCATCGATGCCGTGTGTTGCACCAAGAGCTGCGATCTGATGACGATGAAATGCCGGCCTTCGGTCAGCAGCTGTCAGTCCGAAGGCACGCCTTGCCAGACGCCCACCGACTGTTGCAGCGTCTCGTGCGTGAATAACCGTTGCGCCACCGCGGTTTGCACCGCAGACAATCAGACATGTACGTCTTCAGCCTCGTGCTGCAGCGGGACCTGCACCAATTCTGTGTGTCAGCCTCTGACCACCTCTTGTAAGACCGCCGGTAACCCGTGCGCGGGGGCGAACGAATGTTGTTCGCGGCTGTGCACAAACGGGACGTGCGCGCTCGGATCCTCGTACTGCATTCAACCGGACGATGTCTGCTATCGGTCAACCGATTGCTGCACGGGACTCTGCGAAATTCCGGTTGGCGGAAAGGCCGGAACATGTAAGACGCTCAAGACCACCGGATCAGGGGGGTGCGTACAAGACGGGATAGCGTGTTCCGGATGCAACAACTGCTGCAGCCGTGTATGCGCCCCTTATGGGCTTAGCGGCGTCAAAATTTGCCAGCCCGCAAGCGGCTGCCGTGTCGTCAACAATCTGTGTCGAAACGACAGCGACTGCTGCGGCGCCGCCGGCTCGGGGCTTCCTGGAGACGGCAACGTCCAATGCGTGCTCGCGGCGGGAGTGACCCCATCGCTGGGCACCTGCGCCAATCCCAACGGTTGCAATCCCCAAGGTAACGTCTGTGGTCTTAAAACCAACTCCTGCGGCAACGCCCGTGAGGACTGTTGCGACTGCATGCCGCCCAAGGCACAGTGCTGCAAGGCGGACTCGCTGGGTGTTCCCCGATGCTACGGTGGCTCGACGGGGGCTTGCCCGACCGGTTACACCGGCAAGGCCCCGTGTTGTATCAGCTCTGGCCAGCGGTGCGCGTTCTCGGCCGAATGCTGCGACGGTACGCCGTGTGTACCCGATGTCGGAGGCGTTCTGCGCTGTTTGGCGCCCACCCCCGGCGGCACCACCTGTGTCGCGTCGGGGAACTCGTGCACGTCCACCGGCGATTGCTGTGCGGGGCTTCTATGCAACATAACGCCGGGTGCGCCCTATGGCCGCTGCGCCGTGCCTCCGATGACTCCGGCACCGGTGCCAGTTTCCCCTGATGGCGGCA
Source organism: Myxococcales bacterium (assembly GCA_043754455.1). Lineage (GTDB taxonomy): Bacteria > Myxococcota_A > Polyangia > Fen-1088 > Fen-1088 > JAYUUT01. The sequence goes on from JAYUUT010000462.1 coordinate 6,996, forward strand.
CCACGGGGCCAGCCCCGAACGACGGCGGGACCGACACATCGCCGCCGCCTCCCCCACCACCCGTGTGCGCGATGTACGGGCAGGCTTGCTCCAGCACCGTATCCTGCTGCAACAACATTCCTTGTGGCGCCCCGGGGGGAACCGGAGATCCCTGCGGCGGTCAAACCGGGTGTAGGTGCTACACAATCGTGCCTTAACGGGCACAACAAGCTGCGCGGCATTCAATCGAAATGCCCGTCAATCCCTAGTGCACCGTCTTCGAAATAGCGTCA
>JAYUUT010000463.1:0-28490 GCA_043754455.1 Myxococcales bacterium
CGAACAGATCGGTGTAGTTGAATCGCATTTCAACGCCGCCGATGCGCATCGTCGGCCCGGGCATTTTGGCGCCAAATTGCAGCCGGATGCCCTCGTCCGGTTGCACGTTGATGATCAACCGGTTCGGTTCCAGCGATTCAACGGGGGTATTGCGAAACAGGGAAAACGGCGGGCGCCGGAACTGCACGGTTATCTGCGTGGTGCGCCGGGGCAGGCCCTTGCCAACCCGCAGATAAAACGGCACATGTTTCCATCGCCAGTTGTCGATGCCCAATTTCATCGCGACGAACGTTTCTGTGTTCGATCGGGGACCGACATTGGCTTCGGTCCGGTACGCGGGGATATCCCGGCCATCGACAGAACCGGCCGTGTACTGACCCCGCACACACGATGACAACACTTCTTCGGGGGCCATGGGATTCACGGCGCGCAGGACCTTGGATTGTTCGTCCCGGACGGCGTCGGCTTCGAAACTGATGGGCGGTTCCATCGCCACCAACGAAATCAATTGGAAGATGTGGTTGGGCACCATGTCGCGCAGCGCACCCGAGTGATCGTAGTAGCCACCCCGCCCTTCCACACCCAGGGTTTCCGCCACCGTGATTTGTACGTGGTCGACATACCGTCTGTCCCAGATGGGTTCGAAAATGCCGTTCGAAAATCGAAACACCAAAAGGTTCTGGACGGTTTCCTTCCCCAGGTAGTGATCGATGCGGTAAATCTGTCGTTCTTCTAACCCCCGGCGCAATTCCCGGTTCAATTCGCGCGCCGAGGCGAGGTCACGTCCGAAAGGTTTTTCCACAACCACGCGGCGCCAGATCTGATCGTTTTCCACGGTCAGGCCGACGGCGCCTAGATTCTGCACAACCGGCAGGAAGTGATCGGGCGACGTCGCCAGATAGAATAAAATGTTGCCGCCGGTTTTGTGGCGTTTGTCGACCTCGTCCAGGGTTTTCTGCAGGTCCGAAAAATGTTCGCGCGTTCCCAGATCGCCAGTTTGGTAGTACAGCCGCGACATCAACCAGTTCCAGGTTGTCTCGTCGACTTTCCCACAATATTTTTCCGCGTCCTTTGTCATCTGCGCCCGGAAGGCGTCGGTTCCGATGTCTCGGCGGGCGTACCCGACAACGGCAAACTCGTCGGGCAACAGCCCTTCGCGGGCCAGGTTGTAAAACGCGGGAATCAATTTCCGTTTGGTCAGATCCCCAGAGGCACCGAAGATGACGACTGTGCAGGGGGTGCGGCGGCGGGATGGGTCTTCAGACGGGACATTGTTCATGTTTGAAAATCTCTTGGATGAAGAAACCGGGGAAACTAAAATTAGTTGAACGTTGCTGACCCGGCGAGGCCGAACCAAACCACCCCTGGCCCTCCATCGGTTTTCTGACCAGGCAAACCGGCCACATTTAGGATCAAGGCGCCCCCGAGCCCCCAGTTCGGGCTGACCCACCATTCCTTCCCCGCGCTGACGGTTACAGCAGGCCCCCACCCCGTCGGGGTCAAATCCGCAGTGCTAATGTCGGTGCCATTGCCATCGGTGCTGGCCATTCGCATGGCCGAAAGGGTGACACTGCCGAACAAGTTCGCCGGCATGACATAGGTCGTTGCCCCGACCCCCAAACCTGTCACACCGGTGGTCCCCTTCTGCGTGCGGCCGACTTTCCCGACCTCAACGTGGGGATCGCTGGCGGTGAAGGTGCCCAAAGACCCGAACAGGATAAGATTGTCCCGCACCACCTTGCCAAATGCCAAGGTCAGACCAGCCCCTGTACCAGAAATGGATACCTTTTGTTTGGCGGCATTTTCCCGCGATGCGTACAGACCGCCACCACCCAATTGCGCGCGAAAATACCACCCGTCGTGAAGGCGCGCGCCGACGATTGGCACGGCGGGCGCGGGCGGCGGCAGCACCGTCCCCGCCCCATTCCAGCCGGGGGGGGCCGTGGTTGACGATGGCGGTGACGCGGTCCACGCCGGCGTCGAAGTTGGCGGGGCGGGGGGCGCAGGCGAAACCGCGGCTGGCGCAACGGGGGGCGATCCCCCACGGCGCAATTCTTCCATACGTCGTTCAATGTCCGCACGATTGGGTGCCGAGGGAACTTTGGTCAGATACAGCTCGTACGCGGCTATCGCCTGTTCGGTATGGCCTGCCAGACGATGGGATTGGGCCACGTTGTACAGGTACGAATCTTCGCCCTTTAGTTCGTAGGCCTTTTCGAACGCGGTGACCGCTTCGGCATATCGGTGTTCCTGATACAAACGTTGGCCCCGCGCCGCCGCTTCGTTGGCCAAATTGGCGCTAGATGCCCCGCGTTTTTGCGCCCAGGCGGCTGACGTGGTTAGGGCCGTGCCGGTTAGTGAAATCGCCACCATCAGCCCTTGCAACGCGCGTTTCCCCGGGGTCATGAACTTCCCATGGTAACGCGATCCGGTCGATCCTGCATGGTACGATGGTCAGTTCATCGTGATAGGGCAGACCATTGGCAGTTATCGGATCCTTTCGCAGCTAGGCGAAGGGGGTATGGGCGCCGTGTTTTTGGCCGAACACCGGGTCCTGGGCCGCAAGGCCGCCATCAAGGTGCTGCAAAAGCAGTTTTCCGAACGCGCCGACCTGCTGGAACGATTTTTTGCCGAGGCCCGCGCCACCGGGCAGATCGACCACCCGGGCATCGTTCAGGTCCTGGATTGCGACGTGTCGCCGAACGGGCAGCCGTATATCGTGATGGAATACCTAGGGGGGGAAACCCTGGCGGCCGTCTTGCAACGACGGGGACGCCTGCCCCCGGCCGAAGCCGTCGTCATCGCCCGGCAGGCCGCGCTGGCACTGGCCGCCGCTCATGAAAAGGGAATCGTCCACCGGGACGTGAAGCCCGATAACATTTTCGTGCTGCCCACCACACCACCCCTGGTGAAATTAGTGGATTTCGGCATCGCTAAACTTGCGGACAGCGTCCGGGGAAACGTGGGTCGCACCCAGACCGGCGTCATGATGGGCACACCCCTTTATATGTCGCCCGAACAATGTCGGGGCGCCGGCACGGTTGACCACCGCACCGATGCCTATTCACTGGGCGTGGTGATCTTCGAAATGCTGGCCGGTCGTCCACCCTTCGTTTACGAAGGCATGGGCGAACTGGTTGCCGCACATCTGATGGAATCACCGCCGCAGGTCAACACCCTGGCGCCTGAAACCCCCGATGATCTGGCGGCACTGCTGGGCGATTTATTAAAAAAGAAGGCTGAAGATCGCCCCGATACGCTGACGGTTGTGGCGGATCGCTTGGTCGCGCTGGGATCGTCGACACCGCCACCCGAACCCTTGCCTTTGGCTGACGGGCGCACGTTGACCCCAGCCCCCATGACACCTGTGCCTGTACGCAAGGCGGACACGACCTTGGGCGCCGCGTCCGGAGAATCGGGCGGTGACGAAGAAGACATCATCACGACAAACCCACGGCGGCGCGCCTGGACTCTGGGAATCGCCGGGGGGGCACTGGCCGGAATTGCCATCGCGGTCTTCGCATCTCGGGGTACAGGTGAATCCCCGCTAGCCGCCGGGTTTGGTTCGGAATTGGCACCCTCCGCCCCGAAGCCAGTTCCGCAGGTGGTCGCAGCGGTTGTCTCCCCTGCCCCGGTTGCCGCCGCCCCGATTCCGGATCGGAAAATTGCAACGGCGCCCGCCCGCGCGCCCCACGCCGCAGCAGCGACCGACCGCCGCGTCTCCATCGCCATCACCACCACACCACCCGGCGCCGAATTATGTCTGACCAGCGACAACCGCCTCCTCGGCCGATCGCCCCTGACGGTGCAGTGGCCTGCGGATGGCAAACGCCGCACAGTTCACGTTCGGCTGCCAGGTCACAACCCCGAACAACTGTCCTTCAAGACCGACCAGGATCTGCGGCGTTCGGTCAACCTGCGGTCACTAGGCCCCGACGATCTGGAAGCCGCATCGCCCTGCCGGTAGGAATGACCATCCGCTGGCGAATGTGCCGCGGCTTCTGAAGATCAGTGAGCCCTAGATCGTCGCTAACAAAGCGCGGGCGGCCTCGGGATGTTGCTTGCATTCCAAAAGCGCGCTTAACAACAAGGGAACCACGATCGTCGCGTCGGATTCAATCACGAACATGGGAGTGTCTTCGGTCAGTTTGTCCCAGGTTATTTTTTCGTTGGGTGTGGCCCCTGAATACGACCCGTATGACGTCGTCGAATCCGAGATTTGGCAAAAATAGGCCCAGGGTTTTGCTGTCTCTTCCAGATCGTATTTTATCGATGGCACCACGCAGATCGGAAAATCCCCCGCGATGCCGCCCCCTATCTGGAAAAACCCCACACCCTGCCCCGCCGAAAGTTCGCGGTACTGATCGTAGAACGCGGCCATGTATTCGATGCCGGATTTTACGATGCTGGGGCTGCATTCGCCCCGTTTCACATGCGACGCGAAAATGTTGCCAAAAGTCGAATCCTCGCAGCCCGGCACCACGATGGGCAACCGCGCCTTAGCCGCCGCCAGCAACCAACATTCATCAGGGTTGCCCTCATACAGGTCGGACCCAATCGTCTGGATCAGATCATAGAAATATTCATGCCAAAAACGACGATCAGCGGTTTTGGTCGCCCGTTCCCACATTGGGACCACGTATTTTTCCACCGCGCGAAACGCCTCGTCTTCGGGAATGCTGGTATCGGTGACCCGCCGCATACGGTCGTTCAATATTTTCGTGTCGTCCTGTTTGGTGAAGTACCGATACTCAGGAAAATCTTTGTAGCTTTTGTGTGCGACCAGGCGAAACAAGGATTCTTCCAGATTGGCCCCGGTCACCGACAAACCGTGAATCAGGCCGGCGCGAATCGCCGGGGCCAACGTAATTCCCAACTGCGCGGACGACATCGCGCCCGCAACCGCCCAAAACATCTTGCCCCCACGTTCGATATGGTCCCAGTACGCTATCAAGGCGTCCCGGGTCGCCCGCGCGTTGAAATTCTTGTAGTTGCGCAGCACAAAACTCAGGACCGGCAGGGACGGGGTGCTCATGCCGCCCCTTTTACCAGGCGACGGGCGCACCCGCCCCCCGCTGTACTAGGTTTATGATCGTGTTTTCAAACCGTCGCAGCGTATTGGGCTTTTTGGTCAGTGCCGGGGCCTCCCCTTCCGCTTTACGGCGTCAGCCTTTGTTTAATGGCAAGACCTTGAAGGGCTGGCGTTCCACCGCCTTTGGCGGCGAAGGCCCCGTGCGCGTGAAACAAGGCCAGATCGTTATGACCGCAGGCGACCCTTTGACGGGCATCACCTGGTCGGGAGGCGATCTGCCCCAAGACGACTATCAGCTCACCGTGGAGGCCGCGCGGTTGTCCGGGAACGATTTTTTCTGCGCGTTGACCGTCCCGGTCGGCCCGGGGGCCCTAACCCTGGTTGTCGGTGGCTGGGGTGGCGCCCTGGTCGGGCTCTCAAATGTCGACGATCTTGATGCGTCGGAGAATTCGACCAGGACCACCATGGGCTTCAAAGACAAGAAATTCTATCGGGTGGCCCTGCGGGTTGCCGCGGACCGCCGCGTCACGGCCCAAATCGACGACCGAACCGTGGTGGACGTCGCCACTTTGGGCCACAAATTGTCGTTGCGTCCCGAGGTGGAACTGGCGCGTCCCTTAGGCATCACCACGTACCTTACGACGGCCGCCATCCGGGGGATCTGGCTTGATCGTGGTGTTCGCGGTTAGACTAGGCAGGTGGTTCCCCCCGATTCGAACGACGCCCCCGCGACCCGGCTGGTGCGCCCCCCGCCGGGTTTGCTGCTGGACAAAGGTGTGCGGGTGGTGGTGCTTTCCGGGCCAGACAAAGATCGGAGTGCGGAATTCCCCGCCGGGACCTGGATTATCGGGACCGATGCCAGTTGTTCGTTGGTCCTGACCGACCCGCAAATCTCGCGCCGCCACCTGCAACTGACGGTGGGCGACAGCGAATTGCGCCTAGACGATCTGGGATCAACCAACGGTAGTTATTTTCAGGGGGCCCGGTTTGCCAGCCTTAGCCTGGCGCCCGGCGCGATCGTGCGCCTTGGCGAGACCGAGGTGAAATTGCAAGCGCCCAATCAAGACGTACAGGCCGGGGGGCCGGGACGGATGGGGCGCCTTTTGGCGGTGTCCCCGCGCATGCGGGCCGTGCTGGCGGCGCTGGAAAAGATCGCGACCACCGAACTGACCGTCTTGATCCAAGGCGAAACCGGAACCGGTAAGGAACTGATCGCCGAGGCGCTTCACCTCGCCTCGCCCCGCGCACATGGACCCTTGGTGATTTGTGACCTGGCGGCGCCCGCCACCCCGACCTTCGTCGAAAGCGAACTATTTGGCTGTGTCAAAGGTGCTCTTCCCGGCGTGGACACGGATCGCGAGGGTGCGTTTGCCCAGGCCGACGGCGGGACCCTGTTTTTGGACCAGATTGGGGAACTAGATCCCGAGGTGCAGCCACGGCTGTTGCGGGCGCTAGAACGCAAGCTGTTCAAACCCATCGGCGCCGCCAACAGCCGCAGCGTCAACGTCCGCATCATCGCCGCCACCAGCCGCGACCTTGAAGCCGATGTTGCCGCGGGAAAGTTCCGCCAAGATCTGTACCACCGTCTGGCCGTGGTTCGGGTCGAAGTGCCGCCCTTACGCGAACGCCGGGAAGATATCTCGGCTCTTATCACTCAGATATTGGAGGAGGCCTGTGGGGGTCGGTCACCGCCGACCTTACCCGAAGGGGTGATTGCGGCGCTGGTTGCACACGACTGGCCCGGAAATGTTCGCCAACTGCGAAACGTGCTGGAACGCGCGGTGTCCTTAGGAGGCAACGGCCCGACCATGGACCCGCACGTGTTAGGCGTCGATGGCCTTCAGGCCGCGGCGCTGTACCCTGAACCGGCGGCACCCGCGGACACAATCACGCGATCAGATACTGGCAAGGTGGTCCCGTTCAAAGAAGCCAAGGAACGGCTTATCGACGTCTGGGAACGCGAATATGTGATGACGCTTTTGGAACGCACGAAAGGCAATGTGTCTCTGGCCTCCCGCCGCGCCGGCATTACCCGCGTCTACATGCACCAGCTCATTCGCAAGCACCACGTCGACAGATCCTAATGCGTGTTTGGCCCGGGGTCATCGCGGCATCGATCGCAGCCCTCGGTGGCTGCCACCATCCCGACCAGCCCTTCAGCTGTAAGGATTCTAGCCAATGCCTGTACGAAGGAGCAGAAGGCCTCTGCGAATTAACCGGATTCTGTAGTTTCCCCGATGCCAAATGTCCCGGCGGCCGACGGTACGGACAGTATGCCGATGATCCCCGCACCGGCACCTGCGTGCCCGCGCGCAGCTGCGGTGACAAACGCATTTCATCGGGCGAAGAATGCGACGACGGAAATCAGATCAACGGCGACGGCTGTACCAACGCCTGCGTGCGCTGTGGGGCTAGTGACGGTGACGCCCGATTTTCTTGGGACAAAAATGCCAGTTGTTATACGCGACACGATCGCCCGACCGATTGGGCTGCTGCGGCTGACTACTGCGCATCGGGTGGCGGACACCTGGTGGTGCCAACGACCAACGTCGAACACGACCTTGTCACGACGACCCTTTTGCAGGGCATGCCCGGCAACACGTGGATGGGCCTCAGCGATCGGGCCGAGAAAACCGTGTGGACCTGGATTACGGGTGAACCCGATTTCATCAACCAATGGCGCAACAGCCGTCCCGACACAACGCCTATGGACGCTGACTGCGTGGCCTTGGTCCCAAAATCGAATGGTCCCGGATACGATTGGATAGCCCGCCCCTGCGGCGAAAAGGCACGCCTTGTCTGCGAACGCCCCCCATGGCGGGTCCACCCCAAGACCCGGCATGCCTACAAGGTGATCTACCAGGCCCTGACCTGGGCCCAGGGCGTTGACGTGTGCAAACGTTTCGGCGGGCACCTGGCCACGATCACGTCCGAAGAAGAAAACGATTTCATAACCGGTCAGTTCTTTGGTCGCTATTGGCTGGGTGCCAGCGACTTTGCGGTCGATGGAACCTTCCGCTGGATCAACGGCGAACGCTGGCGTTTCACCCGTTTTGCCGCGACAGAACCCGATGATTTCGACAACAGCCAACACTGCCTGGACATGGGCCCCGAACGACGCTGGCACGACTATTTCTGCGATTCGCGCGAACCCGCCCTGTGCGAACTGGATTGAACAATGGTTTTTTTCGTAGGCCCCAGGTATGATCTTGGATCATGCAAAAAGACCTGGTTTTTGTGCTTATCAGCGGCTGCCTTGCGGGTCTAGGCTGCGCTGGGGCAGGGGCCGAATCCCGCGCGGAAAACCCGACAGGGGGCGACGTGGCGACGGTCGGCAAACCCATGCCATCTTTTTCAGCCCCCCTGCTTTCGGGCAAAGGCGCCGTTCGTCTGGAATCGTACAGGGGCAAGGTCGTGCTGCTGGACGTGTGGGCATCTTGGTGCGCCCCTTGCAAGGAAGAACTGCCTTTGCTGGACGATATGCAGACCAAACTGCAAAGCAAGGGCATTCAGATCATTGCATTGTCCATCGACGAGGATCGGGAGGCCGCCGCGTCGTTCCTCAGCACCAGATCTAAGTGGGCCTTGACGGTGGCCCACGATCCCGCCGGGAAGGTCGCCGAAAAACTGGCCCCCCCCAAGATGCCCACGTCGTATCTGATTGATCGTAAAGGCGTGTTGCGTTTCGTGAACGCAGGCTTTGACCGGTCAGACGCCGCGCGGATCGAAGGCCAGCTTTTAGACCTCGCCGCAGACTAGACGCCGTGTTCTCCGAAGGCTACTCCATGCCGACTTCAATGCCCATCGCACCGAACATCGCCCGTCTGTCCGTAATGTAAAGCGCGTCGAAGTACCGCGTATATCCCCAATCGTAGTTCGCAAAAAACGTCCACGGCGTCTTGCGATCCTCTGTCAATAGCCACCGCAGCCCGCCCCCCACGGTGGCCGTGTACAAAGATCCTAATTCGCGATCCCCCGTCCGAAACGCCGGCAGCCCACTGACCCCCTGGGGTCCAGGCAGCGTCTCGTACGCGCGCTGCCAAAAATCGACGTGCCCCTGTGTGTGAAACCGCCCATGTGGCGCCACCATTAGATTGCGTCCCAGATCAACCATCACCCGAACTTCCGTCGTGCTGGCGCTTAGTCCCCAATTGTCCCGGTACAACCGTTCGTCGCCTCTGACTGTGAGTCCGTCGAACCTGTGCGCCATCCGCCCTGTAAAGGCAAAACGATTTCGCCCATCGGGCACCTGATCGGCTGCACGCTGGTCCAGCCGTGCTTCGTTTACCAGACGGATAGACGCGCCACCGGGAATCTTCTTCGATGTCCCGGGCGCAAAAAGAGGTACGTAGCGGTAGGGCTTCGCCAGGTACCCACGTTCAAAAATGGCATCTATCACCACCCCCGCAATGGTTGACCGATCTACCACAAACGTGGCCCCCACTTGCCCTGCGTTCTTCTGCATCGTCTGCCAGTAGCCCCGCGGCAGACCCGTCCGCCCCACGTCGTCATGCCCATACGAATATCCAACGAACGGCGTGAAATTTTTGCCCATCATGTCCATCGTGAACGTACCGCCAGCACCTATGGACAGATAGTCGGGTTCGCTCGATACGCCGCCTGACAGCGCAAAACTAAGGTCGTCCTTCTTGTAACTGGCCCCGGCCGATCCAACATGACGATTTTCCACCCATCGTCCTGAAGCCGTCGAAACAATATCCACTGAGGCCGCCGTAACGGCGTCCAGCAAATAGCGACCGTTGACTGTCCATCCGGCAACGTCATCCGAAATGTTGCCTGCAACGCTCGGGCTCGCCACCTGGACCGCGTCAGTGTCCGTGTAGCCCGACAGTTCAAAGGACGCCACGGCGCTCGGCCCTCCGTGCCCGGACTTAGACGGCTCGGATCCAGGCACCTCGTCATCAGCGGCTCGGACGGGCGACGCCAGCACCGCAACAATGCCAAGCACCGTTAGCCTCCACCCCGAACACGATGATCTCATTTTTCGGTCGCGCATCACACCTAGTTACAACCGCAGCCGCCTTCAGCCCCCGATCCTCCCCCTACCGCCCCTTCCTGAATCGCATACACGTGGGCTTCACCGGGTCCTGACCTGTCGCCCAGCAACATCGTGGGATGTGCCAATTTTCCCCGCTGATAAGGGGCCAACCTCATGCAGGCCGAAAACCCACCCGCGACGACTGCCAATATCATCATCCACGCCCAGCGCCGACCACCAGGGGCGTGCGCCATCATGGCGTGAATACCAGGCGCCGCGCCTTGAAATACATCACATCGGGGATGGCCATATCAAACGCTGTTGTTCCCTTCGTGAAAGGAACAAAGGCATTTTGACTGCCCCCGTTGGTGTCGTTCATCTCAAAATACACACGGTATTCCCCGTTGGGGGCGGGCATCTTCTTCGCGTCGGTGCAGTTCCACGCGACCGTGTGCATCCGGTGGGACCCAAGGGTGGCCCCTGTCACCGCATCTACCAGTCGGGTCGCCTGGTTGGCGCCACCGGTGGCGGAATTCCATGTACCCAGGTGGCTTCGCTGATCAGCCGCCCAGACCTTCAGCGATTTGATGAATTTCCCTGCCCCATCGGCGATCCACACGGCCCCGATGTTACTCGGACTGTATTCTCGTCCGGTCGCGACAGTTGTGACCGTAACTTTGAGGCCACAGGGAACCGTGGGCCCAGCAGGCACGGCAGCCGCATCAGACATAAGTGGCTTCAGCCCCGCGTCCGGGGATCCCAGCAGGCCCCCATCGCGCGTCATCGTCAAGACCGAACCACCAGAGCCGCCACCGACTCGATTCCCACCCTGTCCACCCGCCGGATCCGTGGCACCTTTGGCCCCGCCCGCGCCAGTCGCCCCGGCTGAACCCGGGTTGCCAATTGGCGGCATACCCGTCGGATCCTCGTCGTCCGGGGGATCGTCAGCGCCAGCTTTGGCTGTGGCGCGCTTCCAGTAGCCCGGTTTCGGGTCGATGGGCGCAGAACATGCAAACAGCACCAAGGCAGCCACTAAAGAGGCATTACGGCTAAACATCAGCGCACGCTCCAGTCTGTTACCCAAGACCTATCACGGATGGTACTCAAGGTCAGCACGGCGGGCTACAAAAATCGTCCGAGGAAAAACCTACCATTCCTCTAATGAAACATGGGAGTGTCGTCGGTCCGTGGCTCTGGACCCAAAGTCAGCGCAATGTGCTACAAAAGATCTCCCGAGGTGAAATCCCATGCGGCGGCACAGGAAACATTTGCGCATCGCGAAGTTCGAAGCTTGCCACCTGTTGTTTCTATTGGTCTTTGCAGCCTGCTCATCTCCAGATCCAAGCCGTGACATGGTCGTGGAGGCTCTGGGATCCGAAACACCGGGCGTTAAGGTGGGCCCCCTGCACCGTCCAGGGCAACCATGTTTAGCCTGTCATAGGGACTCATCGTCGGCGACTCCATTTTCGGTAGCGGGGACGGTGTATAAGGAACAATCATCGCTGATCGTTTTGCCGGACGTTGGTGTCGAACTCACGGACGTGAAGGGGCGAACACACAAAGCCGTAACGAACTGTGCGGGAAATTTCTTCATCCGCCCGTCCGAATTCGAACCGACCTATCCTCTTTGGGTGACCCTTCGTTTGGGCACGGTGACAAGAAAAATGGAGTCACCTATTTTTCGGGATGGATCCTGCAGCTCCTGTCACAAGGAAAAAGCCGGACCTGATTCAGCCGGGGCCGTCTTTCTCATCAAGGATAACTCCGATCCCGTTACCCTGCCGACGAGCCGCTGCGCGGGAGCCCGCCAACCATGACAAACCCGATGTTCCCAAAGTTTGCCCCGGGCTTTGTGCTGGTCGTGTTTTGTGCACTGGCAACCTCGTGCGATGCACGCGTGGACGACGATACCGCCGCGATGAAAGACAGCCCAACCCTTCGTACGCCGGACCGAATGACCTTCCGTCCAGTTCATAAGGCCATGCAGGTCAGCTGCGGAACCTTGGACTGCCACGGCCAGGTCGGAAGGAATTTCCGAATCTATGGGGGCCGTGGCCTTCGCCTTGATCAAAAGGACAACTCCGCCGAAGGGGTCACCACCGACGCGGAATACGAGGCCAGCTATTGGTCTTTAGTTGGCCTTGAACCCGAGACGCTAAGCCAGGTCATTGCCAACAAAGGCGAACGGCTGAGCCGTCTGACCCTGATACGAAAGGCGCGCGGCATTGAAAAGCACAAAGGAGGCACGTGCATGCAGAAGGACGACCCCCTCGATCTTTGTCTCGTATCATGGTTGTTAGGGGGAGCGGCCATGGACCAGAAGGCCTGTGAGACTGTGGAAAAGGCCCCTCGGCCCGGGGGGACCACGACCCGGTGACATGAAATCTTCGGGCGACGCGCAGTCGTGTCGAAAGATCCGGCCCCGTCATATTGCCGTCATGTTCGCCGCCTACATTGTGACGGCGACGCAACATGAAGAAGACAAAACAGTTTCGCCAGCTTCTGGTCTCCGCCGAACTCGAATATTTGATGGAGGCACACAACGGCATTTCGGCCAAAATCGTCGAAGAGGCTGGATTTCGCGGCATTTGGGCCAGCGGTCTTTCGATGTCAGCGGCTATGGGCGTTCGGGACAACAATGAAGCCAGCTGGACCCAGGTGCTGGAAACCGTCGAATTCATGGCGGATGCCACGTCAATTCCGATCCTGATGGATGCCGACACAGGGTATGGCAATTTCAACAATGTGCGGCGCTTGGTCCGCAAGCTGGAATCCCGCGGTGTGGCCGCAATGTGCATCGAGGACAAACTGTTCCCCAAAGCGAATTCTTTCATCGATGGCAAGCCGCAAGAATTGGCAGGCATCGAAGAATTCTCGGGGAAAATCCGCGCCGCCAAGGATACCCAGACGGATCCTGATTTCGCCGTGGTGGCCCGGGTCGAGGCCCTGATAGCGGGATGGGGAATGGACGAAGCCCTGCGCCGCGCGCACGCGTACCGGGACGCCGGAGCCGACGCAATCCTGATTCACAGCAAGATGGCAACGCCCGAACAGATCCTGGGGTTCATGAAATGCTGGCCGCAAGGTTGTCCCGTCGTGATCGTGCCAACCATGTTCTATGCCACGCCGACGCAAGTATTCGCCGATACGGGTGTACGGATCGTCATCTGGGCCAACCATCTGATGCGGTCGTCGATCACGGCCATGCAACAGACCGCCGCTACCATTGCGCGCGAAAAATCCCTCGCCAGCGTTGAATCCCGCGTGGCCCCCATAACCGAGGTCTTCCGGCTGCAGGGTGAACCAGAACTTGCGGCGGCGGAAAAGAAATATTTGCCCGCATCGCCACAAGCCTGATTCGTCACGGCAATCTCTAGGAAGGAATTGACGATGTTATCCCAACGCGCCCAGGCGCTGACCGGTTCACAAACTTCGGGGATGCGCAACCGGGCGCGCAAGCTGCGCGCCGAAGGTGTCCAAGTCATTAATTTTGCCGCCGGAGAGCTGGACCACGACACCAGTGCCAGCATCAAGCAGGCGACTCACAAGGCCATCGATGAAGGCCACACGCAATACACCGACACACTAGGCATGGCCGCCCTTCGCGAGCAACTGGCCGCGCGGATCTCACGCCGCACGGAAAGCTCATACAGCGCCGATGAAGTGGGGTTCACAGCGGGCGCCAAACAAGCGCTGTTCGACGCTGTGTTCGTGGCCTTTGCGCCGGGCGATGAGGTCATCATTCCCGCACCCTATTGGGTAACCTTTCCCGAACAGGTACGGATGGCGGGCGCAACACCGATCTTTGTGTCGACCGACGCCAACGGGTTTCAACTGGACGCTGACGAAATCGAACGGCATCTGACCCCCCGGACACGCGGGATCATCCTAAACACCCCTCACAACCCAACCGGTGTTGTTTACACCCGCAATGTGGTGGAACGTGTGGCCCGCCTAGCCTTGCAACACCGCCTCACCTGCATTTTCGACGAATGTTACGATGAACTGGTCTACGCCCCCAGCCAGCACAACAACATCGTACAGCTTGTGCCAGAAATGAAGGAGTTGACCGTTCTGGTGGGATCGTTTTCGAAGACGTATTGTCTGGCCGGATGGCGCGCCGGCACTGTGGCGGCCCCACGCGCCTTCATCAAGGCCATTTCTAACTTCCAAAGCCACACCGCCTCGAACCCCTGCAATCTGGTGCAATACGCTGCCCTGGCTGCGATTGAACCGGGCAACGATGCCTTTGTTCAGATGATCCGCGAACAACTACAGGGCCAGCGCGCCATCGCCCTTGATGGCATTGCCCAGATAGCAGGCGTGACGTGTGTCGTCCCCACGGGGGCCTTTTACCTATTTCCTGACATCAGCGCGCTTCTCGGGCGCACCTGCCGGGGCCAACGAATCGAAAACGTGGACATGCTGGCCGAACTTCTGCTTGAACATGCACATATCGCCGTGGTGCCTGGCTCTGCGTTCGGGTCGGATCGGCACATCCGCATTTCGTATGCCATCCCCGCAGCCGAGATCCGCGAAGGGCTGTCTAGCCTGGATGCCTTTGTTAGGTCGTTGACTTAATCTCCCTCGATCAATGGATATGAAACAAACTGGCATTGTTCTATTTATTGGCACGGTTCGGCGGGGAGAGTTCGAGAGCCTGCAACGACGAGGCCTGCCTTTAGGCGTCCTGGTCGACACCAACAGCCGACATAAACTTTGCGATGTCACGGGTTTCAGCGTTGTCGAATCCTTTGATTTTTCGCGACCCGCGGCAGATCTTGTCGCAAAGGTTATGGACATCCAGAAGCGCCATGGTCTGTCCTGCCTGTACAACGTGGTTGAATTCTACGTCAGCCAAACCTCCTTTCTGTGCGAGGCCCTGTCACTGCCCGGCTTGTCCTATGCGGCCGCCCACCTATGCTTGGAAAAGACGGTGATGCGTGAGCGTTTCGCCTCGCGCATAGGGCCAGACGCATGCGCCCGCTTCGAAGTTGTGGCCTCGGAGTCAAATCTTTTGGCGGCGGCTGAAAGACTCGGGTATCCCGTGTTCTTGCAGCCTTCGAACGTGTCGGCCAGCATGTGGTCAACCACTAACAACGATCCCCATTCGCTACTTGACAACTACCGCACGATGCAAGCCGAAGTTCCCGGCTATTATGTCAAACTTGGTCAGGTCGACAAACAATTGTCGGTGATCGTGGCCGCCTATCTGCAAGGCCCCAACACGTCGATAGACTGTTTGGTAGATGCCAAAGGCAAGGTGTACGCGACGCCCGTGGTGGACGTCATCACAGGTCGCGACCTGGGTCTCGACGATTTCCACCATTTCGCCCGCATCTTGCCTTCCCGGCTGCCCATCGCGGAACAGACTACGCTTCGTCGACTGGCAGAGGCGGGCATACAAGCCCTGGACATGACAAATTGTGCAGCCCACGTGGAATTCATCGGCCCTCGGCTGGGCGAAATCGCGGGACGCCCAGGCGCCAACCGCGCGCGTATCTTGGAACTGGCGACCGGCATTGACGAACTTTTTGGTTATCACGAGATCCTTTGTGAAAGGACCCCTCATCTTTCTCCAGGCTTCGCAAAATCGGCGGCAATTGTCACGCCCTTCCCCAGGAAATCCGGTCTTTTGCGATCCATCAGGCATCTGGATCGCCTGGCCGCCCTACCCGGATATCTGTACCACGAAGTGCGGATGGCCCCTGGTACCGAAGTCGGACTGGCCCGGTCGGGATTCCGAGCCCCGCTCTACATAGAATTTCAAGCCGATGACCCCGACGTCGTCAGAAACAGCGTCGCCCAGGTGGCATCCTGGTCAGATCTCTTCGAGCTACAGTGACCACAGGACCACCCTCGCGTTCTGCAGCGACGATCTGGATCGTCTGTACCGGGATTGGGCTTCTCTTCCTCGCCCGCGGGGCCTTCCAGCCCTACATTTTCCCTCTCTTCGAAAATTTGGCGTTGCTGTCGTACGGGCAGATTGCAGTCTTGCTCAATGTCTATGTCTTGGCGCAGTCCTTTGGCGCGCCGCTGGCGGGCTGGTTTACCGATCGCACGTCTGTGCGCATGGCCTTAGTGGTCAGCATTGGCAGCGGCCTGTCCAGCTTCTCGGTGATTGCAACCCGGCCGGGCGTCGTCGTGTCAGCCGTGGCGGTGGCCGTCGCGGGCTTCGCTTTCGTTCTTGGGAAGATCGCACTGAACACCGTTCTTGTGGTGCATTCCAGCGCTGACCAGCTACGGCGATCGGTGGCAAAACGCGCAACCCTTCTCAATCTTGGGTCGTTTTTAGGCAACAGCATGGCTTATCAGACGACCACCCGGCTGGGCTATGGCGCCCACGCTCTGATTCTAGGCCTGTTGCACCTACCGCTGGCCATTGGCCTTTCAGTGAATACCCCCAGCCCCCAGCCCCACAGGAAGGTCTGGGGCACAGCACAACTGCGGATCTTGCTCAGCAACCGAACTTTCTTATCCGATTGCATACGTCGTTTTGCCGTCGTTCTTCCCTACGGCTGCTGGGGCACCGTCATCCCGAAATACGTGATCGATTTGTACGGGTCGAATCAGCCGGTATGGATCGTGTACTTGACCAGCCTATGCACGACCGTCATCGGTGCCCACCTGCTGGCCTCTTACGTCTCGGACAAACTTTACAGCCTTGGTTTTCGGTGGCAGTCCTGGTCGGCGGTCTCTATTGTATTTTTCTGCGGGGGCTTGGGGCTTCTGACCTGGGCGCGCCACCCCCTGATTCTGCCTGTGGCGGTGGTCGTGTTCATTTGCGGAGAGGTTGTGATGACACCGTGTTTTGACGAGACTGCAAAACGCCATAGCGATAACGCCGGTATGGCAACGTGCATGGGATTTCTTCATCTTGTGGATGGGTTGGGGCGAGTGCTGGGCGCCGCCTTCGCCCTTGCTGTCTACGGGACTCTACGCGGCACGACCACGACCGGACGCATTTGGTCTATCGTGGTCGCATCTTTCGCCATGTCAGCGCTGTTGCTGCATCGTCTCGCGCGCACCCTTTGTAAAGCAGGGCATCCGTGATCACCCGCACGGAGCCGACGGTGTCTCTTGCGGCGGCGGCCATCTGCGGTCTCGCCTGTGCGGGGCACGGATCAATGGCGGGCCCCCTGCCTATCACGTCGGCCGATGGGCATCGGGTCGAGGCCTCACATGGTGTGGTTGTGTCAGTCTCCGGACCCGCCTCACAGGTAGGGGTGGCTATTTTACGCCGGGGCGGCAACGCGGTCGACGCCGCGATTGCCACTGCGTTCGCACTCGTCGCCTCGTATCCCCCCGCAGGCAACATCGGCGGCGGCGGTTTCATGTTGGTCCATCCCGCCAAGGGACGGGGCTCGCCCACAAGTTTTGACTACCGAGAGACGGCCCCCGCGGCAGCTACAGCAACCATGTTTAGCCCAGGAGAATCGCAGTACACACACAAGGCCGTTGCCACCCCAGGCTCCGTGCGCGGACTGGCGTTGGCTCATCACCGTTTTGGCACCCTCCCCTGGGCCGATTTGGTCCGGCCGGCGGTGGCCATTGCGCGCGACGGGTTCGCCCTCGATTCAGCGCTGGCCGAATCGATGAACGCCACCCTTGCCGCCGCGACCGAACACCGGGAATTCCAACGTGTTTTCGGTAAAACCGGGGGAGGTCGGTGGCAAAAGGGAGACCGATTGGTCCAGCCGGATCTTGCACGCACCTTGGACCTATTGGCAACCCTGGGCCCCGACGCCTTTTATTCAGGTCCCATCGCTGCTGGTATTTTGGCCGAAATGGGGCGCGGCGGTGGCCTCATCACGGCGGCCGACCTATCGGGCTATCGGGCCATCGAGCGCGCGCCGTTAGCGGCCACGCTCCGAGGTGGCATCAGCGTTTTCGTGCCACCGCCCCCCAGCTCTGGCGGAATTTGCCTGATTGAAGAGCTCCACATGCTGCAAGTCATCGACTTACCCAAGGCGGGCCGTTTTACGCCGCAGACGTTTCACCTTCTCGCCGAAATCATGCGCCGGGCGAATTATGATCGCGCCCGCTATTTGGGAGATCCGGCTTTCACCGTCATCCCCACACACCTAACCAGCCCTGCCTACGCCCATCGTTTAGCCAGCCACATCAATTTTTCCCAGGCTACCCGCAGCGAAGAATTGGCCGGGGACGTTCCAATTTCGCGCGCGGGCGAGGGTGAAAGCACGACACATTTTTCTGTCATCGACAACCTCGGAATGGCGGTAGCCAACACATACACATTGGAACGCCGTTGGGGCTCGCGCATCGTGGTCCAGGGAATGGGCTTTTTGCTGAACAACGACATGTTCGCCTTTAATCTGCAACCCGGTGTCACCGATCGCAAAGGTGCCATCGGCACGCCCCCCAACACCATTGCACCCGGCAAGCGTCCCTTGACCTCGCAAACACCCACCATCGCCGCGCAAGATGGTTCCGTGAAACTTGTCACCGGCAGCCCCGGCAGCCGCAGCATTCCCCACACTGTGCTTCAGATTCTGCTGAACGTATTTGAATTTGCCATGCCGCTTGAAGCCGCGACACAGGCCCCGCGCATGTCGCACCAATGGTTCCCCGACGAATTGGCTTTCGAAGCCCCGGAATCCTATCCCGATCTGACCCGGGATCTGAAAACCCTGGGCCACAGGGTCGTCAAGACGGGCCCCACGCCCCAAGGTGACGCCCACTCAATTCTTGTCATCGGGCCCCACCGATACCTTGGTGTTGCCGATAGACGAATCAACGGCAGCGCCGCAGGTTATTGATCCGGTACCGATCGGGGCAGTCGCAGATCGAAGGCCACCGTCGCAGCATTGGGCAATGAAACCGTTGCCTCGGCTCCCATCAGTTGTGTATAGGCCGCAACCAGGGCCAACCCCACCCCCACATGTTCGCCGCCCGTGCGCGCGGCATCTCGGCGCCAAAAGGGTTCGAAAACGTGTACCAGATCAGCCGAGACCAGGCCCGGGTTCGTGTTTTCCAACCGCAGGATCGTCCTGTCCGGCGTCTCGGCCAGGGACCAAGCGATACGACCGCCATCGGGCGTGTACGCCACCGCGTTTGAGAACAGATTGGTGATGATAGCGACCAAAAGAGCCCGATCGGCCTGCACCATCGCTTCGCCCGACCCAGACGTGACCGTCAGGCCTCTTGACCGTGCCGCAACTTCAAAGGGCCGCACCACATCCCGGATCGCTTCCGACAATGACACCGTCTGCAGATTGACCATCTGTTGACCCGCCTCGCATCGAGCCAAGGCCAGCAAGGTCGAGACCACCCGATCCAGCTGCACCGCTGAAGATCGAATGTCTTGCAGGGCCGCCGTCATATCGGGGCCCAGCCCGTCCTGGGCAAGTGACACATCGGCGATGGTTCGCAATTCAGCCAGCGGGGTCCGTAGTTCGTGGGCGGCATCGGCCGAAAAGCGCCGCTCGCGCGCCATGCTGGTAGACACCCGATCTAGAAGGTCGTTCAGCCGCTGGCAGATGGGTAAGAGTTCACGGGGCAAATCGCTGATTGGAAAACGCGCGCTGAGCGTCCGTGCATCGATCTGTCCCGCCCTGTCCGCCAGATCACGCAAAGGACGCAAGCCCCGCCGGGCAACCACCGAAATCAGGGCGGGAATCAACAACAGCAACACGCCGCCCACCAACCCCAAGGCCAACAATACAGATCTGAATGCTTCATCAAGCGATTCACGATTTCGCCCAACCAGCAACATCAAGGGCGGCGGCACGCCCAGGTCGTTGTCCTTGATCCGGGGCAAGAAGAGCAGCACCACGGCCCGGCCCCGGCGATGGTCCGGCAGGCGCAGATCCCAAAATGTCGTCGCTTTGTTGCCCCGAAGCCCCCGATCCATATCGGGTCCCGTCAGCGTCGCCCCCTGCAACGACTTCGACCGTGAATGAACCTTTCCATCGGACGTCCGAAGTTCGAAATATTCAGGTTCGTGTTGACGCTCGAACTCGGGCAGTTTGGCTTCGTCGAACTCCGGCTCGATCTGACCGCGCGCAACCTGAACCATGCCGGCTAAAACGCGGGCCTTCGCTGCCAGGCCCTGATCGAAACTGCGGACGAGCAGATGTTGCAATAGCACGAAAAGCCCTAGCCCAGCCCCACCCAACACCAACAACAGCGCCCCTAGCAGTCGCAGTTGCAAGGTGCGCTGGATAGATTTCATTGCCCCGGCCCGCGCAAAATATACCCCTCACCCCGGCGGGTCTCGATAAGCGACGTCGCCCCTTCCACGTCAATCCGCCGACGTAAGGCCGCCACCGCCGATTCGACCACGTTGCTTGTGGGCTCTGCTTTGCCCTCATACAAGTGTGTCTCGATATCGATGCGCGACACGACCGCCCCTCGCCGCAGCGCCAGATATTCCAGCAAGGCGTATTCGCGGGCCGTCAACACCAGGGGCGTTTCCCCCAGGAAGGCGCGCCGGGACGCGGTATCGACCGAAAGGGGCCCGATTGTGATCCGCGGGTTCTTTCGCCCGTGGCGCCGCCGGACAAGCGACTGAATTCGGGCAAGCAACTCCTCGAACGCGAAGGGCTTGATAAGGTAGTCATCCGCTCCCAACCCAAATCCTCGAACCTTGTCCTCAACCGTATCGCGGGCCGTTAGGATCAGCACATGCGCCTCACCGCCGCTGTCGCGCAAACGCTTCAGGATCTCAAACCCGTCCAACCCCGGCAGCATCAGGTCCAACACCACCACATCGTAAGTATGGGCCTGGGCCAGTCTAAGACCTTGGATCCCGTCAGACGCGATGTCGACAGCGTATCCGGCCCGGCGAAGGCCCGTACCCACCCACGTCTGCAACCGACGAGAATCCTCGACCAGCAACAGCCTCATCGATCACAGCACGCCCGGAGCGGCACCCGGAAAGCGCCGCCACCGGGTCTGCCCCAAACTAGGATCCCTTGGGGGCGTCGGTAAACTCGGCGTCAATGACGTCGTCTTTTCCGCCGCCTGCCTTGTCGTCAGCGGGGGCCGCCCCTGCCTGCGCGCCTTCCGTTCCACCTGACGCCTTGTAAAGCGCCTCGGCCATCTTATGCGACGCCTTCTCCAGACGTTCGTAGCTTGACTTGAACACATCGGGCTCTTTGGGCTCGCGGTTCTTTTCCAAGATGTCGCGCGCGTCCTTTAGAGCGCCTTGCAGCTCTTCCCGTTCAGACTCAGGAATCTT
Source organism: Myxococcales bacterium (assembly GCA_043754455.1). Lineage (GTDB taxonomy): Bacteria > Myxococcota_A > Polyangia > Fen-1088 > Fen-1088 > JAYUUT01. The sequence continues at coordinate 21,235 of JAYUUT010000463.1, forward strand.
ATCCTTGTTTTCGTCCATGTGTTTTTGCACACCGAACGACAACGATTCCAATTTGTTGCGGGCCTCGATGGCCTCGCGGCGCAATTTGTCGCCCGCCTCGTTCTCGGCGGCATCCTTCACCATCTTGTCGATGTCCTTGTCCGACAAACCTGAACTGGCGGTGATGGTGATGGTCTGGGCCTTGCCGGATGCCTTGTCCTTTGCCGAAGCATTGACGATGCCGTTGGCATCGATGTCGAAGGTGACCTCAACCTGGGGCACCCCGCGCGGGGCGGCCGGGATGCCTTCCAAGGCGAACTTACCCAGAAGCCGGTTATCCGACGCCATCGGACGCTCCCCCTGGAACACTTTGACCTCGACCGAGGTCTGGTTGTCGGCCGCCGTCGAGAAGGTTTCGGACTTCTTAGTCGGAATCGTCGTGTTGCGTGGGATCAGCACCGTCATCACGCCGCCTAGGGTTTCAATCCCCAACGACAGCGGCGTGACATCCAAAAGCAGCATGTCCTTCACGTCGCCGGACAGAACGCCCGCCTGGACCGCTGCGCCTAGGGCCACAACCTCGTCCGGGTTCACCCCCTTATGGGGTTCCTTCCCGAAGAATTCTTTAACCACCTTCTGCACCATCGGGATGCGCGTAGACCCACCCACCAGGATGACTTCCTGGATATCCGAAATCTTCTTACCCGCGTCGCTCAACGCCTTTTTGCACGGCTCAATGGTCCGGCTGACCAGATCTTCCATGATCTGTTCCAGTTTCGCCCGCGACAGTTTCATTTGCAGATGCTTCGGGCCGCTTCCGTCTGCCGTCAGGAACGGAAGGTTCAGCTCCGTTTCCTGCAACGTCGAAAGTTCAATCTTCGCCTTCTCGGCGCCCTCGCGCAACCGCTGCAGGACCATCTTGTCCTTCGACACGTCCAGGCCCGTGTCTTTTTTGAACTCCGCAATCAGCCAATCCATGATCCGCATATCAACGTCATCGCCGCCCAGATGGGTGTCGCCGTTCGTCGATATGACCTCAACCACGTTTTCGCCAACTTCCAGCACTGAAACGTCGAAGGTGCCACCGCCAAAGTCGTAGACGACGATGATCTCGTCCTTTTTCTTGTCCAGTCCGTAGGCCAAAGCCGCCGCCGTTGGTTCGTTAACGATGCGCTTGACGTCAAGGCCCGCGATCTTGCCCGCGTCCTTGGTCGCCTGGCGCTGGGCATCGTTGAAATAGGCCGGGACCGTAATGACCGCTTCGGTCACAGGTTCACCTAGAAAATCTTCTGCCGCCTTCTTCAGCTTGCCCAAGACCTTTGCCGCCACTTCGGGCGGGGCCACCTTCTTGCCGCGGACCTCGAACCAGGAATCCCCGTTGTTTCCACGCACGACCTTGTAGGGGACACGCTTGGATTCCTCGGTTACCTCTTCAAAACGACGGCCAATGAACCGTTTGGACGAAAACACGGTGTTCTCGGGGTTTGTGATGGCCTGCCGACGGGCTATCTGGCCCACCAAAACCTCACCCTTATCGTCCCAGGCGACGACCGAGGGGGTCAGCCGGCTGCCCTCCTCATTCGCTATCACTTTAGGCTCTTTGCCCTCCATGATGGCGACGACAGAGTTGGTGGTTCCAAGGTCAATTCCGATGATCTTTCCCATGACGAGAAGAACCTAACCACCTGTTCCGGGGCGTCAAGGGGTGCCCTAGCTGCCCGTCGGCAAGTGCGAGCGGGGTTGCGCCACGGCGCATGCCGCCAAGGATGACCGCGTTCCCAACGTTCAATGAGGCGCCTTCAGAACCACAAATCGTTCGTCGGCGGCAACGGATTTCCAGCCCCCTGCACGCAATTTGGGCAGGGTTGGCGACGTGGGCGGCAATAGGGCACAGCGAAGCCCGCGCGCGGCCAGCGTTTGGGGAGAGATCCCTTCGTTTTCTCCGTCCAGATGAGCCCGCACAAACGAATGGGGGTAAGGGTCCTGGCGGCTATCGATGTAGACGCGTTTGCCCTTCACAAACCACAGCACATAGCCACCGTCCCCGTACCGATTGTAAAGGTTGTCCGGGCAGGCCTTGAGCGCTGAAATTGTGGCCGCCCCCATCGGATCCCAGCCAAGCCGCGGCCACCGGTTCGTCCATGAAACAGCGACAAACGTTACGGCCATCAGGGCGGCGATGGACAGCAACGCCAGATTGAATCGGGGATGGTCCCCCAGCACCTGGACCGTGTGCGCAGGTCGCGGGATCGTTAGCATCGCTGAGGCCAGCGGGGCCAAGGTCATTAAAGCAAACGGGATGTTGCGCACATACAAAAAAGCAAGAGGAACCGTCACCACGGACGCGGCGCCAAATAAGAACGCGCCTGGTCCCGAAAGCAGCCGACGGCGACGGACGAAAATCACAAGGAACAACGCCATCAAGGCAAAGAACATGATCCCATCAAGCGTTCGCACCACCGGAGGCTGCCATTCATTGATGCGCACGTCAGACGAACGACCAATAGACGTGATCACAAAGCGCCACAACCCAAAGCCCATCGGGGTGACCGCCGTCCCCAAGGCCGACACCAGAACAATGGGCAACAGCTTCACCCCGAACCCGCGATCGACAAACAGCGCCATGATCGTCACGGCCAACAACAGCGCGCCTCCCATTGCGACGGCACCATGAAAATTTGCCCAGATGACAAACAGAAAAGGAATCAGCCACAACCGTCGCGTCACCAAACAATGCAGCAGCACTGATGTTGCAAGCAAACTGACCACCTGCGGACGCACGGACCACACGATGCAGGACAAGGTCCCCTGGCAGGCCAGCGCCCCGAAGCGCGCCCGAACCGACCCCGGCATCAGACGGAAATTCAGCACCAATCCCCCCATGATGATTCCCGCGACAAGCGCCGTCAGCAACGGGAAGCCACCCACTGAGAACAGCGCATAGCTAAGGGCTTGCCACAACCATTCGTGGTTGGGCCACGGTCGCCCCGCCGCTGTATGAGACCAGGTTTCGAAAAGCGGGACACGCCCTAGCTCAAATATCTGCGCACCGGCGCGAAGATGCCAAAACGTGTCGCTCTGGGTGGTCGCAAGGCAGGCGCCCAAACCCAGCGCCACAAACAGCAGTCCGACCATTAACCCCTCAAATGGCAGCCCCCACGTGCGGTTCATCGAACCAGGCGAAGGTCGCTGGATGTCCCACCGTAGCTGCTACAGCCCGGATCGCTGAAGGACTGCCATGGGGCCGACTGGCACGGCGGCCCCTGAATGTCGATGATGACGGCCCGCACCCCCACAGGACAGGTGACGCCCGCCACCGCCGCCGTACACGGGGGCCCTACGCTATCTGCCCCACAGACCGCCAGGATACGGGCCTGGATGAACCCGCGCACCACCGGCAGGCCTCCCCCCGTGCTGCAAACTGTATCGGGCAACGTCCCCACCGACGGCCCCGAACAGGCCCCCGCGCGCACAATCGGGATTGTCACCAAACGGTCCAGGCATCCAGCGAATGCGGCCTGCATCGCGCAACCGAGACCTGCCGCGCCTGCCACCCCGATCGCCTGTCCCCCGTTGACGATCGTCCCGGCCACATTCTGACAGGCTAGAGTGAACAGTTGTTCGACGTCGCCCAAATTCACCCCGGCACTGTTCGACAGGTTCGACAGGCACACGTTGTCGGCACCTGTACTTTCAAATACCAGCGTTTGCTGCCCGCACCGCAGGATCTGCGTACCGGGATCCACGACCTGACATTCATCCAGCGCCAGGGGCAAGGGGCGATCAGGCCGACAGGGGCCGCCGCCCAAGGCCACAGCCCCTGCCCCAACCTTCATCGACGACAGCCCTCCCAGCCCAAAGAACGGGTTGCTCACCACGCTGTTGTGATTTGCACTGCCATCGCGGCCACATTTCACCTGAACCGCGTTCACATCAGCGGGCGCGCCGCAAGTCGCTGCCCCTGGTGCATAGTCTGTCCAGGCCGCCAGTTTCGCAGCGTCCGTAGGGGCGGCAAATCGATCCCAGCACCCGACTGAAACATCGGCGTTACTGGACCCCGACGCCGAATCCACCGCAACGGGGTCCCGATCAACCTGATGTTGTTGCATCAGCCCAATGGTGCTGATGCGCGCGATTGCAAAAGCACCGGCGCTACCGTCCAGATCCGCAACCCCCGCCAGGGCGGACGCGTCTGCGGCCGCCTGCAACTGCGCGCGGTTGACATAGGCATGGGCCAACGTGACCACGAGGGATAGGAACGCCCCCAGCGTTAACAGGATGACCGCCACCAAGATGGATATGACGCCGGATTGCAACGGGCGCGTTTGTCCCCGTCCGCCCATCACCGGCCTTCGGGAGTGGACGGTGGCGGCAAGGCCACGACGTTGCGATCACCGCCTGCAACCCCGGGTGGCAATAAAAGCAGGCCTCCCCCGGAACCGCTGGCTTCGTCCGCCTTGATGCCAGCTCGGTAGGCCTTGGCGACCGCCGTCGCATCCTGCGCATCAAACCCAGCCAGGGGCTCTTTGCGATCGCCCGCCTGGGGATGGACGGCCTGGCGGGAAAATGCCTCACGGGAGGCCTGGCCATGCGTAGCCGTCAACCGGTTACGATTGGCGCAGGCTTCGAGGCCCAACAATGCGACAACCAACGATCCTAATACCAACGACTTTTTGATGTTTTTCATGGTGGATCTCAGCGCGGGGGATGTGTCTTCACACTGCCCGCTTGATTGGCATTGACGGGCGGATCTGGTTCTTGGGGCAAAGGCGGAAGGTCATCGGGCACATGGCGCTGCATGGTGGCCGCAACGTGCCGCAGATTGCTGCGGGGTTCACCGGCACGCGGATCCATCCGAATCGCCTGCACGTAGTTGTCGAACGCTTGCCCCAAATTTCCCTGGCGTTCGTAAGCGAATCCCAAGTTGTTTTTGGCCTCAGCGGGCGTGCCCCCCATTTCAAACTCACGGGCCGCCCGCGAAAAATCTCCAGTTCCTGCCAGCACAAACCCCAGGTTGGTGCGAATTCGTCGGTTCGTCGGTTGGGACTGCGCGGCCTTCTGCAGATGCGGCAGGGCTTCTCGCGGCTGTCCATGCAGGAACAAACTAAACCCCAGGTTGTTTTGCAACGCGGGGTTTTCAGGCTGAAGTTTCAACGCCGCGCGGTGATGGGTCAGCGCGCTTTGTCCTTCATGCCGTTGATCCAGCAGGACCGCCAGCGCTTCGTGCGCATCAGCCCTTTTCGGATCCTGTTTCAGGACAGCTTCCAAATCAACCTGGGCCTGATCCAGCATGCCCTTTTCCCGCAAGACCACCCCGCGCAAAACCCGCGTGTCTAGATCATCGGGCCGCTCGCCCCGGAGCTGTTCAATGTACGCCAGCGCCCCATCCAGCTCCCTGCGGGCCAGAAGTTCCCCTGCCAGACGTTTTCGCGCCTGGTAAGGATCGCCAGTCAAACGCAGTTCGTCCTTTTGCGACGCGCACGCCAACGTGAAGACCAGCGCCAGCAGCCATCCGACTTTTGACTTCGGCGTTGTCATCGTCCGCCAAGCCCTCCAAACACCCGCGACATGGTCACAACGGCAGGGCCCATGATCACGGCAAACAGGGCCGGCAGAATGCACAGAATCAGCGGAATTGTAAGTTTGACCGCGACCATCCCCGCCCGCTCTTCTGCCCGCTGCATACGACGGATGCGCATCCCTTCGGCATGGACACGCAACGCGCGCGCGATGCTGGTCCCGAACATTTCGGTCTGGATCAACATCGCTGACAACGACCGCAGGTCATCAACCCCCGTCCTTTCCGCCAGCCGCCTGAACCCATCGGTCCGGGCCAACCCCGCCTGCACCTCCAGGAAGACCGTCTCAAGTTCCGATGCCAGCACCGGGGATGCCAGGGACAGTTCCCCCGCCACCCGGCTTATCGCCTGATCGATCCCCAACCCCGCCTCAACACAAGTGACCAAAAGATCCAAAGCATCTGGAAGCGATCGTTCAAGTGCCCGTTTACGTTCCGTAGTTTTCCCGCGCAACCATATATTCGGCGTCCAAAAACCCAACGCCGCAATCCAGGCTGACACCGCCAGATCCATCGGAAAGGCCAGCGGATCGGCGAGCTGCCCATTGATCTGAAGAAAAATGATCACAGGCAGCGGGGCCAGCAGCAGCTTGACCCCCAAAAAAATCTCTGCCGCGTGCTCTCCGCGAAACCCCGCCTGCCCCAGCTTCAACCGCAGACGCGACTGTTCATCTTGCCGCCGGGGCTTGGCAAGCCAGGCCAAAGGCCGCAGAAACCGGGCCACCCCCACTGTCATGGCTGCGGATTTAGGTGTCGAGGACAGACCCGCCGCTGCAACCGCATCACGATCGACGGTTCTTTCCAACCGATCCACAACCTCGTTGCGTCCCCCCAATAACAGTGCCCGAACCGCCAAGAACAGAGACACCACAGCCACCACGCCCGCCGCCCCAGCGAGGATCGGAATCAGGGTTGGCGTCAACATGATCTAAAACTCCACCCGTGACATGCGCCGCATCCATGCAAACCCCAACACCCAACTGGTCACCGCATACCCCAACATTTTTTGACCGAGGTCATCAGACAGCAAAGGCGCAAGGTAGGCAGGATTCACCGCGTACAGAAAAATGCCCGTTACGATAGGCAGACTGCCCAAAACGTAGGAAGACACGCGACCTTCCGCAGTCAACGACCGCAGTTTTCCATAGAACTGATATCGCGACCGGATCGTGACCGCGATGTTCTCCAGAATCTCGATCAGATTTCCGCCTGAATCCTTCTGCACAATGACGGACACGGCAAAAATTTTCAGATCCGGATTTTTCGGCGTGCGCAACGTCATGTTCGCAATCGCGCGTTCCATCGGCAATCCCAGGCTTTGTTCTTCAAACGCACGACCAAATTCAACCGCAACCGGGGTCGGCATTTCGGACGCAACCAGTTTGAAAGATGAAATCAGCGCGTGCCCCGCCTGCAGCGATCGTCCCATCATGTCCAGCGCATCGGGAAGCTGCTCAGACAGCTTGGCGGCCCTTCTGTCCCGTACTGCCATCACATACAGGATGGGCAAGATCAACCCAATCCCGCCCAGCAGAACGCCCACGCCAAATCCCAAATGCGCCGCCAGCGTCACTGTCAGCGCCACCGCCGACAACAACACAGACACCGCCATCAGACGCGCCACGGTAAACGGAAGATCCGCCTGAACAATGAGGTTTTCCACCATTCGGGCCGGCGACACCATCCGCAACAACATGTC
>JAYUUT010000464.1:0-9733 GCA_043754455.1 Myxococcales bacterium
GCGCCTGAAAACGGAAAAACCTACCGCGAAAAAGGGCAAAGCAAAGTCATGACGCCTTTCACTGGTCAGATTTCAGCGCCATTGCGTGGCCGTCTACACCCGGGGAACAAAATCTGCCTGGCGGGCCGCAGCGAGGTCACCTTTTGCAGATGCAGGGGCCAGTTGAGGCCAGGTCACGACAACACCTTGGGCCTCAAGCTGCGAAAAAATCCGTGCCCACAGGGGCGGCAAATGTTCCGGTCTTGTGAACGAAGTGACCGAGGCCATCGCCGGCCGATTTTGTTTCAACGCCATCAACACCGCACGCAGTCGATCAGGCAGTCCCGGTTGTGCATCCGCCGTTGCGTCGGCCAATTGGCCAAGCCGCGCCGATGCGGCCTGACCCTGCCATCCCCATAGGGCCAACAGATCGCGATCGCGCAAAAGACGTTCGGCGGTCGCTATCGGATCAACTTTGAAGGATGCGTTCCAGAATCCAGCCGCAGACCCAGACCGACCTTTGAGGCTGACGGCCAGCGAGGCCGCACGATCTGACGAGTCACAAAAAGCGCCGCCCAGCCCGAAGCTGGTTTCAAGAAGGCCCAGGAAGCCCAGCGGCCCCACCCAGATTTGCCCATAGGCCACAGACGATCCATTTAATGACCCTGGATGTGCGGGTCCGTCCAGACACAGATCAAATACCACCTTCATGAACGTTCACCTCGTGCGATCAACATGTCTGATTGTCCCGGAAGCGCCGGGGTTTGCCCAAGAAAAATCGAACATGGCGTGACAATGGCATGTAGCACTGACATGGAATTGCAAAGATTCATCTGAACAAATCCGTGCCGTGATACCGTTTTTGTGTGCCACGACCGCCGAAGTCTCGTGCCCCTTCCCCCAAGCCCCGGACAGCCAGCGCGGACGCAGCCGACGAACGCATCTTGTCGCTGTTGCTGTTGCTGCTGGACACGGCCCAGCCCTTGTCACGTGAGGAGATATTCCGGGCAATCCCAACCTATCTCACGCGCGCGCCTGCGGCGGGGGATCGCAAGTTCGAACGTGACAAAAAAGATCTGCGCGCCATGGGTGTGCCGATTGATCAAGAAGGTGTGGGTCCCTACACCTACCGCGTGGATCCAAAGGCCTATGCCCTGCCCGCTGTCCATCTAGACGAGGAAGAACAGGGGGCGTTGGTGTTGGCGGCAGAGGCGCTGCGGTCCACCGGCGGACTTGCCTACCGCGACCTTGTGGACGAGGCCCTGCGCAAGCTGTCGTTCGACACGAACCTTGCCGGTCGCAAGGCCACAACGCGGCTGCTTGGGATCACGCTGCCGACGCGAACCGTGACGGCGCGGCTGCGTCGCCTGGTGGCGACTCTCAGTGCGGCGGTGGAAGGCCGCAAGCAGGTGACACTGACTTATGCCTCGGGAACAAACGGAGAGGACTCGGTACGGACAATATCCCCCTACGCCGTGGTCTACAGCGCGGGTGACTGGTTGTTGATTGGCCACTGCCACCTGCGCGGGGCGCCCCGCACCTTTCGGGTTGATCGCATCTTGAAATTGAAAGTTGCGGGTCGACCGGGCACTCCTGATTTTGAGCGCCCTGCGGATTGGAACCTGTCCACCTATGTTCAAAGATCACCCTGGGCGTTTCAGGCCGGAGGCGACAATCCCACCCAGGTCGTCCTAGACGTAGGGCCCGAACGAAGCTGGGTAGCGGACGAAGATTTCGGCAAGGGCTATAGACAGGCGCCGCTGGAAGACAACGTCCGGGGGGAAAAGGGGTGGACGCGGATTCAGTTCGCGTCGGGGAACCTTGATTATGTTGCCAAACGAGTACTTGATGGCGGCGGTCATCTTCGCATCGTCGAACCGATTTCTTTGCGCCGCCGCATTGAAGGACAGGCCGCAGCCGTTGCGGCCGTGTACGCCGCATCGGGGGCCAACCCGTGAAAAAACTGGAACAGCGCCTGCGCCGATTTCTTTACCTTGTGCCATATGTGTCCAGCCGACCCGGCGGTGTTCCCTTGGTGGAACTGGCGCAGGTTCTGGGGCTGCCGGTTGCCGCGGTGGCGCGAAACGTTCAGCGTGCCCTTTACGTCGGTGTCCCCGAGGGCTCGCCTGCGGATTACGTCGACATCTGGACGGAAGGAAAGGGGGCTGCAACGCGTGTGTTCGCGTCGCCTTCGCGCCTGTTGCGAAGACCGCCGCGATTGACGCCCCAGGAAGCCTTGGCGCTGCTGCTGGGGGCATCGGCTTTACGGCATACGGGGGTCACGACGTTCGACGATGCCTTGGCCCGCGCTGAAACCAAGATCCGCGATTTGCTACACAGGGAGCCCTCCGACCCCACAAAAGTCCCAGAATCAGGGATCGTTCTGGACAGCGCCGGTGGTGGCCATTCCGATATTTTGAACCGCCTGGTTGGCGCCGCCCAAGACCGTCGTTGCGTTGACCTGGACTATTCATCTGTCTCATCGCACAGCCGCAAACGAATCATAGTCGAACCCTACGCGTTGCTGAACCACAGCGGCACCTGGTACCTGCTAGGCCACAGCCTTACCCATGCCGAATCGCGCGTGTTTGTATTCCGTGTGCAGCGCATCTTGGGCCTGCGAGTCCTAAAAGAATCTTTCGCGCTGCCCCCTTCGTTCGATCTAGCCTCGTTCAAGGAAGGGGGCCTTTTTGTCCCTGGTCGTGCCACTACACCTATTGTCCTGCGCCTAAAGGGCGAGGCCGTGCGGCGCCTGGGGCACATAGGCAAGCCCGCAAAAATCAGCCCAAAAGGAACACGGGTGGTCCGTTTCCGGGGCCACCCCACCGGATGGTTGGCTTCGTGGATCTTGCGCCAAGGCCCGGATGTGGAAGTGTTGGCGCCCCCCGCATTGCGGGTGCAGGTGTGCAGCCTCGCGCAGGCCGTGCAGCGGGCCCATTAGGTCATTCAGTCGGGGTGGCCGGATTCGAACCGACGACATCCTGGTCCCAAAGGCGAGCCCACGACGGTCGCAGGGGACACCATCTGTTCACAAACAGTTGAATCCATTGCGGTTTCCGAAGATCTGCGATTCCAGCGGTCACAGGCGAAAACAGCTTTTGGCAGGCGTTTTGCTCCGCCCGTGCTCCCCAATCTTGAAAGCGCTGGCGATGATGACTGGCTGACCGTCAAGGATGTTGCCGCCCGGCTGCGCGTGTGTACGGCGACTGTGTACAAGATCCTCAACCGGGGTGAGCTGCCTTTCGTGCGGGTGATAGCCAGCATCCGGATACGGAGGGAAGACCTCGATGCTTGGTTGAGAGCGGACTCCCTCGATGTGGCAAGCGGGGAGGGGGCGCGATGATCTGCATGCCCAACCCGCGAACGTTGTGCGGCCTTCGCGCTACGCTCGTTCAGGCACGTGCTTCGGTTCTGGGGTCGGCCAAAAGCCGAATGCCGCCTGACGCGGTGATCGCCCGCACTAGATCGAACATACGAATGGAGGAATATTGTCTGGAAATTCTGACACGAACATCGCGTGAATTCTTACCTGCCTGGCGAACCCGGGCCGACTTCCGCGGGCGTTTTCCAGCCATCTTCTGCGAGTTTCAAGCGATGTTGAGGCTCACCCTGCGTGGCGCCCAGATCCTCTTCGAAGAGTCGGGGGTGGATCTGTGGCGGGTGTGTATGGTCAAGGCGCCGATCGCCTGCGACTACATCCTGGGAGGAGAGTGGGTCGACCCTGCCGTGTGGGAGGTTGCGCGGGCCATCGAACGCGCCACACACGAGGCCGAGAATGCCCGACGCCGCGACGAGGCGCGAGCGTCGTCGATGGCGAAGGAGGCCGAGTGGATGCGAAGAGTGGCCAGCGAACATGCGAGCCTCGCGGCCGAAAAAAAAGCGTTGCAGGAGCGTTTCGATGCGGAAGCGAGAAAGCGCAAAGCTGCCCTTTTGAAAACGAACGCCGCTCGTCGCCAAGCATTGCGGGCGCGGTTTAAGCGACTGCGTAACAAGCTTGCCGCGGATCCGGGCAGTGACCCGCCTCGCGAATGTCGCCTGGTCATTGCAGGGTGCGAATCAGGTCCGAAGGGAACGCGAATCTTGGTGGAGATCGTCGCGGGCAGCAAGGTGGTCACTAAGTTGTCCCTTCGTCCAGAGCGACTGCACGTCGTTGCCGAGGCGGTCACCCTGCTAACCCGCCGCATGGGGGCCCAGGGATCCGTGGTGGAGCGGGCTGTGTTCCTCGTGCGCGACGAGCACGATACAGAGGTCCTAATGGATGAAGCGGGCGAGGAGGTGCTGACAGAGCTGTTCAGCGGGCCAAACACGCCTTGAATCATATGGATGCATTTCCTGCCGACCTACGAGGTCACTGGGTTACAAGCGAGATCGTGCCGTCCGGGGCCCGTACGGCACGATAGGTGGCACCGTTTACGCCGGTGAGAAGGGCCAGAGGATCGTCCGGCTGCAGTCCCTCAGACCCAACACGGAGGGCACCGCTCCCATACGTCTTCTTAATCATCAGGCGCCCGTCGGTGGTCAGCAGAGCAACATTGAATCTGGCCCGGTGCTCATCTTTGAAGTAGTCCACGGCTCCGGCGATGACCGGGATCTCGGGACCCGCGACGGGCATGTGGGTGACAGTTCCAAAAGGGGTGCCATCGAGAGCAAAGCGGGCCAAGGTGATGGATTTGTCCTTGTCGGAGACCAGAAGCGCGGCCAGTTCGATGCGATTGGCGGCGGGTGCCCACAGGGCGAGGCGCTGGCGAGGCAGCGGGGAGGCATCGGCGACGGGTTCCGAGCGCCACAGGCGCGGCGGCGCTGACGGGGTGACGGCGGCAACGGCGAGCACGGCGCCAGCGGGTGTCTTCTCGACCCAGCCGATGAGGGCATTGGGGGCGCGCTCGCCGAATATGCCGCCGACGACGGTGACCAGCGGGTTCCCCTTCACGGCGACGGCAGTGGCCTGCCCGACCTCGCCCGGTTTCCCCAGCTCGCCCCGGAACGCGCGCTGCCACAAGGTGGCGCCGTCAGCGCCGGGCCGCCAGCTGTACAGGGTGGCCCGTCCGGCCCCGTCCATCAGGGCGGGAAAGACCGGCGCCTCGTCGGGAAGGATGTCAGTCTCTAGCGGATCATCCAGTTTGAGGGCCTGCATGTGGATCCGGCGTCCGGCCAGCCACCCCACCCAGAAGTTCTGCGACCTCTCCGTGTCGACACCGCCGCCGACGCCGAAAAGCAACGCCCCTGCGGGCACTTCAACTTGCCAGGACAGGGGGTTGCCCTCCGATGGCTCGCCCAGATCGGGGCGTCTTTCAAAAAAGCTGATGGTGTGCAGGATGCGCCGCGGTCCGACCGTGGTCAGTGCGTAGAGTTCGTAGCCGGTGATAGGACCCGCGTCGAACGTGGAGACGACCCCGGGCGCTTGGAGGGTGAAGGTGGGCATGGCGATCCTTTCCAGGTGTTCGTGACCGTTCTGGGACTGCGAACGGGTGGCACAGCCGTGGCATGCGGGCGCGATCAGGATGCCTCCCGGAAGGTGCCCGCCTTTTTCATGAAGGCCTTGGCCTCTTTGTGCACGCCACGCCCGCCCAGCGAGCCTTCCAGATCGGCACCCGACTCGAGAGCGAAATCCCACAGAATGGGCGTACCCACCAGCGCCGCCGGGGCGCGCTTGCCCCCCCTGACTTGGACTTCAGCTTGACCTGCGCGCGTTGCGCACGCAGAGCCGATGGACTTAGGGCGGGCTCCCGCTCGGCCTTCACGACATGGGCCTCAAGCCCGGACAGGGTCTTTTTGAGCTGCCACCGCAGGACCATTTCGTATTCTGCCCTTCGAACCCGATGACCCACCGCCGCCCTCGGCCTCGCGATGCAACGGTAAACGCCGGCTAGGTAACGATGGGGCTGATCCCTCTGAATTACAGCGACCCCATCGGCATGTACCCGTCGCAACCCTTGCGCCCTTGGCGTGAGCCTACAGCCCGGGGTCGCTTCTGACGCGTAACAGTTTCGGGGCCAATGCCGCACCCAATTTCAATCACCCTGGACACCGACCTGATGGGGTATCGTGTGAGCCTCATGATTCCCGACTCCCGCTACGCGCTGCCGCTCAACCAAACACAAAGCGGTATGGTTAATTTTGCCTTGCGCGGTTCCTTGCGGAGTGTTGGCGAACAGCCAACGTCCAATTGATGGCGACGGGACGTAACTCTCCGCTTCTAGGGACCGGCAATGCTCGCCATTTATTGTTGGATCAGCATGGCCGCTCCTCGTCCTTTCCAACACCCCGACAAACCGATCGAAGAGCGTGGCATGTCAGCGCGAGTCATGATGCCCTGGCAGCCCTTTCCTCCCGGGGAGGCCCGGAGGAACCGATCGAAAAATTGAAGCAACGGGCGCGATTGGCGATCCCTTCGGCCAAAGCGCAGATCAATGCATGGAATCAAGACAAGGAAGCCCCAACCTATTGGAGCGGCACACTTAAGTTTGGCGCGGACGCTAGCGCCCGGAATTCTATCTACAGTGCGAGCTGGCACCTTCTCAGACCTGACCGCGGGCGCTATTGGTTTCAGGCGGCCACAATGGTTACGGGTGCGGGCGGAATTAAATCTATGGAAGGCCCTCTGGCAAGTATCGGCGCCCGCCTTCCGTTTGTTCCACCCAATGCCCGTGATCTCGCCTTCGTCTTGGCCGGCAACAGTTTTCTGTTCCCGTACAACCTTCACAACTTCTACTTACTACGTCAAAACGCCGAGATCCCGGGCTTCGAGAGATTCCGAGGGCGCGAACTTGACCGGGGCCTCGTGGTCATAGAACAAACACTGGTTCAGTCTTTTGCCGACTCATACAGTTGGAATGACCCTCAAGAGAAGGTCGAATCGTTTCGCCGACTAAGCCTGGCATTCTCTTCATGGGTTACGAACCGATGGACTAAAGCCGCTGTCGAACAACTCTTTTCTGAAGAATCGTTCGACTTCGGCAACATCAATCATCGAATCCGATTGGGCATCGAAACGGTTGACAAATTGCGCAGCCTCCTATGATTCGATTTGCGATATTCTTCGCTCTTTCCTTGTCTATGGGCTGGGTCGTCATTCTTTCAGCGGTGCACCTCCTGGTCCCGAATTTTCTAGAGAAGCCGCTCCTTCCGATGCTGAGCGTGATACCGATCTTCACCCTATTCTTTTCGGTTCCATGTGCGCTTCTCGGCGTCATCGCTCGCCATTTTTTGGGCAGACTGAGTGGCTTCACGGCGGGAATCATCGCGACGACCTGCTCACTGGCGACTGTCAAAATTCTTTTCGGCAGTTTTATGACAACCGATCTTGCACAACTGCTCGACCTCGCGCTTGCCGGTTTCATGGGCCCATACCTTCTGGCTCAGACTCCTTTTTTTCGGCAATGGGCTCTTGGTTGGTCGCCCGCGTCTCGCTTCACTAGCTTTGCTGGAACGTATGTCTGCTCGGTGGCAGAAACCGAGACCCCAGCGCAGGCCCTGGGCAGGCGCGATCCGGCAGAACGACGCTGGGCTATGCGGACAGCAAGAATGCCGTCACGATGGGACGAGTGTTCGGAAAAACTCACACCGTCCCCGCGGCGGGTACCCCTTCTTCTGACAGCTACACATTTTCTAGGCAAGAGAGCTTTCATCGGCTGGTCGTTTCTAGCGCTTGGAATTTTTGCCGTCATAGGTTGGCTGCGACTCGATTGCGTTCGGGGCCTCGGCCTACGCGCGCCGACAGGTATAACAAAAATCGTCTCAAGAACCTGTCAGAAGGTCGTCTCCAACCCATGGGAATTTTTGCTTTACGGACGTGCGACAATGTTTGTATCCCACGGGCGGTACTTCGTTGACAAAAAACCGTATCACGTCGTCCGTCGGGACGACGATGGGTGCTACGGCGGCCCCAGCGGAGGTGCAATCGTTTATGCAATTCATGATCCTCGCATTACAAGCAAAATGGGCGTGCAAGAAATCCTTCCATGGTCGCTCGGCTTGCCCCTGCTGGCACTCGCCTTGTTTCGCGCCGGGGTCATTCGCGTCCACGAGGGGGCCCGGCTCGCGCGCCTTCTGGGCACAGGAAGCGTCGTCTTTGCGGACAGCGAAGGCCAAGTCTTTCCAGACTTTCCCCCAACGATTGTAACCTCAACTGAAGTCCAAGGACATCGCATTGCAATCGTGACGCCTCGGCCTATGACCGTCGGTGGCCGCCAGGCTCTCCTGGTAGATGCCGATCGTAAACACGTGGTAGCCTGGGACCTCCTTCCAACAATTCCAGGCGTCGCCTTGGATGGTTCTCTAGTCGAACCGCTTCCGAGCAAAGTTCTTCCCTGGATTTTTGGTTCTTTGGTGCTGCCGTTCGCGCTGGTCATTTTGTGGTGGGCAACGTAGGTATCCTTCGGAGCTCTTTTCCGATCGATCGCATGGATGGCTCAAATATTTCTAGGATCACGAGGCAAAGTCTATGAACGGAATTTTCGAAAAAAACATCGCCCGACTTACGACACCGCTGGGTGACGGCGTCCTCATTCTCGAACGGCTGACGGGGACAGAAACCGTGGGGCGAGGGTTCGAATACCATTTGGATATTTTGTGTAGGGCGGACATCGTTGACTTCGCGCAGATTCTAGGGGAACGAATCACTGTCGAAATTCGGACGAATACCGTACCTCGATATTTGGACGGATTTGTCACCCGCTTCGCCTATGGGGGGTTTGACGGGCGTTTTGCTCGGTACCGGGCCACCATAAATTCTTGGCTCTGGCTTCTTGAAAAATCTGGGGGCAACAAGATTTTTCAAAACATGACGGTGCCCGATGTCATCAAGGCGGTATTTCGCGACAGTGGTTTTAGCGATTTCGAGGAAAGGCTAAGCGAAAAATATCAAGAATGGGAGTACCTCACTCAGTTTCGTGAGAGCGACTTCGCATTCGTCTCGCGATTGATGGAGCAGGAAGGAATCTACTATTTTTTCGAACACTCGGCTGGAATGCATAAACTCATTCTTGCTGACTCCTACAGCGCCCACCATAGGGTTTCCGGGGGCGTGTCGATTCCGTACTTTCCTCCGGACGGCAGCGGACGACGCGACGCGGATCACATCAACCGATGGGACGCGGTTCACGAGATTACGCCCGGGACCTACTCCACTGGTGACTTCAATTTTCAAAAGCCTAGGCAGGACTTTCTGCGATCCATGCGTGTCAACAAACATGGTCATGCTCATGGGAACATCAAGGTATATGACTACCCTGGCGAGTTAGAGGAATACGCTGAAGCTGAGTCCTACAGCCGGATTCGCCTTGAGGAATTACAAGTAAAGCGGCTAACGGTTGACGGTAATTGCAACGTTCGCACGATGGTGGCCGGACGGTTATTTTCCCTGGCGAGCTACCCTCGGCTCGATCAGAATAGGGAATACCTTGTAACTTCTGCGACTGTTCACGTTGAGAACAATGGTCCGCAGAGCAATGGCCAGGACGGTGGACCTCCGCTCATCTGTGGCTTTGTTGCAGTTGAGGCAAAGTCTCCTTACCGAAGCGACTCGAGGACCGTCAAGCCAACTGCGGCCGGCCCCCAGACCGCGATTGTCGTCGGCAAGGACGGCGAGGACATTTGGACGGACGAGTACGGACGCGTGAAGGTCCAGTTCCATTGGGATCGCGAAGGCAAGAAAAACGAGAACAGCAGTTGCTGGATCCGCGTGGCGCAGGTTTGGGCGGGCAATGGCTGGGGGGCCATGCACATTCCGCGCATCGGCCAGGAAGTGATCGTT
>JAYUUT010000465.1:0-5854 GCA_043754455.1 Myxococcales bacterium
GTTAACTTCACGAAATTCTAGGTCGAGATTCGGGTTGATTTGGTACCGCTCAGCCCGATCACGGTCCCAACCTTGTTCAACTAACTTCGTGATGTCGCCCGAATCTCTGCGCAGTTTTTCAAGGATTAGTTGGTACGAGAGAGATAGGTCAGTGGATAAACGTCGGGCACGGCTTTTCAGACTCATTGGCGTCTCCTTCGGTATTCAGGCGAGCCGTCCCTCACACCGACCCGCCCTCCGATCAGGAGGTGTGGGCAGTGTTCCCTTGTCCTTCAAAACTGCCGTCTTGCCGACTTAGCCGACTTCTCCGCTTCGCCCTGGTGAGGGGCAGTGCGGAGCTACATGGAAGGCGCGACTGCTACGCCCGCGCCAAAGCTAGCACGAAAGGCTCGGCGTTAGGAGCACAGGGCCTGGCCTTCATGAAAGGATGTTCGGCGTCGCAAGTGCCCATCTTGCCCCCCGCCGGGGCACCGCGGAGCGCTAACGATGCGAATGCTGCGGCGGGGCGACGAACGCAAAAAAGAATGACGTGCCGACGGCGGTCAGTCCGCAGCCGATTGGCTGCGATCCGAGGCGCCACCCGCGGGAAAACCAGGCGTTTAGGCTTTCGGCGAGGGCGCCCATGTCTGGTGCCCACACGATCGCCGCGCCAGGGAATTGGCCCCATCCGCGATCAATTAGCATTCCCCATTTATACGGCGCTTCCACTGCCGCGGCAAGTTGGATAGGTTGGTGGTGTCTCGGCAGTTCAGCGTGAGTTGCGCAAGCTTGTCTTGGCTCACACCCGGGCTGTTGGTATGGGGAGATCTCGGCGGCGAACGTACGGCCAGCATCCTTTCGATCATTGGCACCTGCGTTGCCCACGGCATCAACCCGCGCGCCTACCTGCATCTGGTCACCAACCTGCTTGTCAACAAATGGCCGCAGTCACGCCGTCACGCCTGCGCGACCTTCTGCCCGACCGCCTTGCCGTCAGCCACCCTGAGATCGTCGTTCAACCGGACCAGCAATCTCTTCCAGACGTGGCCGAACCGCCCCACCTACACCCGCACACTGATTTGCACGCGGCGCTATGACGCCGCTGCTGGATGGGTTACGAAGAAATAGGTATCTGCGAGGGTCGAGAGGGGAAGGTGGGTGCGCCTGGCTCGCCACCGCGTGAACGAGCATCCGCGTAAGTGCCGCTTGTTTCGGGCGGGCATCGGAGCCGTCTAGCCACAGCCTATTCATAGCCCCTCTTACCCGGGCGTTTTTTTAACTGACTTCTTCTTGAATGCGATCGATCCGAATTCAATTTCCAGCCAGTCTTCGGCGAATATGATTTCTGCTTTGGTCATTGGATCACCATCGCCGAGGACCCAGCCCGCTCCACCTTCGAGAACTCCCATCCAGCGGAAGCGGTCTTGGGTGTCGCGTGGCCACCAACGTGGCGGCGATGTAGGGCGCGCAAATAGTAGGCGTTTGGAGCTTTCGCCAATCCTGACGGGCTCTCTATTTTCTAGATCGATGCGGTTGGCGGGGGCCAGAGCATCGTCCCCGTCAGATTCTGTCGTCGGCATTTGAATTCCCCATTTTTGACGAATCACCCGGGCACTGTAAGCGTCCCGACTCGCAAGACGGTGAAAGCGGAATTGGACGTCACGACAGCACCGAATATTTGGCTGCATGGTCAAACACTCCCTTCGCCCATGCCCTGCATGGGCCTCGTCAGCCCAGGCACTTCTCAACACTAAAAAGTTCGGTGGCGACACGACTCCCCGACCTAATGTCAGTCGGCCAATCATGAGACTAAGATAGCTATAGCTACCTTCCCTCCATTACAACCTACATAAGGTTGTAATGGTTAGGGACTGCTGCTTTTGGCGCTGACGCCCGGAATGTGGCCGGGGAAAAATGTCGATTTTGAGGCGTGGTTTTTCGGGCAGTCGGGGGGCGTTTTTGGGACGACACAAGGACACATTGGTCACGCATGTTTTCGTCGGGCACTGGGCACCGTGGTCGGGCAGTCATCGGCCATCTCGTATTTCCGCAGGGCGACTATGGCCTGCCGGAGTGCCGCCTTGCCAGTCACCTTGCAGAATTCGATCAGTTCCACTGCATTTTCGGCAGCCTTGAACATCTGCGAAAACTTGTGGTTCTGAAGCGCACTGGGACGGACCGCCCGGCGACGGGCGCCCAGCGCTTCGCGCACGGTTTTGGCCAAGGGCAGGTCTAAGATATTGTTGACCCAATCGGGAAATATCACATTCTTGTCGCTGGCTTTGCGGTCGGATTTCGATTGGGCCGCCGGTCTAGGCATTGCAACCCTCCGAGAGAAAAATTCTGGTCGGACTCAACCCGAGCCTCGGATGCTCGGATGTTCGGATACCCAAGGCGACGGCTGTGCGCCGGTAGACCTCCGATGGACGAGCGCTTACGGCCCCCTCGGCGTCATACTTGTCAGCAATCGTGGTCGTGAACTCTGCCGTCCAGGCCAGCAGCAAGCTGGTCGGGACGGCCATGCAGAGATCCTGAAAAGCCTCTTTGTTCGTGAGCGTACCCGGAAGGCGTTGCGGGTTCATTTGGTTTCACAGAGCGCGAAAAATCTGCCTCCAGTCGAGGCACTAAAAATTAGTGACGTGCCCCTGGTAGATTGTGCAAGGCCGTAAATGTATCCATCGACAAACGGAATTTCCGCCCCCTTGAAAACGCTGCCGTCAATCCATGTCCAGCCCTTGTCTGTCCTTTTCAAGCCTATGTCAACAGCGCTCCCACCCCATGAGTTAAGCGCGGTGTTCAACCACGCATCTTCCCCCGCCGTGTTTACCACGACGAGGTCCCACCCGCGCTTCTGACAGGCTGTGCGTTTGCTTTCCCACGAGGCGTCGATGTTATTGATAGAAAGATACCGATGCCCCCCAGGCGCCTGCGAACATTCTTTGTTCACGCAATTACCCTCGCATTGTTCGACCCTGCTACATGCTTCCCCGGCCTTACGCACAGCCTGGCACACACCAGCTTCACAGGTAAATCCTGTCTTGCACTCACTATCCATCTTGCACATCGCAAGGCACATCGCAGCCCCTGCGCTTGATACCGTACAGGTGCTGTTACCGCACTCATTATCTGGATCGGCGCCCACAGCCGCGAGGCACACGCCGGGCTGACCACCACCCCCCTTGCAACTTCTACACGTCCCCCGGCATTCCTCATTACAACAAACACCATCCGTGCAAAAGCCGGACTTACAATCGCTGTCGGCTTTGCACATCGTGCCTTGCGAAAGCAGCACGCCGGGTACAACGGAAACAGGCATCGTGTCTACTGCTACACCAGGTACACCCGCGTCCGAAGGCACAGGCCCCATATCTAGTGGCTTCACAGGCGACGGCCCCATATCTTGTGGCTTAGCGGCCACAGAGCCCGCATCCGGCAAAGCCACACTGGCAGCGCCTTCCCCCGCGTCCGGCAACATGCTCTGTGCCGGACCGCCAACCCGCCGTTCGCCGTCATCCGAAATTGGCACAACCTTGCCGGGGGTTTCCGACCCGCCGCAGGCTGAAATCGTGACACAACATCCAAAGACCAGTTTCAAAAACGCGTTTTTCATGGTGGTGGTTCCCTAAATTGGCCGCCCTGATATCTGTCTGAGATCCGACGCTTCCTGCTGTTCTTTTCTGCAACCCTCTTCAGGGTTTTCGCAAGTAGATGTTGACGTTTCGGTCGCTCCGACGGCCAAGAACGGCGAGCCTACCTGTGTGTTCGGCAGAAATGCACACAACCTAACAGTATCTGGTGTGCCCGGACCAAAGGTTTTACTCACGACACCCGGCCTGTCAGGTCGGGTCCATGCGAAAGCCATTGCCAGATCAGAGGCATCTGGGCGCGCATTCCGATTTAGCGTGGGGCACATTCCGGCCCAGATGGGCGATGATCCGATGATCCCGCCCGTGTTTGCTTTCGGAGCGATCGAAGGATTCAGATGCGCCCATTGCCTGAATTTGACCGCTGCCAGTCTCTGGAAAATTACCATCGGTCCAAGCCTAAGAAACACCACTGTCTCATGCGGCTTGAAAAATCCCGGCTTCATTGTCCTTCGCAGACGGCGCCCAGATTCTGGCTGCAGTCCTCTGATGCCCATTTGTCGTACGGGGAACCGGCGAGCCAATAGTACATGTTTGTGCAGTTGTCGATCGGATTGGGGTAGGAAGCCTTATTCCAATTTCGGTAGGTGGCCATCGATCCACTCGCCCATCTGTGGGGGGTCTGCTGTGATTCTCTGTAGAGCCCGATCCAGAATTTACCTTTTGGAACGCCGAATTGAGTGACCCACGTGTTCTCTGTGGCGGTCTCTATCGTAACGAGGGCCATCCCGAGGCGGACGCAGGCGTCGCGTGCCGCTGCCCAGGTTCCCGCGTTTGAGATATACGTGTACTTGTGATCAGCTGAGCTGCACATGCGCGTCGTTCCGATCAACGGATCGCCGACGCAATAGAAAGATGATCTGGGATCTGCGGGGTTGCCGCATTGACGATCGCGTTCACAAGGCGTACCTGGAGCCAGATTGCTCCTGACGCATGCGCCCAGGGCGGCCGTGGGACGTCTATCGCAGTAGTAACCGGGCCTGCATCCGGTGTCGGTCGAGCAAGTCGTCGAGCAGCCGACGGGCCCTGACGCGCAATAATACAGCCCGCACTCGTTGTCCGGGTCCTCGGCAGATGTTGCGGTGCTCATGATGTCACGGCAAACGCCTGGCATCCTGGCGCACGTCCTACAAGCCCCCCTGCATTCCTCGTTGCAACACACGCCGTCGACGCAAAAGCCAGAGCGGCACTGGCGGTCCGCAGAGCACGCTGAGCCCTGCGATAGGGCAGCGGGCGCCGTGTCGACTGACTCCGTGTCGACCGGCGCCACAGTATCGAACGATACGGGCGAACTATCTAGCGTCGCCGCTGCATCAGGCCCCCCTTGAGCGACCACTGGCGTTCCACCAAAGCCCGGAACCCCGACCGGTACACCTCCGGTACCGCCTGTGCTCATTATCGCGGGCGAACCACCGTAGCCGCCACCGCCACCACTTGTCCTTCCCCCGCCACCTGCGAAAACATCAGACCCGCGACCGTCGATCGGAGTGCCTCCAGGGGCATCAGCCCCACCCCCCGTACCTTCGCGCAGACAAACGAAACTGCAGCCGTCACCCGAAAACCTGTTCCCATCGTCGCATTCTTCGGTCGGTCCCATCTTGCCGTCCCCGCAGGCTCCTGAATGACGTGCAAGGGCTAAGCTAACAGTCGTCCGGCCCCCCACCACAATGATGGTCTGTGCTGAACCCGCGGCCACGACGACACCTCCCGCATCAAGCCCATCGACTGCAAGATCAAGGGAGCCCCCGCGGGCGTGCGGAAGGACCAGCGCCAGGGTGGCAGGCCACATCAAGACCACCGTGCTGGCGTCACCAGCGTCGGGAAATAGTTTCGTGTCCTTCACGGCGCCGTTAGAAAGGGATAAACGTAGCCGCGTCACGGGAAGCGCTGCCTCTTCCGTCGTGACGTTTACAACCACAACTGAATCCGACGATGCGCAAGTCGCTGTGCTGAGGATCAACGTCAGTGCCAGAACCCGGTTCATTGAAAGGCCCGCTGCGAACCCAGTGTTGTTTGCGGGACGTTGGTCCCACCCCCGGACGACGCAGCGACGATGACCAACACGGTCACCAGTGCCACGGCCCCGCCCGCGACAGGCCAGAACCAGCTGCGTCTATAAATAGGCACATCATCCCCCGTCGGCACGGGGCGTGTGCTGAGGTCCAGCCCTCTTGTCGGTGGGGGCGCTTGTGTGGGCGGAAACAACGACCCCGCTCCGACGGATGGGTTTG
>JAYUUT010000466.1:0-3724 GCA_043754455.1 Myxococcales bacterium
GGGCTGTTCCGGGGGCTACGGTAGATTTTCAGCCAAAAAATGGCCCATACGAATCCCAAGGCACCGGTCATCACAAAGGCCAACCGCCACCCGAAGGCCGCGATGATGCCCGTGACAATGGGCAAGGCCAGCGCGTTGCCGAACCGGCTACCGCTGTCGAAAAATGACGTCGCCAACGCACGTTCCTGGCGCGGAAACCATTCGGACACAATTTTGGCGTTGCAGGGGTAGGCGGGCGCTTCGCCGACACCCAACAACAGGCGGATGCCCATCAACGAATAAAGCCCGCGCCCCAAGGCGCTGGCGGCCGTAAAAAACGACCACCAGACCACAGCGGCGGTATAGGCAATGCGCACCCCCACCTTGTCGATGAACCACCCCGAGGGCAACTGAAACGCCGCATACGTCCAGAAGAACGCGCCCATCAAAAGGCCCTGCTGCGTTCCGTTGAGGCCGTATTCCTTGGCAATGTCGGGCATGGCGACACTGAGGTTGGCCCGATCGATGTAATTGATGGTCGTGGCCAGGAAGGCCATGAAGACCATCAGCCAACGCACGTTGGTACGACGACCTGATAACGCAGGAGGGGTAGACACCGCCGGGATAGACATCGCCCGGCATATCACCCGGAACCAACGCTCGTTGCAAGGGGACACCGGTAAAAGGTGGCCCCGTGGGGCGACAATCGTGCCGATTTATCGTCGATTTAGATCGGGACGCAAGCCCACCACCCGCGCCAAATCCAGCAGGCCCGTAAGTTCGGGGCTACCCGGCGTCACGCGGCCTCGCAGCGGCACACGCCCCAAAGCGGTATCGACAAGGCTGCTGGCAAGCCGCGTGTCACGCACCCAGCGCGCCCCACCCCCATCCAAGATCGGGGAAATCACCGCGGTGACGGCCAGAACTGCCGCCGCGGGCGTGCGCGCCGCCCCCATGCGCGTACACAACGTGACAATCCCAATCCCCGCAGCGATTGAGGCCGCCATGAGGGACAGAACGAAAAAGCCACCTTCGGTTGCCGAGGCCGTACCACGCGCGGCCACCATCAACGCCACGAAACCTGTACCCACAATGAGGACCCCCGCAAACGGCATCCGGATTATCAACGTCACCGCACCGACCACGGCCAAGAGCCCCGCTATCACACCGATCTGATCCCCCACTTCGCCAAGGGCTGCGGAAAGGCCCCAGGGAGACGGTGAGGCCCCACCTGCGGACAACCACCTGTCGACCAGATCTCGGATCCCAAAGGGGCCGCCGCCGAACGCCGGAAGCAACCACAACCCCAGAGGCAGCACCAAAGCAAGCGGACCCAGTAGTGGCCACCGTTCGCCCCGGCGAAACGCCCAAAACCAAAGCAGCAATGTCGGGGGTGCCGATAAAAGGAATAGCCCCCCACCGCCGGTCGCCGCAAGGCCACAGGCAAACAACGCCCCGAGCCCCGAGGCCGCATCATCCGATCGACGAGCCAGGCGTATACATCCAATCCAACCGTAAAGAATCGCCACGATTTCCGGGGCCACCCCGGATCCTGAGGTCATGACGACAAACACACATAAGCCCAGGGCCGAAACGCCTGCCGCCCCTATGGCCGCAAGGGGTTCGTGGGCGAAAGCAACCGCGGTGGCTCGGGCAGGGACGGGGGGACGAATACCAGTGGCCACTTCGAGGACCAGCCGCAACAGCGCCACGGCCGCCAACGCGCCACACAGAGCCGAACCCAGGTTGGCCCGCGTCGCCACGTCCCCTAGGGGCACACAAGCCATAAGCCGCGTGAGCAGAACCGGAAGTGGAGCCTCGTGACCGGACCCGTCACCCCCCAAGGCCAGGCCGGCCGCCAGCAGCGGCGCCCCCGAAATGCGACCTAGGCCAAGCGGCATCCCCAACGCATACACAAGCAGCAGCACGGCAAAGACCCACGTGCCCAGCGATGTGGGGGGGTTGGTGTCGGTGGTTGCCACAGGTGATGGAACGATCTCGGAGGCGACTTGTCGAATTTCCTGTGCCCAACGGCCCGGCTCCCGAGTTATTTCTTCGGCCTTCAGGCGTCCCGGACCTGTGGCCGCGTCAGCGACTGGTCTGCGGTTTTCGATCCGTCCGTCAACGCTACCAAAACGGATCGATGGGGACAGGCCGTGTACGCCACTCGCCGCCTATTCGCTCCGCAATTCCGCGGCTGCCGACCCCGCAGGCAGTTCCACCACCGCCAGCAAGTTTTCCAGATTCATAGTAGTTCATTATAGGAGATACCTGGTACATCAGCCTCTCAGCACTTTCTCTTTTGACAACTATCATCATATGCGCATCAGCCCCATCGACCGGAATCAACGGAACGAACAGCATTTTTGAGCAGACCGCGCCTGGGGCAAGGAGTGGATCCCCATAGTCTCCTGTCGAGTTTAAACTGTACTCGAACAGCCGAACAGGCATTCCACGACTTTCTGTGGACAAACCAGCCACACATTCGTCATCCGCGAGAGTCGTCCCGCTGCAGCCTGGCCTTGGACAAATCTTTGTGGCCATTATCGCCTCAGCAAGCTGACAGTACTCAACTCCGATCTCCGGCTTATTGGGCTTGGCCTCGCGAATGGGGTGACAGCCGGAAGCAATTAAAAGAGCAAGGACAGAAAAGCAGCGCCAGGGCATCTACAGGGTCGCATCGTAGGGCGCATCGCCATCCCTTGTCCATTTTCCGATTCGGCCGTCGGTCTTTCTGGTTGCAAATAGGGTTCGTGCGGCGCTTATGCGACAATGGCGCAATGACCTTGTACCTTGTTGGCCTTGGGGTCGCGGCAAGCGTTTGGTTGGGAGGGGCCAGTCAAGTAATTCTTGCAACTGCGGCAGGCAACACGTGCCCGGCCTCCTTTACTTTGGCCAAAGGCGCATGTGTTCCGCAAACGGCACGCCAAGGTTCAGTTGTGTGCCGCTATCCTGAAGGGCGTTGTGAATGCAGACGAACCCCTGGATGCAGCGGCGTGCCTAGGCCTCCTGCCGAACCGGCATGGACGTGCTCACGCCCCCGAACGGACGGGTGTCCACCGGATGCACCCGCGGCAGACACGCCCTGTGCCGTGAACCGCACCGTGTCGTGTTCGTACGGGGCGTGTGCATCGATCACGTTTGCATGCGTTGCCAGAAAATGGACAATGACAGCGGCCAATGGCCCTCCGCCTGTCAGCCAAAACCGCGCCGCGCGTACGTTTGGGTGGAAGTCATGCACGCCACCGAATCACTTTGAATGCACGCCGCGCAGTCAAGGGTTCGCCCCGCCACGCGGCGAAACTGTGCCTCTGGTATGCGGATGCGCTCCAACCTGCGCAGGATTAACGTTAATTGCGCGCGAAGCAAACGGCTTCTGGCCAGACGGCTCACGGAAGGGCTTGTTCCAGTGCGCTGTGGGCGGCATCCCCGGTGCAAAACCGGATGACCGCAGGTGAGGCAGTTCCTGCGCGAAAAGAAATTCTGTAACGTTCGAACCCCAACTGCGCTTTCAAGCCGATGTGTTCCATCGGCGTTTCCCCGCGGCAGTTGGCGTTTGTCGTATGCCTGGCTATCGGAGTGGGTTGCACAGGCGACATCGCTGCAGTCGATGGGGAACCTGTCAGCACGCCTACGGCACGACCAGCCCCGCCGGCTCCCGGCGCAGATCCACTGGCACCCCCAAGGGAAGCCAGGTTCACGGCACCCACGCCGCCGGGCGGGATGCCGCCGCAATCCATAAATC
>JAYUUT010000467.1:0-36623 GCA_043754455.1 Myxococcales bacterium
TGCGCCTGCCGCCTCAAGTCCCGGAAAACTACCATCGGTCCGAGCCTTCAGAGCCTTCAAAACTACCATCGGTCCCGGTCTTCCGGAAAACCTGTGCTGAAAGCGCCGACATGAGGAAAATGGGCTTCGATTCGCTTAGGATCTTGGCGGATTCAACTCTGCGAGACGTTCACGACAAACCGGGCGAGAATGTCGCGGTTAGTGCCAGTACTCCACAACGATCCAGATTCTACCGTTTCTATTCCCGCAAGCGCGGCGCTTGTGCTTGAATCCCTTGGCACTTCGATTGCAGTCAATCCGGGACCATGACGATGAACGTCGATCCGTATTTCCGCCATCTGCGACTGACCTCCAGGGTTCCCCTCGTGCCGGCGGCTTGCAGCGGTGGCGAATCAGCGCGTGATTCTCTCCAAAACGTCGGCGTCGTTCTCGCCCTCCGGGCGAACGCACCGAGACGCGGACGTCGCCAGTCGGGACGGTACGATGAGGTGATCAACAAGCACTTCCTCCTCGACGCGATGGACGCCCGGCTTGCGGCGTTTTACAGGCAAAACCCGCCGGATTTGAAATGTCCCGTCGACCTTTGTAGCGCCCTCGTCGCATACCAGCCGATCAACGACATGAACGGCAGCCAAGCCGCCACCAGATGTTCGGTTCCTTCACGACGGATTTGTGGGAGACGTCCCGCAATGGCTAGCCTGTTCGTTCGACCAGGCAGGCAGCCTGCGCGGCGTTTTTATCCCCTTCTTTTTCTTGCGTTGCTCCTAGGCTGCGTCGACCGGCAGAGTGCGAATGCACCGATCGTCGATGGAGGTCCAGCGATAGTGATCACCGGCAAAGCGAGGTCGCCCGACGCGTCTCGCCCTGAGCCAAACTCTGCGAATATGGACACCGCGGTCGATTTTCTGACCTCAACCGACCTAGCGGTATCTCCCTCAACAGCAGACACGGGGGTGGACGCGCCCGGGGATATCGGAGGAGATGTTCTGATTCGCGATACCGGATTCATCTGGGAAACATCGAGCCCGTTGGATGTCCGCCGAGAGGCTTCCGTCCCCGCGTTGCAGCGATGCGAGTCGAATGCGCAAGGCAAAATCGATGGGCTCTCCTGCTCAGACACCGCCCCCTCCTGCTACGCCCTCGGTGACTTCACCTGTTCCAACAGACCGAATATTTGTACGTGTAAAGGCGGCGTCTACGTGTGCGCGCCGATCGCAACTGACTATTTTTCTGATGGTCGGGAATGCAACCCTGAATGGGACTGCACCGGCGAATCAAAACCACACTGTGGCGGCAGCCCGGGGCCCTACGGCTATCGATGTGAGAAGGGGAAATGGACCTTCTACGATGGATGTGCGAATAGCGGCTGTTATCGCTTTCCCGGCCCCCTACAACCTTCTCTCATCAGTGAGGCTCAGGTAACTTCCTATCGGATTCACACCGGCGATACTTGTCCCGCCAAGGGCGATTGCAGGTTTGCTCCGCCGGGGGGCTTCAATGGCGGCAATCTGATCACCTGCCGGTGCCAAGTCGGGACATTTGCGTGCAGTGACGAGCCGACGCCTCCCGCCGCACCTTCCACCGATGGCGGGATTCGCGACGCGAGGAATGACTGACTAAGCCGGGGGCTGGACCTCAGAGACCAGCGCGCCCTCGGTCTGCATGAAAATCGGGATAGGTTGTCAGGACGCGTACTGCCAAACGGCCATAGTAGCCGCCGCCAGGACTCGGGTCGCAATATCAAGACCGGACGTGGCTGGTCGGGGATCTTGGGGATCTTGGCGGTCGGGGATCTTCGGAAACAACCCCCGGTCGGGATCTTCGAAACAACCCCCGGTCGGGGATCTTGGGGATCTTCTTTCGCCCGGTCGGGTTTCGGGTCGTTATTGCGAAACCGTAATAGCCTGAAGGGTGACATTGGCGCCCCCAACGATGGGGCCCTCAAGCGTCCATTCCACGACAAGGTTTTGCATCGGATCCCGCGGACGAAACCCGATGGTATAAACCCGGTCCAGCCCTGGGTTGGTCGCCTCTAAGGTGTTCTCGGTATACATCGGCAGGCTGTTGTCCGTCAGCCGCGCTGTCAGCTTGCCCCTTCCCTGCCACACGCCCAGCCACAGCCGAACTGTGCGCAATACGGCCGGCGAACCGTCTAGGGTTAGCCGAAACCCGCGGTTGGCATCGGGCACGCTGATTCCATCGGGGACATCCGTGGCTGCAGCGGCCGGGGTGCCATTGGTCCACGAGAAACGCGGGGGGCGATCGAAATACCGGCCCGCATCGGTGGCACCGCCCACATATTCCATCGCGATGTGCGAGCCCCCGTTCAGCGGGCTTGCGTGTTTGGTTAAATACGGGTTGGTCGCCACATAGCCGTACTGCGCCCAATCGACCGTGCCAAGCTGGGTCAGATTGGCAGGTGTTGAATAGGCTTGGAAGCTGGGCAGCAGCAACGGTCCGATGTTGGTGACACAGGTCAATTCAAAACAACTGTAACCAGGCGCACAGGGCATGGCGGGGCTGCAAGATGTCGCGCACGCCGTACCGCTGCAGCCCCAGGGTGCACAGGGCGTTGTTGCCGAAGCCGGACAGCTGCCGGTGCCGCTGCAGCTCGCCACCGCCGTCACCACAGCGGTGGCGGGATTGCACTGAAGGGCGCGACAGGCGGTGCCACTGGGGTGAAGGGCACACGAGCCGGATCCGTTGCAGTTACCGACCGATCCGCAGGTATTGGGCAGGCTTAGAGCACATTCATCAGCCGGATCTTGGCCATCGGGGATCATCGTACAGCTCCCCAACGCAGCCGCCACATTGCAAGCGCGGCAGGTCCCCCCACACGCAATGTCGCAGCAAACCCCGTCGGCACAGAATCCCGACACACACTGGTTGCCGCTGATGCAGGGATAGCCAGTCACCAACCGCTGGGCATCGGCGACCTGCGTGTCGACCGGCATATCGGGACTGCTGTCAATTGCATCAACGGCCACATCCAGAGGCGCATCGGCAACCGAAGCAGGCATAACGTCGGGAGGGGCTACGTCGCGCACAGTTTGGCTCGCAGGCAGCCCCATGTCGGCCATATCACGCATCAGCGGAATCCCGACATCGCGCGAAGTCGGCACGGCCGTGTCGGCGACGGCAACATCCAACTGGCCAGTGGCATCAGGAACCCCGACAACATCAAAATCGGGAGACGCGGCGATCGTATCGGCGGCACGCCCTGCCATATCAGGCCTTGAGGCCAGTGCGGCATCCGTCGCGTCAGGAGGGGGGGCCGTTGCTCGCGCCAGAGGGGACGGTTGTTTCAGATCAACGCAGCCTCCCAGTACCGCAAAAAGCATAACGGAGGCAGCTTTTAGAATTGACCGACGGTAACGCGGCAGCGACACAGATTTAGTGTAACAGGGCTTAGGCGGACGCACGAACCCGTACGTCGAAACCCGTGCCCTCGCACGTCCCGAAGCTGGTGGATGACTATCTGACTGTTTTCAACATGGACGACTGGAACAGATCCCGGCTGCGCGAAGACCACCACCTTCGCCTGCGATCCGCAGGCGAGCGCGGCCCGGGTCAAGCAATGGTCCACGGACCACGTGGACATTGACGTGCACGTTGAATCCCTCAACCTCGGCACACCGCTTGCCCAATATTCGCGGGGCTACGACCCTGTTTACGCCCGGGCCCAGGGCCTAAAGCACCGCCGGGCGAAGGTGGAAATTGCAGGGTGATCGGCCAGTTGGGCGATCTGTTCTAAACACGTTGTCGCCGCAACCGCATCAATCTGGTTGCCGTGCGCCGCATGCCCTACCAGGGAGGCAAAGGTGAACAAGAACGCGCTTCGTTCAGTGGCATCTTGAAAGGGGACCAAATTTACTACGGCCTTTGGGTTGATGCTGTTCCAGTCACCCGGCCGACCTTCGTCTAGCAACCAGGTTCCGATAAGAATCGCCGTTTGAATCATGAATTCGCGTTCATGTGGTTGGGCCGACACCGTTTGCGCCAGATCTTGGGCAAGACTCATGGCGATAATCCGACCGGGGGGCGTCTCGGGCCTTTCCAAGGCGAGGTTGTTTAGGCACAGTTTGTGGCGGGTGGCGTGATTGTTTCTCTGTGTCATGGGCAAGTTTCGGCAGGTGACGCCGAAAGTTGCGGACTATCCCAAGATTTTATTCGTGAATTCGTGTTCGCCGTGAACGTCCGTCAACCGATACTCTCGGCTTTGGTAGTTGAACGTCAGTTTTGTGTGATCGACCCCGATGATTCGCAAAATGGTGGCGTGGACATCGTGGATCGAGAAAGGACTCTCGACCGCCCGCAGGCCAAATTCGTCGGTGGCCCCCAGGACTTGACCACCCTTGATCCCGCCCCCGGCCATCCACATCGAAAAACCGTAGGGATGGTGATCGCGGCCTTTGGGGCCTTCGGCCAAGGGCGTCCGCCCAAATTCGGTCCCCCAAACCACAAGCGTGGTGTCCAGCAGCCCCCGCGATTTTAGATCCGTCAGCAAGGCCGCCACGGGTTTGTCGGTCTTTGCCGCCATTTTGTTATGCGATCCAACCAGATCGTCGTGGGCGTTATCCCAGTCATCACCTAGATGGGTGCCCGCATAAAGCTGAACGAACCGCACCCCCCGTTCGACCAGGCGCCTCGCCAAAAGGCATTTGCGCCCGAAATTATCCGTGGGCTTCTCGCCAACGCCGTAAAGCCGTTTGGTGGCATCTGATTCCTTGGAAACATCGACCGCCTCGGGGGCTGAGACTTGCATCCGATACGCAAGTTCATACGAACTTAACCGCGCTTCCAAATTGGTATCGCCCGCCCGGCTTTTAAGGTGGCGCCTGTCCATTGCGGTGACGAATTCAATGGTCGCCCGCTGGGCCGCCTCGCTGACGCCGGTTGGGGTCGACAGATGCAAGATGGGCTGTTTCCCACCTCGCAGGACCGTGCCCTGGTAGCTGCTAGGTACAAAGCCTGCGCCATAGACCCCTGCGCCGGATTTCATGGCGCCGTCCGACATCACGACAAATGACGGCAGATTTTTGTTTTCAGATCCAAGCCCATACGACAACCAAGATCCCAGGCTGGGGCGTCCTAGAAACTGCGAACCCGTGCAGCGCAAATACATCGCGGGTGCATGATCGAAGGCATCGCCGAAACACGATCGGATGACCACCAAATCGTCGGCCCGCTCTGCCGTGTGCGGAAACAGATCGGATATTTCAGTGCCCGAATCACCGCGCTTCTTGAACGCCCAGGGGCTTTGCCGGACCTGGGCCTTACGAAAATCGATGCGGCTGGTCTTTAGGCCCTTGGCCAGATCGGGTGGGATGGGTTGGCCGTTCCATTTGTTCAAGGCCGGTTTAGGGTCGAACGAATCGACGTGGCTTACGCCCCCGTGCATGAACAGATAGATAATGTTTTTTGCTTTGCCCATCTTTTGGGCAACGGCGGATGCGCCTGCGGCTGCTTCCGGGGGCGGGGGCAGGGGGCTGGTCGCCGCAGGCGCTCGATTCTCTCCCAGCATCACCGAAGCGGCCAGCGCGCCAAAACCTGCCCCTGCCTGGGCCAATAGCTCGCGCCGTGAATGAGTTCTGGTTTTGGCTGGGCTGTCGATGGTCATGATGGCCTCATTCCACGTAAAGAAATTCGTTCATGTTAAAAAGGCTGCGCCCCAGCTCGACGAAGGCCGCCGAACGACCGTTCAAGTTTTTTGCCTGACGCCCGAGAAAGTCTTTCGTCACTGCGATTTCTTCGCCCACAGGGTCACGTCCGAACGCCATTCGAAAGGCCTTTGTTACGACGGCTTCATCTTTGGCGCCTAGATCCAGATGTTTTGCGAAGGCCCGCGCCTGATCCATGGCAAACCCGCTGTTCAACATGGTCAACGACTGCGGAGCCGTGGTGCTGGAATCGCGACGGGGACAGGAAAGGACGCTCTCGGGGGAATCAAAAGCCTCTAACAAGGGTTGCCGGTATCCACGGCGGCTGAGAAGGTAGACGCTTCGCCGCGTGTGTTCGCTGGTTTTGCCCGTTACCACCCAGGCGTCACGAATGGGAACGCTCATGCCGAACAGTTCTTCTGCTGCCAGGGGCGGCACCACAGGGCGTCCGTACATTTTCGGATTCAGGGAGCCTGATGCCAGAAGAATAGCGTCGCGCACTTCTTCAGCAGTCAACCTTCGGCGGCTTGCGTGCGACAACAGGCGGTTCTCTGCGTCTTGCTTGTGCGCCTCGGGCGATTCGGTAGGGGCGCTGCGGTACACGCTGGACAACATCAACAGCCGGTGCATTTTTTTTAGCGAGAACCCCTGGGCGACAAGTTCCGTCGCCAGCCAATCCAGCAGTTCAGGGTGCGAAGGGGGCAGGCCCCGGCGGCCAAAATCATTGGCCGATTCGACAATGCCGCGTCCAAAATGGAATTGCCACAGACGGTTCACGATCACCCGAGCGGTCAGGGGATTGTTGGGGCTGGCCAGCCATTCGGCCAGGGCCCGCCGACGCCCGGTTGATGTGGCGGTCTTGTCCTTCGGGGACTCGGGGATGTCGCCGCCGCCGAGCGCAGCAGGTAACCCGGGCTTCAGGCGTTCCCCCTGTCCACCACCGCGCAACGGCATAAAAGTCGGTTCCGCAGACTGAGGCCCGACGTCCGTTATGCCGGGCGCCATCGGGCCGGGCCTATAGCCTGAAAACATATTCACCAGCCGATGTTCCAGTTCACGCAGCCGCAGGGCGTCTTCCTTCCCCATCACAGCCCGGATATCGTCCTCCGTAATTTCCGTAGTCTGGGCGGGGCCGGACTTTGATTTCTTTTTCTGGACGGCTTTTTCGCGCGCAGGTCCCATAAGTTCGCCCAACTGTTCCCCGATATCGCGCAGCTTGAACGTGCGGACGTTCTCACCAATATCAAATGAACGTGCGTCGTTGTAGTGTAGGAATACGCGGGTTTTGACCGCAGGGACGAACACGGCCCACATTCGAAAATAATCCTTCTGCGAGATCGGATCGTATTTGTGGTCGTGACAGCGCGCACAGCCCATCGACAGGCCCATGAACGTTGCACTGGTCGTGTCGACGAAGTCGGTCAGGCTTTCGGTTCGGTTGATGTCCTCGACCTTAAACAACATGTCCCGGTTGGGGCCAACGGTGAAGTAGCCGGTCCCTGCGCGGGCCTGGGGGTCATCGGGATAGATTTCGTCGCCCGCAATCTGTTCCTTGATAAAACGATCGTAGGGTTTGTCGTCATTGAAGGCTGCGATGACCCAGTCCCGGTAGCGCCACGCATCCAGCAGGTAGGGATCCTGTTCAAAACCTGATGTATCGGCGTAGCGGACCAGGTCCAGCCAATGACGTCCCCATTTTTCCCCGTAATGCGGTGAAGCCAACAACCGGTCCACCAGGGTTTCGTAGGCTTTGGGGGATGTATCGTTCTTGAACGCTGTGATCTGGGCTTCCGTTGGCGGTAGGCCATGAAGGTCAAATGTCGCCCGCCGGATAAAAGTCAACCGATCGGCCTCGGCCGCGGGTCGCAGTCCTTTTTCGTTCAGTTTTGCAAGGATAAATGCGTCCACGGGGGTGCGCACCCAATCGTTTTGGATCTTCGGGACGGAGGGGCGCTGTGGTTTTTGAAACGACCACCATCTTGGCGCTGGCGGCACCTTGGACGTGCCCTGTGGCCACGGTGCCCCCGCGTCGATCCACCGCCGCAGAATCGCAACCTGATCGTCTGATAGTTTGTCGTTCCCCGGCGGCATCGTTGGCTTTACAGCGTGCAACACCGTTTTCATCATGAGGCTGGACCGCGCATCCCCTGGGACCAAGGCCGGACCCCGCTTGCCGCCCTTGAGCGCGCCGTCCCGTCCCGCGAGGCTAAGTCCGGAACGCCCCTCGGCGGCATCGTGGCAGTCCAAACATTCGGCATCTAAGAGGGATCTGGCCTCGATGGCCAAGGCCTCGGTGGCGCGCGGATCTGCGGCGGTAGCTGCCTGCACGCGGGGGGCCGCGATAACAAAAAGGGACAGCGTTAGAAAATGTACCATTACGTACCAAATAATACCTTATGTGAGCGCCGAGGGTGGGAATTGGGGGCCTGGGGGGCGCAGCTTTTACAGGGATCGGTGTCGAAGACGGGTTTGGGGAGACGGCTGCAAGTCGATATAGTCCGCGGCTATGGGCTTTCTCACTTTCCTGTTCTTCACCTTGTCCGCCGCGCCTGCCTCTGGGCAAAACGCGACGCAGGCGGGGCATTTTCACGTTGAACACCCAACGTTGTTGAATCTTGGCTTTGAATGGCCAATCGTTGGGGACGCCAACCGGAACGCGGCCGTTTCAGTGGAATACCGGGCCTTCGGGGACCAGCAATGGCGCGCGGGTATGCCGCTTGTCCGTATCGGCGGGGAAAATGTTTACCGCCGCAAGGAGAACTTGGACTACACGGTCCCGGACGGTTTCGCGGGCAGCATTTTGAACCTTAAGGCCGGCACTGAATACGAATGTCGTTTCGTGATAACCGATCCGGATGGGGTCAAGGGCGAAGCTGGGCATGTGGTCAAGGTCCGCACGCGGTCCGAACCCCTGCCGTTTCAGGGTGGCCGCGTGCTGCACGTCTATCCGCCGGACTATTTCGGGCCGCGCCAGCAACCTAGCTTCACCGGCATCCTGCAGGCCTACTACGGTTCCGGGCTGGGCGATTGGTCGATGGTCTGGGAGCGCCGTGCAAAACCCGGGGACACCCTGCTGCTGCATACCGGCCTATACCGCCCGGAACGTCTGGACTACGTCGACCCCATGATGGCGCCCTTCGATGGTTCGATGTCACTGACCCTCAAGGGCACAGCCGACAAACCAATCACCATCAAATCAGCTGGCGATGGCGAGGTGATTCTTGACGGTGACAATAACCATCGTCTTTTCGACGTCATGGCGTCCCAGTACCACATTTTCGACGGCCTTACGTTTCGCAACACCGACGTTGCGATTTTCGCGGGTCAAAAAGAAGTTATCGGCGCCGTTGGCCTCAGTGTGAAAAACTGCCGATTCGAAAACATCGGTTTCGGCGTCTGGACAGAATATGCGGGGTCGTCGGATTTCTACATTGCCGACAACCTATTCATCGGTCGCGACGATCGATTCCGCCTGGTTGGATGGGGCGGACGGCAGCGGGAACCCGGGGGCATTTCCTGGGCCGAGCCCCTGTTCAAATCGCACCGAATGGTCAGCTACTACGCTGTCAAAATCTATGGCACGGGGCATGTGGTGGCACATAACTCGATCGCGTATTTTCACGATGCCATCGGCATTTCCACATACGGAACGCCGCCCGTTGATCCCGATAGGCGCGCGTCTTCAATCGACATCTATGGCAACGACATGCACATGCTGAATGACGATTTTGTCGAAACCGATGGCGGCGTTCATAACGTTCGGGTCTTCAATAACCGGGGGACGAATTCGGCCGCAGGTGGTTTTAGCGCACAACCGGTTTTTGGCGGCCCGGTCTATTTCATTGGGAACACGCTGTACCATACCCCTAGCGGGGTCGGGTTTAAGTTCGCGGCGAAGCCGGCAGGATTGTTCGTTTATCACAACACGATTATCAGCGAACATTCGGCGGGTGACCCATCGTCGAACGTGCACTACCGGAATAACTTGTTTTTAGGCCGGGACAGCCCGGACCGCGGGATCATGCGCGTCGGGAACGCGACGGATTCTTACAGCATGGACTACGACGGGTTTCGCCCGAACAGGGGCGCGATGGCACAGTACAGTTGGACGGCCCCGGCCAAGGGGCTGAGGATTTATGAGCCAAAGGCGACGGACTGGAAAAAATTTGCGACGTTGGCAGAGTTTCGGGTGGGCACGGGCCAAGAGTCCCACGGGATCGAGGTGGATTTCGATATCTTCGAAAAAATGTCCCCTCCAGATCCGACCAAACGATATGCCGTCTACCACGCGATGGATCTGAATTTCCAACTGAAACCCGGAAGCAAAGCCGTAGATGCCGGGGTGGTGATCCCGACGGTGAACGAAGGGTTTGCGGGAAAGGCGCCGGATCTGGGCGCGATTGAGGTCGGCCGCCCGGCGCTGCAATACGGACCGCGCTGGCTAAAGTGGCAGCCGTTCTATCGTTAGGTGCACCTGGCCTATTCCGAAAAAAGCCCAAGCTGATCACCCACCTGGGCGGGCGGCTGGAACTTGTCCAGACAAAGATCTGTCCAGGTGGATGCGAACCCCAACCGCCGCTGGGTCACCTGAAACCGCCGTTCCAGCAGGTCGGCATAGGGGCCGACCCCGCGCATACGAACGCCAAAGTTTGAGTCGTATAGTTGTCCCCCACGGGCCTGCCGAATCAAGTTCAGGACGTGCTGCTTGCGTCCGGGGACGTGGGTCTGTAGCCAGGATTCGAATAGTTCTTTTAGTTCTAGGGGCAGGCGAACGAAGACGTACCCCGCGTTGGTCGCGCCTGCTTGTCGGCTGGCCGTCAGGATCGATTCCAGTTCGTGATCATTCAGCGCGGGGATCATCGGTGCCGCCATCACCGCCACCGGGACACCCGCGGCCGCCAGGGCGGCGATGGTTTCGATTCGCCGTGCCGGGGTGGCCGCCCGTGGTTCCAGGGTGCGCGCCAGTCGCCTATCCAGTGTGGTGACAGAAACGCTGACGTGTACCAATCCTTGTTGCGAAAGCGGTTGCAACAGATCCAGATCGCGAAGGACCAAGGCGGCCTTGGTTATCAGGGCAACGGGGTGTTTGAATTCGAGGAACAGTTCCAGCAGGGCACGGGTAATGCGGTGTTCGCGTTCGATGGGCTGGTAAGGATCGGTGTTCGATCCAATGACGATGGGCTGGGGTTTGTAACCGCGCTTGCGGAACAACTGGCGCAACAGGGCTGGCGCGTCTGGTTTGGCCACAAGCCGGCTTTCAAAATCAAGACCAGGCGAAAGGCCCAGGTATGAATGGGTGGGCCGCGCGTAGCAATACACACAGCCGTGTTCGCAGCCCTTATAGGGATTTATCGATGCCGAAAAGGGCAGATCCGGCGAATCAACATGGTTCACGATGCTGCGGCTGCGTTCTTCGGTGACGACGGTGGACAAGGGCGGCAGCGGGTCTTGCGCCGAGCCCCAGCCATCGTCGGTGGCCTGCGTGAAGATCGGCAAGTGGCGCGACGGCGGACTGTGGGTCGCGCCCCGGCCAACGGGGGGCGGTGGGGAAGGGGGGCGAGGTTTGTTCACAAGCGTTGAGTTAAGGTCTGCGGAAACGGTTCAGCCTTAGAGCTGCGGCGTCGCCTTTTCTTTGCAACGTTGCTGATCACAGATAACCGCCCCGGGTGCGTCGCAGGGAGGTGAGAGGCACTTTTTGGTTTTCGCCCAAGTGGTGCAAACGTCGTTCCACTGCTGTTGGTACGTTCTCGCCTGACGTGTGGGAAGCACATCGCCGCAGGCCAGGCAGTAACAGTCATCAATGCTGCCAACCGGCAGAGTGAAGAGGCTGTGAACGCATTGGTCTTGGCTTTCGCACGAAAGTTCAGATGGCAAACTCATTGCCAGTCGATGATGGGCCTGCCGACAAACGGGTTCGCACATGGGCCCGTTGGGCTGGGTCATTTGGTAGGTGGGCGCAAGCCGCGCGTCGAGCAAGACCACATCGCCTAATCGCTGGACCACGCGCACAAAGGTGGGGGTGTGCCGGATCGACAGCTTTTCGATGAAAAGGCCATCTATCGGCGTACAGTTTCTTCTGACGCTCGTGGCCGTTCTTGTTTCCACGCAATTGGTCTTCGGCGCTATCTGCACCAGGATGTCAGGGTCGCAGCGGACGCTGGGGCTGATGTCCCCGCCGTCCTGGAGAACAGTGAACGTGCATCGCTGGGTTCTATCGTCGAGCAGCACTTCGACCGTGTGCTCGCCGGCCGGAAAGGTGCCATCACTGGTCGCAATTGTGACAAAAAGTCCGCTGGCACAGCCGATTTCGGTGCACCAGGGGCCACCCGGGACACATGCGAAGCCCGCGCACAAGGCGCCGACGCCCAGGGCAAGAGTCAAAAAGAGCCGTGCCCGCATCACGCCTCGGGCATAGCACGCGGGAGCCAGGCGGTGTCCACGCGGCCGCGGCGATAATCAATGCCGACAGTTGAAGAGAATTGGCTGGGTCAATGCGACGGACTTCCCATCGTCCGTCTTCCATGCGGAAAACGCGTTGAGGCAACCCTTGACGTGCGTTGCATCAAGTTCCTCGATCGAGATCGCACCAGCTTTGCCCTTGAAACGTACCTGCTTGCCGTCCACCTTCGCAGAGAAGCCCGCTATTAGTGACGGAAGGCCGCGTGGGTCGGAAAATGCCAACGTCTTGCCGACCAGCGCATCGTTCGATTTTCCGTCATAGTCCGAATCGGCGCCCAAGTTCCAGTTGAAAACCAGTTGGTATGTGAACGTCGGATCGTTGTAGCTCATCGACGCGGTCTTATCGGTCGGCAAGCCGAAGAGGCATCCTGCGGCGACGGTCTGGTTGAACATGCCGTCGAATGCGACGTCGCCGGTCGATTTGATCTTGATGGGATCGCCAGGTTTTAGACTGTTCGAACCGCATCCTGGTGTGGGCACTGCGGGCATGCCGCCCGATCCTGGCGGGGCCATCGTGCCGCCCGTGGCTGTTGGCGTCGTCATCATCATGCCGCCCGTAGCTGTCATTCCGGGGGGCGGATCCTTGGAATCCGAAGAGCACGATGCGAGGGGGATAAGCGCCAAGGCGCCAAACAGGGCGAAGGCGCGGTGGCTGCCGGACGGGATCAGGTGTTTCATCGGATTTGTTGTATCAGATGGGGTGTGTTCTAACACGCGGGCCGCGCCGCCCTTTTGCTTCTCGAGCAACCCCAGGGGGCGCTAAGGTAGGACCCGTCATGAAAGCGCGCGAAAATCAGTCTGCAGCCCTGCCCAAAGTCCCTCTTACGCCCGCAGAGGCAGGGGAGGTAGAAGACCAGGCGGCGCGGGTGGACGCAGCCCTTGAACTTCTCCGAACCGAGCGGCGCGCGCTTCAGATCGGCGCCGTTTTTTCGGTCGTGCTGATCGGGTGGGTGACCGAACCCGTGGGCGTCGGCATTCTATTCGGTATGTTGATGGCATTTACAGCCGAGCCGGTTTACGAATGGGTGAAAGCACGAACCCGTCGCCCGGCCCTGTCGGCGTTGTTCACCGTTGGACTTGGGGTCGTCGCAGTTGCGGGAACTTTGGTTGTTCTGGGGCTGTTGTTTGCGACCCAAGGTGCGACCCTGGGCCGCAAGCTGTTGGCGCTGGTCCCCGCGGCGCAAAAGGAAGGTGGATTTGCGTCCCGTTTTGACCCCTGGCTTTCGCCGTTGCATCTATCGTCCACCGAGATTTTGGATAAGATTCGCGCCGGCGCCTCGGGAATTGCGGCGCGCGCGGCCTCTGTCGCTGAAGCCGTGGCGGCGCAGACCGCCACTATGATTCTGGCGTTGTTCTTCGCCTTTACGACAATGCATCTGTTTTTGCGACACTGGGAACTCATCGCAAGGCGCGCGCGGGAGGTGCTGCCCTTGCGGCCTGAGTACACCACGGCCTTGTTCGAAGGATTCAAGCGTGTGGGGCGGACCACGCTTTTTGGCACGATCATGACCGGTGGGGCGCAAGGGATTTTTGCCACTCTTGGTTATTGGATCGCGGGCGTTCCCGAACCCTTGTTCTTTGGCGCCGTGACCGCCGTGGCGTCGCTGGTTCCCGCGGTGGGAACGCTGCTGGTATGGGTGCCGGCCGGCATAATCTTGCTTGTGACCGGGCATATTGGCAGGGGTATCTTTGAACTTGTTTGGGGGGCCGTCGTTGTGGTCGGGATCTCGGACTATGTTCTACGGCCGCGGTTGGTACGCGGTGAGGAGGAACTTCCGTCGCTTATCACCTTCGCCGCCCTGTTCGGCGGCGTAGAAGCGTTCGGTCTCAAGGGATTGGTGTTGGGCCCTATCGTCATATCGCTGGCGATCGCCGTCTTGCGACTCTACGGACGCGAAATGGCCGCCCGCCGTCAAGCTCTTGCCGGCGTTCCCACCCGGCCCGTATAGCTGACCCGGTTGATTCTCGGGCGCTGCCGGGCGACGATGCTGACGTTGTTGAACACCACAGGAGATTGAACGCGTATGAAAACCAGGGCTGCAGTTGCTTATGGCGCGGGACAAAAACTGCGCATCGAAACCGTGGATCTACAGGGGCCCCAGGCGGGCGAGGTGTTGGTGGAAATCAAGGCCACCGGGATCTGCCACACGGACGCATTTACGCTGTCGGGCGACGATCCTGAAGGTGCCTTTCCCGCGATCCTAGGCCACGAAGGGGCAGGGGTTGTATTGGAAGTGGGCGAAGGGGTCCGGTCGCTTCGACCCGGCGATCATGTCATTCCGCTGTACACACCTGAATGCAGAGAATGTGAGTACTGTCTTCATCCCAAAACCAACCTGTGTCAGAAAATTCGTCCCACCCAGGGCAAGGGAGTGATGCCGGATGGAACGTCGCGGTTTTCGATCGGCGGCAAACCAATCCTTCACTATATGGGCTGCTCGACATTTTCCAACCACACGGTCTTGCCTGAAATCGCGTTGGCCAAGATTCGCCCCGATGCGCCGTTCGACAAAGTCTGTTACATCGGCTGCGGCGTGACCACGGGCGTCGGGGCGGTTGTGTTCGACGCCAAGGTTGAACCAGGATCAAAGGTTGTGGTTTTTGGGCTGGGTGGCATTGGCCTGAACGTGATTCAAGGCGCCCGCATGGTGGGGGCTGACCAGATCATCGGCATCGACATCAACCCAGCCCGGGCGGCCATCGCGACGAAATTTGGAATGACGAAGTTCATCAATCCCAAAGACGTCAAGAATCTGGTCGAGGCGATCGTGGATCTGACGGGCGGTGGCGCCGACTACAGTTTTGAATGCATTGGCAACACAACGACGATGCGCCAGGCCCTGGAATGTTGTCACAAAGGATGGGGCGAAAGCGTCATCATCGGCGTCGCGGGCGCGGGCCAAGAGATTTCGACAAGGCCATTTCAATTGGTCACGGGCCGCGTGTGGAGAGGGTCGGCGTTCGGCGGGGCGCGCGGACGGACGGACGTGCCTAAGGTGGTCGATTGGTACATGAACGGGAAGATCGAAGTCGACAGCTTGATCACCCATACGATGCCGCTGGAAAAGATCAACGACGCCTTTGATCTGATGCACCGGGGTGAAAGCATCCGCAGCGTGGTGGTTTATGACTAACGTTGTCGAAACGCGATCAAAACATCGCTGTTTTGGGGGCGTCGTCGGCTTTTACAAACACGCCGCCGCCAGTACGGCCTGCGACATGAATTTTTCTTTGTTTATGCCCCCAAAAAGCGCAAGTGGAGGCAAAGTTCCCGGGCTTGTGTTTTTGTCCGGGCTGACATGCACGGAGGAAAACGCCACCATCAAGGCGGGCGCCTACCGGGTCGCCGCAGAGCTCGGCCTCGCGCTTGTTATGCCCGACACGTCTCCGCGTGGCCCTGGCGTGCCCCCGGGTGACAATGGTGATCTCGGGTTCGGCGCGGGCTTCTATGTCGATGCGACCGTTGCCCCGTGGTCGACGAACTATCGAATGGAAAGCTACGTCACGCGCGATCTGCACGATCTGGTAACGACAGCGTTCCCCGTTGACGCCTCACGGATGGGCATTTTCGGCCATTCCATGGGTGGACACGGCGCGCTGACGTTGTTTCAGAAGCATCCGCGCCAGTACCGGTCGCTTTCGGCCTTTGCTCCCATTTGCAATTTGTCGCAAACATCTTGGGGGCAAAAGGCCCTGGGTCACTATCTGGGGCCTGACGAAGAAAAATGGAGGGCGCACGACGCGTGCGAATTGCTGCTGGCCGGTGGCCCTGTCAAAACCCCCATTCTTATCGACCAGGGATCAGAAGATTCATTTCTTGACAGGCTGTGTCCCGCGGCATTCGAGGCGGCCGCAAGGCGCGTAGGGCAAACGCTGACCCTGCGGTGGCAGGGGGGCTACGATCATGGATATTTTTTCGTTCAGACGTTCATGGAAGACCATTTGCGGCACCACGCAGAACAACTTGCGTTGCCTCACACCTAGGCTGTGGGTCTCAGCGGCTGGAAGGTCCCACTTCGTCGGCCCGGGCCTCGGCGGCCTGGAGTTCCGCCATCAGTTCAATCCAGTAAATGGGACGGGTGCGACGTGCGGGGCTTGGAGGGGGCGCGTGCAGCAGATGAAGCCACCAAAATTTAGGGACCTTGCACTGTCGCTGCCAAACACTGGTGGGCCACGTTGAGAAATCGTGTGAAGCCGGGGACAAACCGATCAAGCGGCCCGGCCCCCACTGAACGCCGTTCAGAAGATCGCCAGGACAAAATGTGTCGGCGTCTATGTCGTAACGAATGCGAAGTTCGCGCCTGACCTCGGGCGGGGGGACGTAGGCCGGCCAGATAGAATCTGACATGCGAAAGCGCAGGATCGGCCTATCGGATATGGTCACTGTCTCAATCCGTGCGTCGACCGCCATGACCAAGTTCAGGCCGCCGTAGGCCTGACGTTTGGCTCGCCCGAGGCGCATCCCAGGTGAATGCGCTGCAACGTGATAGGCGCCCGCTGAGACCGCCAGCGCAAAATGTCCGTTCCTATCCGAACGGGCCGACGCGACCGCGTCCTGGGTGGCCAGGTCGGCCGCCACGACGACGACACCAGGCAAAGGCGCGCCGCCTTCGTCAAAAACCTGACCGGTGATAAGGCCCAGCCACGCGCCTCCGCGGTAAACCCGGGCGGCGTCGACGGCCTCCTGGGGAAGGGTGGGGGGACGCGTTTGAGCCTGGGATTTCACTTGGACGGTGATCCAGGTGTCCAGATCAGCCATCCCGGTTTCGGGCGGCATTTCCCCAAAGGTACGTGTGACGACGATCCGCACTTGATCCGGAGAAGCCCACGTCACATGGGTCGCGACCCACAGCGGCGACTTTACGGCGAAGTCATGCGAGGTCTGCCCAAGGCTCATACGAAATGTGCCCGTATTGTCGGTGCGTGCCCACGCGCGAATGTCGGCGCCTCCTGCCCCTGTGGCAAGAACGCCTAACGCCGACACGGGACGCCCGCCGATGTCGACCACCCGCCCTGTCACTTCGACCGTGGTCCCCGGCGGATCC
The DNA here is from genome assembly GCA_043754455.1 of Myxococcales bacterium. Classification (GTDB taxonomy): domain Bacteria; phylum Myxococcota_A; class Polyangia; order Fen-1088; family Fen-1088; genus JAYUUT01. The sequence continues at coordinate 17,165 of JAYUUT010000467.1, forward strand.
GCGAAAGCGTTGGGTCGCGATGACAGCAGCACATAAGCAACCCACCCAACTCCTAGTGCGCGGCGCATGGTGGCCTCCCAGACCAGAGGCTAGCACAGGGGGCACGGTGTCTGGCGGTGGCTAAGCCAGCCGTGCTATGTCCGGGCCCCATGACCGCGAAAACCAGGTTTCAGCTTTCTGTGATGATGTTCGTCGAGTTTTTTATTTGGGGCGTCTGGTACGTCACGATGGGCACCTACCTAGGCAAGTTGGGATTCAAAGGCGTTGAAATCGGCGACGCGTACAGCACCGTGAATTGGGGTGCGATCGTGGCCCCCATTTTTGTCGGCATGATTGCCGATCGATTTTTCCAGGCCCAGAAGGTGCTTGGCGTGCTTCACCTTGTGGGCGGGTGCATGTTGTACGTCACCTCCACTGTTGTGGCGCCCAGTCCATTTTTCTGGTCCCTTTTGGCCTATTCGGCGTTGTTTATGCCGACCCTTGCCTTGGTGAACGCGGTTGCCTTCAACCAGATGAAGGATCCCGAATCCGAATTTCCGCGCATCCGCGTCCTTGGGACGATCGGATGGATCGTTGCGACGGGCATCCTTGTTGGGAAGATTCTAAAGGCAGGAAACCCGGACATTGAGGCCACCGCGATTCCTTTGCGCATCGGCGCTTTGGCGTCAATCGTCCTGGGCGTTTTCGCCTTCACGCTGCCCGCAACGCCGCCAAAAAATGCAGGGAAGAAGGTCACCCTACGGGACGTTTTTAACCTGGATGCGTTGGCGCTGATGAAGGACCGCTCGTACGCGGTGTTGGTACTCAGCTCTTTACTGATTTCGATCCCTCTGGCGTTCTATTACGCCTTTACCAGCCTGTTCCTGAACGAGATCAAGCGCATTGATGATCCCGCATTCGCCATGTCTTTTGGCCAGGGATCTGAAATCTTGTTCATGTTGTTGATGCCCTTTGTGCTCAAGCGTTTGGGCATCAAGAAGCTGATGCTGGTCGGGATGGCCGCCTGGGTCCTGCGGTATGTGATGTTCTCGATGGGCGCCCAGAACGCATCAGTGGCCACGCTGTACGCGGGTATCTTTATCCACGGCATCTGTTACGACTTCTTCTTTGTCTCGGGTCAAATCTACGTGGACAAGAAGGCCCCGGATGCCCTGCGTTCCAGCGCGCAGGGGTTTATAACCCTGGCCACTTACGGCGTCGGGATGTTGATCGGATCCCTGGTTTCGGGCCGGGTCGCTGATGCGTACGTCTTGCCAGGCGGGGGACATGACTGGGGCAGCATGTGGCACGTCCCTGCGGCTATGGCAGCCGTCGTGACCGTGATCTTTGCCTTGGCTTTCAAAGACGACGTCAAGGGCATTTAGGGTTCGGTGACAACGATCAGGCCGCCACCCGCAGGCGTCTATTTCCGCGCTAAGGCGATTTTGGCGGCTTGTCGAATTTCAGGCGCGGGGTCGTGGGTGAATCGTTCCAGATGAAGGTGGGCTTGTGCCGTGCCGAACCATCCCAGGGCTTCGATGGCGGCCATCGCGGCTCTGTCTCGTCGAGGTACGATCCGCGCGAGCGGGTCCACGGCACGGGCGTCGCCCAAACGACCCAGCGTCAGCGCCGCCAGACGCGCTGATACGATTCCGTACTCCCCGTCGAGTTCAGCCAACAAAGGGGCAAGGGCGGCGGGACCAGCTTGGACAAGGGCAGTCGCCTGAGCGTCGGGATCCGCGGCTGTGCGTAACAGCGCGACCAAAGCAGTCGCGGCTTCAGGGGTGCGGATTTCCCCCAGGGCCCGCGCGGCCAGGGCTGCCAGGGGGGACCCGCCGTCGGCCAATTTTGTAAGCAACGGAACAGCGGCCGCGGATCCCAGGATGCCGAGGGCATCAACGGCGGCGCCCCGAAGGGCCTCCGGATCTGATTGTGCGTGATGCATAAGAAACGGCGCGATGGCCGGATCCCCAAGACGGCCCAAAGTCAGCATTGCCTGTCGCGCCACAATGGGGTTCGCGGCCCTTACCCTGCCCATGACCACCGCCAGTACCCGTTTGTCGCGCGCGTTGCCCAGCGCCGTGAGGGCGCGCAAGGCCACGGGCAGATGGGGATCGTCCACGAGGGCGGCGATTGCGGGCAGGGCAGCCCGTGGTTGGCCGTCGTCCAAAAGTTCCAGCGCCAAAAGCCGGATCTGGGGGGCCGCATCACCTAACGTCCGCGCCACAGCGGGGCGCAAATCGGTGGGCAAGGATCGCAGCAGCCGCAGGCCATCAAGGGCGGCCGTCCGTTCGGCGTGGGTGCCTTCGCGAAGGTCACGCAGGGCGTCGGCAATGGTCTGGGGATCCGCGGCGCGCAGCAAGGCGCGGCGCGCGGCATCTCTGGTTGCCGGATCGGGGTCGTGGGTCAAATCTCGCAGGGATGCGCGTGCGCGCGGGGTGTCAAGCGCCGCATGGCTGTCGATGACCGTCATGGCGGGTGCCACAAAAAGCACCATCAAGAACGCGCCTACCAGGATCACTTTTGGATGATACCGTGTAGATTGATTGGCATGACGCGCGAAGTTTTGGCCCTTGCCCTTGAAGCTGAGGGCATCAAACCTGAAAAACAATCGTATGCCATTGCCGAGGATCGCGACGCAACCGCGTTGATCGGGGGCACAGGCGAATTTCTTTCGATCGATAGGGTCGTCCGGGTCGAGGCCCGGGACAAATATGTGCTGTTCGAAACCGGAAAAAGGGAGCGTTTCTTTTTCCCGTACGAAGTGGTGCTCGGGCTGAAGTTGTTGGCTGGGAAAGAACGCGCGGCCGGGTTCGGACGTTAACGCACGGGCGCTGTCGCGTTAGCAAGACTGCATTGCCGACGCGACGGATGATGGACATTGCCCGGGATTGGGTTTAAGGGGAAGGGCATGCGCCTTTTGCAATTCCGACCGAAATCCGACGCCAACGCTACGCCCCGTATGGGAGCCCTCATTGCCGACGGCAAAGCCATCCTGGATCTACCGGGCACCTTGGATGGTGCCGGCCGTGGCGGGTGGCTGCCGCCGTCAACGTCGTGTGAATGGTGGAATATGGGTGGCACGGTGTGGCCGCTGGTTCGATCGTCGGTGGAATCAGCATTGCGCGCGGATCCAAAAACTGTCGAGCAATGGCAAAAAACCGGCAAGGTGGTGATGCTGGACGATGCCAAACTGTGCGCGCCCGTGCCCCGCCCCGGCAAGATCATTTGTATTGGGTTGAACTACCGGGACCACGCTATCGAATCGAACATGCCCATTCCGGAAAGCCCGATCATGTTTTCGAAATACACCAACGCGATAGTTGGCCCTGAGGATGGGGTGGAAATTCCGCGGGCCAGCACGCAAACGGATTACGAAGCCGAAATGGCCGTCATCATCGGCAGGCGCTGCCGGGACGTGCCCAAGGCCAAGGCGTACGAACACGTTTTTGGATATTCGTGTTTTAACGATGTGTCGGCGCGCGATTTTCAGTTCGCGGACAAACAATGGGTGCGCGGAAAAACCTGTGACACGTTCGCGCCGATGGGCCCGTTCGTGGCATCAACCGACGAGATTCCGAATCCGCAGAACCTGTACATCAAGCTGCGGCTGAATGGCGAAACCGTGCAGAACTCGCGCACGGATCAACTGATTTTCGATGTGCCGTCGATTATTGAATTTCTTTCGTCCTGTATCACGCTGGAGCCAGGTGATGTCATCGCCACGGGAACCCCGCCCGGGGTGGGTTTTGCACGCAAACCGCCCCTGTTTCTGAAGCCTGGGGACCGCATGGAGGTTGATATTGAAGGGCTGGGCGTTTTGGCCAATCCTGTCGTGGCCCGGAGCTAGGCCCCCATGGCCCCCATCAAATTGAATCGGATCAGCAGCCGGTTGACCGAAGATATTTCGCAGCCAGGCGCCAAGGCGATGTTGTACGCAGCGGGGTTGACCCGTGCGGATCTGGGCAAGGCCCAGGTTGGAATCGCCAGCACGGGGTACGAATCGAACCCCTGCAACATGCACCTGAACCAACTGGCCGCACACGTTAAAAAGGGCGTGCAGGATGCGGGGTTGGTGGGCTGGATCTTCAACACCATCGGCATTAGCGACGGCATCACCAACGGCACGACGGGGATGAATTATTCGCTTCCTTCCCGCGAAATAATCGCGGATTCCATTGAAGCGATTTCGATGGGGCATTTTTACGACGCCAATATTTCCGTCGTGGGATGTGACAAGAACATGCCGGGGGCCGTGATGGCCATGGCCCGGATGGATCGCCCGGCCATCATGGTGTACGGCGGAACCATCCAACCAGGGCGCCTGGGGGATCGGAAGCTGGACATCATTTCGGCGTTCGAGGCCTACGGGCAGTACCTAAAGGGGACGATCAAGGAAGCTGAAATGGACGAGGTGCTGGAGCATTCGTGCCCGGGGCCGGGGGCGTGTGGCGGCATGTACACCGCCAATACGATGGCCGCGGCGATCGAAACCCTGGGAATGTCGTTGCCCATGAGTTCGTCGATTCCGGCGGTCCATCAGGCCAAGGTCGGGGAATGTCTAGCGGCGGGGCAGGCGATTGCGCTGTTGCTGCAAAAGGATCTGAAACCCAGCCAAATCATGACCCGCCGTGCGTTCGAGAACGCGTTTCGGGTGGTGATCGTGTTGGGCGGTTCGACAAACGCGGTGTTGCACCTGATGGCCATGTCGCGCGCGGCGAACGTACCGATGACAATTGATGACTTCAAGATGATCAGCGCCCAGACCCCTGTGCTGGCGGATTTGCGGCCCAGTGGATCGGCGCTAATGGAAGATCTGTTCGAAGTGGGCGGGGTTCCCGGGGTTCAGAAGTTGATGCTGGACGCGGGCCTGCTGGATGGATCTTGCATGACCTGTACGGGAAAGACTCTGGCCGAAAATTTGGCCGATTTCGCGCCCCTGCAGGCGGGCCAGAAGATCGTCTTTCCGGTGACAAATCCTATCAAAAAGGACGGCCACATCCGCATCTTGCGCGGCAACCTGACGCCCGATGGGGCCGTTGCGAAGATCACGGGCAAGGAGGGCCTTACGTTTTCGGGTCCTGCGCGGGTCTACGATTCTGAAGAAGACATGATCGACGGGTTGGCCCGGGCCGAGATTAAGGCAGGCGATGTTGTCGTCATCCGTTATGAAGGTCCCAAGGGCGGCCCCGGGATGCCAGAGATGCTGAAGATTACGGCGGCCGTCATGGGCGCTGGGTTAGGCAAGAGCATCGCGATGATCACGGATGGCCGGTTTTCCGGCGGCACCCACGGTTTTGTCATTGGGCACGTCAGCCCTGAGGCGCAGGTGGGAGGGCCCATTGCGGTGGTTCGCACAGGCGATCGCATCACGATTGATTCCATCGAGAACCGGATGGACATGGACGTGTCCGATGCCGAGATCGCCACCCGGCTTTCGACCTGGAAGGCCCCGGCGCTGAAGTACAACCGTGGCGTGCTGGCCAAATATGTGAAGCTGGTGTCGTCTGCATCGACAGGGTGCGTGACCGACGAATAGCGGGACAGTGGTTGGTGCGGCGAAGTATTTTCTTTGGTCGTGGATGTAACAGAAGCAAGGGAGCGGTAACTTAAGAGCTATGCATCTGACCTTCTTGATCGCGGCTGCCCTATCTGCCAACGGTTGGCAGACGTTGTTCGATGGCAAAACCCTGGACGGGTGGATAGCGCCCGACATGACCTATTGGAGTGTCGAGGATGGCGCGCTGACGGGAACGGTGACTCCCGAACATCGACCCGCAGTGACGCAATTCATAGCCTGGACGAAGGGCAAGGTCGGTGATTTCGACTTGACCTTCAAATTCAGGATCTTCGGCCCTAAGGCGAATTCGGGCATGCAGTTTCGCGGCGAGGTCCGGGAGCACGGGTTTATCCATGGGTATCAGGCCGACATTGCCAAGACGGGCTCTGCCTTAGGTGGGATCTTCGACGAGTTCGGCCCCCGCAATGCCCTGGCGGGACGGGGCGACAAGGTCGCCATCGACAAGGCTGGAAAACGAACCGTGAGACGATTCGCCGACCCTGCCGTCCTGTTGGCGGGCATTGATCTGGCGCTGTGGCACGATTACGCGATTTCCGCCCGGGGATCGAAGATCGTGCTGCGCATCGATGGCCAGATCACGGCAGAACTTGATGACCGGGAGGCGGGAAAGGCCCGGTTGACCGGCGTTCTGGGCATGCCCGTCATCCCGGAGCCGATGAAGGTTCAATACAAAGACATTCGTTTGCGTCAGTGATTTCGAACGTCTTGAGGGGGTAAGGTCTGCACAGGTCCCAGGTGTACCCTTACTGCACTTTTCTGCTGCCGACTCTTCGCTCCCAGCTTGCGCGCGCCGCGCGAAGATCGCGCCCCGCAACGTCGAAACGGCGTCCGGCATCTTCGAGTCGCCGCAGAGCGATGGCTCGTGTGAGTGCGTCCATAGAGCCGGCTCGCACGGCTTGTTCGAGGAGCCCGAAGTCCCGATCGATCACGGCCACTGTTTGGGCGAGCGCCTGATGAACCTCGGCGGCGGCGCGGTACCCTGACCACGCCTGATCGAGCTCCGCGCGTACGTCGGCGCGAACGATCGCCACCCGAGACGCCGCCGCGTACGACAGCGCCAGAGCTCGCACGCGCGGCTCGCGATAGCCATCGAAAAGCGGGAGCGGTAGACTGAGCGAAAAACCCATTTCCCATTCCGACCAAAGCGCCGCGAGACCCGCACTGCCCGGCCCGCGGAAAGCGCGTGTGGGGATGTCCCGCTGACTAAAGCCAAGATTGACGCCCAAGGTCGGCGCGGGGATCATCAACCGTTCGTACATTTGGACGTCGAGAGTGCGTGCGCGCGCATCGGCGTCGGCAGCGAGGACCCGGGGATCCCGTGCCACGATGCCTTCGAAGATCTCATCGGAAGGCAGCTTTGCGGGCTCTATCAAATCTTCGGCGACAAGATCGCTGCTCCCGCTTCTGCCCAGCAGCCGCCCAAGTCGCGCCCGGACCTGGGCAAGAGTTCCGCGCGCCTGGGATACCGCGGCCTTCGAACCCGCCGCATCGAGCTCTGCGGCATCCATGTCGAGTTGGTTGCCTTGGCCCACGGTGAGTCGCCGCCGCTCCGCCTCGAACGCAAGGTCGTATAGTGCGACGACGCGATCGGCGCGCGCCAACAGCCGCTGCGCCAGAGCCACGTCCGCGAATGCGAGCGCGACCGCTTCGTCCAGCGCCCGAAGACCGTCGGTACGTTCGTGCTGGGCCCGATCGTGATCGGCGCGCGCGGCACCTGCCCGCGGCGTCCAGGATCTAGAAATGTCGATCGGGAAGGCCAATCCGACGGCCACCCCGTGTTCGTCAGGCGCCCCAGTAAGCGCCCCCGTGTCGTACGTGGCCGTGATCGTCGGATCCTTCCGGAACACGCGCCCCGCGTCGTCCAGAACCCCCTGCGCCCCGCGCAAACGGGCCGCAAGTTCGGCACCTTCGGGCGCATGTGTTCGAGCCTCCGCTTGAGCCGCCGAGAGTGAGAGAGGCGACGCGGCGGCGCTAAAGGCCGGTGCGAGGCAGAGAGTCAGGGCAAAAGCGAGATAGTGAGCGCGCCTCATGATGCGAGTTCCGCGCTCCGGCGCGTACGACGGCGCTCGATCCAGACATAGAAGGTCGGCAGCACGATCATGTTGAGCGCCGTGGAGGTGATGAGCCCTCCGCAGACGATGAGCGCCATCGGTGCTTCGAGTTCGCTTCCCGCAGCCTCGAAGGATGCCGCAAGCGGCAGCAGCGCGAGTCCCGCGGTCGCCGCCGTCATCATGATGGGGAGAAGGCGTTCCTCGGCGGCGCGGAGAATTCGCAATACCGCGTCTTCCTGCGGCGCCTCCAGATCGAGCTGCCGTTTGTGCGCGACGAGCATGATACCGTTGCGGGAGATGATCCCGAAGAGGGTCACAAAGCCGACGAACCCGGCGACCGAAAGCCCCTCCGGCGTTAGCGCGGCCGCGGCGACACCCCCTACGAGCCCGAGCGGAATGTTGAGGAGTACGAACCCCGCGTCTCGCAGCGATCCGAACGCGACCGAGAGCAGAACGAAAATGCCGCCAATCACCAGAGCGACGAGGATGAGCAGGCGGGCCGCTGCCGCCGATCGTGCGACGGCCTCACCCGATAACTCGACGCGATAGCCGGGCAAGGGTTTAACCCGTTCGTGGAGCAAAGATTCGAGGCGAGAGACCGCGCGCGACAACGATCCCCCAGAGGCACTTGCACCGAGGCTGATCCGCCGCTCGCCGGCTTCGTGATTGATGATCGAGGGCGCGAACACTTCATCCAGCCTTGCCAACGTCGAGACGGTCACGTCGCCCATCGTGCGCGTGGACACGGGAATGTCCGCGAGCGCCGGGCGGTCGCGAAGCGCAGGCGGCCCGGCTACCGCGATGTCCACGACGCGCCCCGAGGGCTCCAGAAGCTGTGCTACCGGTCGCCCCTGGCGCCAGTCGACCACGGCGTTGGCTAGCTCAGACACGCGGACGCCGGCGCGAAGGAGCGCCGCCCGGTCCGGGAGAACACGAAGCTGCGGAACATCCAACTGCGGCTCAATGCGTACCATGGAGAGTCCGGGGGTTTCTTCCATGACCTGGGCGGCCCTCGCCGCCAGCGCACGGAGTTCGGGTAGATCCGGCCCGATGACCTTCACGACGATGGGCGAGGTCTCGCCCGAGAGGACCTCGTGTACGCGTTCGCCGAGGAATCCTTCCACGACGAAGCCGAGTCCGGGCACCTGACCGATGCGTTTGGCGACGTCCATGACGATTTCGTCCCACTCGCGGTCGTCGTCGGGAGGTAGGACGAGATCCATTTCGACGCGGTTGATCGGCGCCGCGTCGTCGTCGAGCTCGGCGCGCCCCGCGCGTGAGGCCAGGTGCGCAGCGACGCCCGGGCGCGCCTGGATGTCGACACGAGCGGCGAGGCGGATGGCTTCGTCCAGAGAGACGCCCGGTGCTGTGTGGACATGGGCGATGAGTGAGTGTTCATGGAACTCTGGGAGGAAGCGGCCTCCGAGAAACGGCAGGACCGCGATCGCGGCGGCGGCGAGCGTGCCGCACACGCCGAGGACGACCCGCGGCCGCTCGACGACCTTGCGAAGGATGCGGCGGTACCACCCAATCATCCAGGTCGCGAGGCGCGTCGGTCGTGTCTTGCGTGTGGCGATGCGCGGAAGAAGAAGCGCGCACATCGCGGGCGTGACGGTCAGGGCCACAAGGAGTGAGGAGACGATAGCCAGGATGTAGGCTTTTGCGAGTGGGGCGAAAATTTGGCCGGTGATGCCTCCCAGCAGGAGTACGGGTACGAGGACGAGGCAGACAATGATCGTCGCGTAGACGACCGATCCCCGGATCTCGCGGGAGGCGTCATGGACCACGTCGAGGACGGGACGCGGTGCTTCGAGTGCGGCGTTGAGCCGCAGGCGCCGCCAGACGTTTTCGACATCGACAATCGCGTCGTCGACCACTTCGCCGACGGCGATGGCGAGCCCCCCAAGCGTCATGCCATTGATCGAAACCCCACTGGCGACCATTGCGGCTGCCGCAGCGAGGATCGACAGCGGAATCGCGGTGAGGCTGATGGCAGCCAGGCGACCGTGCCGCAGGAACGCGATGAGGACGAGCACGACCAGCAAGCCACCAAGCAGCATCGCGCGCCCGACGCTCCAGATGGACGTGAGAATAAAGTCCGCCTGACGAAAAACGGGAGGCTCGACGCGCGTCCCCGCGGGAAGGCGGGGGCCGAGATCCGCAATGGCGGCCTCCACCGCACGCGTCACTGTCAGCGTGTCTGCCCAAGGAAGCTTGTTTACCTGTACGTAAACGGCGGGGCGCCCGTCATAGAGCGCTCCGCCGACCCGTGGCTCGGTCGCAAGAACGACATCGGCGACGTCGTCGATACGGACGGCGAGTCCACTTTTCGTGGTGACGACCGCGTCGGCTAACGCGGGAATCGCCCCGTCCAATGTCAACCGCCCCGCGGTCTGCACATCGAGGCGGGCCGTTCGTGTCTCCACGAAACCGGCTCCCGTCGGCGATTGCGCGCCGGTAACAGCGGATAGGAGTTCGTCCATGGATACGCCACGAGCGCGCATTTTCGCCGGATCGGGACGCACCTCGACGCGCTCGACTTCGCCGCCATGTATGGTCACCTGCGAAACGCCTGAGATGCCAAGAAGCCGTGGTCTGAGAACCCAATCTCCGAATGCGCGAACTTGCCGCATCCGCGCCGGATCGGAATCAGGATCCGACGAGATGCAGAGCTTCAGAAGCGCGCCGATCGGAGCCGAGATGGGCGCAATCTGCGGCGCGCGGGCGCTTTGAGGGAGGCGCCCCCGTGCCAGCTCAATGCGTTCGGCTACGAGTTGGCGCGCGCGGTATACGTCGATGCCTTCCTGGAAGAGCAGCGTGACGACCGAGAGCCCGGGGGAGGACGTCGAACGGACGGTCTCGGCGCTCGGAGTTCCAAGCAGCACCCGTTCAAGCGGCCGCGTAACGGTCTCCTCGACATCGAGCGCGCCCATTCCCGGCGCCTCGACCTGCACGACCACACGTGGAGGCATGAAGTCCGGGAGCACGTCGAGCGAGGCGCGAGAGACCGTGAGAAATCCCGCCACCACGAGTCCTGCCGCGATCAGCAGCACCACCGCGCGGTGGCGGATCGACCAAGTGATGAGACCATCGAAGAGGGCGCCCATGAATCACTCCACGTGGCGCAGCTCGGAGCGGAGGCTTTCCCCGCGCAACGACATCGCACCCTGCGTGACCACGCGTGTACCGGCGACGACGCCTGCGAGCCGCGCCTGCCCACCAAATCGTGCGACCACGCGAACTGATCGGGGCGTGTAGACCCCCGCTACACTCTCGACGTAGATGACGTCGCCGCCGACGCCAGGAACAAGGGCGCTTTGCGGAACTAGCACTCCTTGGCTTCTGCCGACGCCCACGCGGACGGACACGGTGGCGCCAGGGAGCAGTGCCGCGGCCTGTCCCGCATCGATCTCCAAACGATCGCGTCGCGTTCCATCCATGCCCACGACGCTCCCGCGGGAAACGAGCCGGGCGGGGATCCATGATCCGCCAGCCTCCACCTCGTACGCGACGCCTACGAGATCATCCGGCGAGACGAGGATGTCGATCCAGCGTGTGCCACTGCGCAGGACGCGCGCCAGCACATCGCCGGGCTGGACGACCGCACCAAGAGCGACATCGAGCGACGCGAGACGCCCAGCCATCGGAGCCTTCAAGGCGAGTCGGTTCGTGCCCCCCGAGAGTTGGACAGAACGCGCGCTGCGAAGGGCGTCGATGCGCGCGTGGGTGGTCGTGACGGCGGTTTCCGCCTCTTCGCGTGCTTGCGTGCTCACGATGGCCGACGTGGACAGCTCGCGCGCCCGGCCCGCCGTCGCCTCCTTCAGGGCGAGTTCGTGTATGGCCGACCGAAGCTGACCTTCGACGTCAGCGGTTTGGACGTTGAGTGAAACCGTTTCACCCGCATTGAGAATGGGCATGACGTCCACCAGCGTGGTCCTCGCTGTGACATCACTTCCGATCGGAACGGCGGACACGGTCACGATCCGCGCCGCGACCGGCGCGACGAGCAAGGCCTCGTCACCGGGACGTGCGAGCACGCGTCCAATCCGCATCCGGGCGTCCGGCAGCGCACCTTCCTTCGCGGTCTCAACACGTAGATCCAATGCCGATTTGTCGGCGTCGGACAGTTTCACCGTTCCGTCTGCTTGAAGGCGACGTGGAACGGCCGCTGCCATTGCCTGTTCCTCTCGCTCGGCTTCGTTTTGCGTGCAGGTGGGCCCGACGACAAGCAGGAGCGCCAGACATGTTGGCCTCAGCGATCCCATCCGAGCACCTGCCTTACTAGGGCCTCGCCGAAGCCTGCGCCTAGGAAAGAAAAACCAGCGGCCGCGAGCAGGAATAGCACCATTGTCGCCCGCGGCGATTCCCGGGGCGACGACGCTAAAACAGGTGCTAACAGCCGTCCAATCCGCAGCCTGAGCACAGCGTCAGCGGAGGTGATGCCCGCGTAGGCGAACGGCGCAGGTTTTTCGATTCGCGCCGCCGCGATGACCGCCGCCGCGAGATCCGCACCGTCGACCTCGGCGCGAGCTTCCTCGTCCCGTGCCAGTTCAAGCGCCCCGAGCCATCGGTCAAATCGAAGCTTAGCCCCTGGGAGCGGCCACTGGAGGTCGGTCACGATCTGGGCGAGCCAGATCCGCAGCGGATCTCGGTGCATGGCGTGCGCGCGTTCGTGGGCGAGCGCGGCCTGACACGCGGATGCGTCGATCTGTTGGGCGAAGTGTCTATCAAGAACGACGCGTGGGACCACGATACCAACGGTCGCGGCGGTGCGTACACGGCGTGGTGCGAGGGCGCGGCAGGCCCGAACAAGCGTGCGGCCCCACACCAACAGCACCGGCCACGCGATCACGAAGGACGTCCAAGGAATCCGCTCTGAATCGTCCGGCTCCGCTGAAGCCCAGCCAAGGAGGAGCGCAATCGCGAAAGTGACCGGGACGAGGGGGAGGAAGAGGCGCCTGGTCGCATGGCGCTCGACGTCCTTGCCTGGTCGGCGTAGATCGCCTTGGCCATCGAAGGCCGCCGCGAGGAGCGATCCGACTGGTAGTGAGACGCCGACGAGGATGACGGCGAGCACGGCGAAGACGATCTCACGATCCACGGCCATCCCTCCTTCGCGCCGCGACCAGTCGTCCGAGCTCGTCGAGCAGGTCGGGATCCACCGCTTCGACCGCGTCCACTAGGGCGGCCATCGCGGGGCGCGGCTTGTCGCCGAGCATCCTTGTGACGGCATCCTTGGCGCGTGCCTGTTCCACGACTCCCCGCGCGATCCTCGCCTGGTAGACGAAGGCTTTTCCCATCTTTTGCCGACTCACGAGCCCCTTGTCGTGGATCCGATCGAGCACCTTCGCGGTCGTCGTGTAGACGAGACCCTTCGGCTCACCGATCCGCTCGTGGACCTCGCGCGCGGAAGAAGGACCTAGCTCCCACAGCGCTGCGAGGGCGGCGTATTCGAGATCTCCTCCGGGAAGGGGCGGTGGTTTCGTCATTTCGGAGAGTATCTACGACAGGCGTCGTAGATGTCAAATGGTTTATCCTTACTTCATTTCGTTGCACTGACGGCCTGTTGCTTCTAGCATCGGCCCAATGTGGGCATATCGATTCTGGACGGTTGGGCTTGTGGCCGTCATCCTCTCGTGCGAGGGGGATGCCGGGGATCCCGTCGCTTCGATTCAGCAGGGCCTTGCCGGGGCTGAGACGGTTACGCGGGGGCCCTATCTACAGAGTGGCACGTCAACCAGCGTGATCGTCCGCTGGCGCACCGATTCACCCACGGACGGCCGCGTTGTCTACGGTTCCACTGCGGCGGCGCTTTCGTTACAGGTCCTAAGCCCGACGGTTTCAACCGAGCACGAGATCAAGGTTCAGGGGCTTACGCCAGGCACCCAATATTTCTACGGCGTGGGCAGCAGCACAGCGGTCCTCAGCTCTGGTGCTGACTCCTTCTTCTACACCTCGCCAGCCCCCGGGACAGCGAAGGCGACGCGATTCTGGGCGCTGGGCGATGCAGGCACCAACACGGCCGGCCAAAGGGCGGTTCGGGATGCCTACAAAAATCTGATGCCCGTTCGGCGCACGGATTTCATCCTGGCGTTGGGCGACAATGCCTACAACTCCGGGACCGACAATGAGTATCAGAAGAATTTCTTCGAGATATACCCGACGTTTTTCAAGCAAGTGGCCATATGGTCCACGCTGGGCAACCACGAGACGGGCCAGTCAGTCACACCCCCGCCTGATTTGCCCTATTTCCAGTCGTTCACGTTTCCAACCGCGGGGGAGGCCGGGGGCGTGCCGTCGGGCACGGAAAGGTATTACGCCTTCGACTATGGCAACCTTCACGTGATCTGCCTAGATTCGATGACATCAAACCGCGCGCCGATGGGGGCGATGGCGACCTGGTTAAAGGCGGATCTGGCGATGAACACGCATGCCTGGATCGTGGCGTTCTTTCACCATCCGCTTTATTCACGGGGCAGCCACAATTCGGATGATGACGGGGAAAGCATCGACATGCGGGCGGGGATCTTGCCGATCCTTGAACAAGGTGGGGTTGACATCGTGCTGATGGGGCACAGCCACGTTTATGAACGATCTTTTCTACTAGACGGCCACTACGGGCCCGCTTCCACATTGACCGCATCGATGAAGAAAAACAGCGGAGATGGGCGTCCGTCAGGTGGTGGTGCCTACAGCAAACCGACTGCGGGTCCGGCTGCCCACGAAGGGGCTGTGTACGTCGTCACGGGGAGTGCAGGGCAGACAAGTGGTACGCATTCTGGCCTGAATCATCCCGCAAATTTTGTTTCGATGGATGTTTTGGGATCCTTGGTGGTGGATGTGGACAATCTGCGCCTGGATGCCCAGTTCCTGAGGGAAACTGGGGTGATTGGGGATACGTTTTCCCTGATCAAAGGTCCCACGTCGGTTCTTCCCGCGCCTTCAAATCTGGTCGCCACTGTGGCCATGACACGGGGGCAGATTGATCTGGTTTGGACCGATGCGAGCACGAACGAAGATGGATTTCGGATCGAGCGATCTACCGATGGCCTGACCTGGACGGAGGTCGCCACGGTCCTTGCCAACGTGACGGTCTTTTCAAGTGGAGGCCTGGCCAATGACTCGGCCTATTTCTTCCGAGCCCGCGCGCACAGCGCCGCGGGATTTTCGATGTATTCGAATGTTGTGATGGCCCGAACGCGAAATTGCACTCCTGAAATTTGTGATGGCAAAGACAACGATTGCAACGGGCTTATTGACGAAACCTTTCCTGATCGGGGGGCGATGTGTTCTGTCGGTGTCGGGGCGTGCGTGAGGGCTGGCATCAAAGTGTGTGCGGTCGATGGCCGCGCGACCGTTTGCAACGTTGCCGCCGGTGCGGCAACCGCCGAAATCTGTGGCGATCGTGTGGACAATGATTGCAATGGGATGATTGATGAGAATTGTTTGCCTGAGCCCCCCCGGGTTGATGCCGGTTTTGGTGGGCTCGGATCCGGTGGCGTTGTTGCCCCGGATGGTGCGGGTGGCAGCGGCGTGATGGCAGGCGCGGGCGGCGTGATGGCAGGCGCGGGCGGCGCGATGGCAGGCGCGGGAGGCGCAATGGCGATTGGTGTGGGTGGCAGTCCTTCGGACATTCCCAAAACGGAGGATCCGGGCGGGGCAGTCCCCGCGCCCACGGAACCAGACCCTGAGGACACATCCGACAGTGATGCGGGCCAGGGGCATGAGTCCAGACTGGTGCTGCGTAAAGGATGTGGCTGCGATTTGGGTGCGCGTAAAAGCACGGCCGGTGCCGGAACCGTAGCGGGAGGCATTTTTCTGTTGATGGTGTCGTTGGTAGCCGGTCGACGTCGGCGCCGCTGAACTCTCGAAAACGTTTTCATCCGAGCGCGCGTCGCGTTTTTGAGGTTTTTTACACGCCCAGGGAAGTTCTGCGCGTCGCTGTCTGCACGGATCTTTGTCCCAGCAGGTACAGTTGTCGTCATCCTTAACGGAGGAATTTCGATGAGCACCAAAAGCTTCACTTCCGGTCGTCGCTTCTTTCTCAAGTCAACGGCTGCGACCACAGCGGCGATAGGGGTGGCCAAAGTTAAAAGCCCGAAGGCGTTTGGAGCGCCTTTCCCTGGTCGCGTCCTAGGTGCCAACGACAGAATTTCGGTCGCATACGTAGGCACGGGGTCGCGTGGCACGGGTCATGTGAAGCTGCACAAGGAAAAGGAGGCCAAATTCAACATAACGATCGCGGGTGTTTGCGACGTCTACCAGAAGCGCCTAGACCGGGCCCGCGAGATCGCGGGGTGTGCCCCGAAGGATGCGGTTCGCGACTATCGGCGTTTGCTGGATCGCAAGGACATCGACGCTGTGGTCATCGCCACGATCGACACGTGGCATGCGGATGTTGCTGTCGGGGCGCTGGAATCGGGCAAACACGTCTACGGGGAAAAACCGCTAAGCCGATATTTGGAAGAGGGTTTTCGGGTTGCCGATACGGTCAGACGCACGAAGAAGACGTTTCAAATCGGATCGCAATATTGTGCGGATGAGAAATACCACAAGGTCGCCGCCTGGATCCGGGCGGGAAAACTGGGGCCTTTGGCTTGGGCGCAGGGTGCGTACTGTCGCAACAACCCAAAAAACAACGAATGGACGTATCCCATCGACCCGCAGGCCAATGAAACGAATTTGGACTGGAAGCAGTGGCTGGGCCGCGTGCCGCATCGGCCGTGGACACCGGAGCACTATTTTTCGTGGCACAAGTTCTATTCTTACAATTCGGGAATCCTGGGCAACTTGTTGTCCCACACATTTTTGCCCCTGCTGCTTGCGACGGGTAACCCTGAATTTCCACGGCGGGTGACCTGCACGGGAACCCGTAAGGTATCGACTGATCGCGATATCACGGATACCACCCATCTGCTGGCCGAAATGCCCAGCGGGTTGACGTTCAATGTCGTGGGCAGCACGATCAACGAACAGGGACTGGGCGAGGTGATTCGGGGACGCAGGGCTACCGCCTATTTTGGCATCGGACAGAACAAGGCAGAGCTGAAGGTCGAACGCCCCTTTGCAGAAGAACAGGACAACGAGGAATTTGTTGATCCTCTTGCCCCGGGCAGCACCGAACGGCTGGCGCAGAATTTTTTCGATTGTATTCGATCGGGCAAGACGCCGGTTGGCAGCATCGATTTGGCGCTCAAAGCCCACACGATTCTTGCGCTGGCCGAAATGTCCGAACGCCTTAGCCTCACCCTGTTGTTTGACGAAAAGACCCGCGCCATCACCACGGGCGATGGGCGTGTGGTGCGGCCCCTGTCTTACGATTCCAACCTACCCACCCGCACATAAATTCAGCCTGGGGTGGGGGCAGGGGCGGGGGTCGGTATACTCGACGTCGATATATGCACATACGACATCTTGGGTACATCGCCGTGGTGTCGGTGTTGGGCATGTTCGCTGTCGACCGCGCATTTGCCGACGGGGGCGATACGCCGTTTGAAAGGCAGAAGGTTGAATACCAGCGGGAACTGCTGGCCCGTGCCGGGAAGGTTTCGGCTGCGGGCCCCCTGTGCGCGCTCTTGCGGTTGCAAGATGATCTGGCCCCCGGGGCCCTTGTCGACACGTTGGCAGGGCTTGTGGCCGCACCGGCGACAGATCCGCTGGTCAAAGGGGTGGCGTCGTATCATTTGGCCGGCGAAGAAGCGCGCAAAGGCGACCGGGCGGCCGCCGAACAAAGAATCCAAGGGCTGGGTTTTGGGGTCTTGGATGATGTGTGGGTGGTGGGGCCCTTCGATGCCCAAGGGCGCAGTGGACTAGGCCGCGCATACCCGCCCGAACTTCGAGGATCAGGTCCGAAGGAAGGCGAACGATTCGTGGGCAAGGAACGGGATGTGGGTTGGCGCCGGCTGAAACGGATGACCCGTGAGGGCGCCCTGTTGCTCGATGGGGTGTTGCGGCCTGACAACGAGGTTGTGGCCTATGTGATGACCTCGGTCCAAAGCCTTCGGACGCAACCTGCGGCATTGCGGCTGGGATCGGGGGGGCCCTTGGCGGTTTGGCTGAACGGCGAGCTCGTTTTTACGAGGGACGTGGTGCGGCCTGCCGAGCCCGACCAGGATGCGGTGGGTGTGCGGTTGAAGGCGGGCCGCAATGTTTTGATCATAAAGGCCGTTATAACCACCCAGCGATTTCGGTTGTTCGCACGTTTTACCGATGTGTCGGGTCGGTCTCTTTCCGGCCTGACCTCCGGAACCGATGACCTCATGGCGTGGCCAAAACCCGTTGGGCGGGTGACAAAGGCCCCCCATGTTCAGGTGTTGGGACGCACCCTTGGGGAATTGGCAGAGCGTTCGGGAACCGCGTCCGCGTGGCTGGATTGGGCGAGGTACCAGGCACTGTTTCGATCGGAAGACGTAGACGCCAAGGCGGGCGAAGGTGCCGCAAGAAGGGCGGGGGAGGCGGGCGCTGGCGTTGAGGCGTGGGCATTGGTGGCAGAACTATCGACGGAGGAAAACGTGCGGCGACCAGCCTTGGACCGGGTGGCTGCGGGGCCGGACGCGGGACGAGCGGGACTGGCTTTGGTCGCCCTAGGGGAAATGGACCGGGGGCGCCAACGGCAAAGCGCCGCTATCGCGCAATGGGGCAAGGCACTGCAGCGCGATCCGACCTGCTTCCCCGCCGTCTTGGCTATTGCGATGGACGAACAGCTGGCAGGGTTTTCGGCGGCGGCCAGTCGGCGCCTGGGGTCGTTAACAAAAGAAATCCAAACGTTGTATCGAATCCGTAGCGCCAGGGCCCGGGTTCTGGACGAAGCAGACCATCACGCGCAGGCGGATGTGCAGCGGCGGGCGATGCTGGCGTCGCGATTGTCCGATGTGGGGGTGCTGCAGGATCTGGCTGCTGCCGCCCAACGCCGCCAGGATCGACCGGAGGCGGTTCGGCTGTACGCCGAGGCTTGGTCCCATCGGCCTGATTTGCACCATCTTGCTGTCGAACGCGCATCGTTGTTAGAGGGTGCCGGGGACTTCGACCAGGCCCAGCGTGTCCTGCTCACGTCGATGGAACTGTGTCCCGACGACGTGCGGCTGCACGAGGAGATGGGAAGGTTATTGGTTCGTGCGGACCATCTGACCGAGGGAATTCAAGAGCTGCGCCAGGCGTTGTCGCTGAAGCCGCAGAACCCATCGCTGCGCCGTTATGTTGATCGCCTGAGTGCGGACCAAGAGGGGATGTCGCATGGGGGCGCTGAACTTGCGGCGGCCTATGCGCAGGACGTTACGGCGTTGGTCAAGGAGACTGCCTTACACCCCGTCAAAGATGCGCCGGTCGATGTTCTGCTGGACAGGCGGGTCGTTCGCGTGCATCCCAATGGGCTGTCGGAAAGTTTCTGGCAGCGGGTGGTGCGGCTGAACACCGACCGGGCGGCCAGGGACAATCAGGAGTTTTTTGTTAGGTACACGCCGGGGAATCAAGAGGTTGACATTCGCCGTGCCCAGGTGTTTCGCACCAATGCCGAAGGTGGCCTAGACCTGTCGGAGGCGAATGGGAGGGACGACCGCGACCTGTCCGAGCCGTGGTACGGCCTGTATTACGACACGCGGGCTGAAGTGATCACGTTCGAGGGGTTGAAGGCCGGCGATGTCATTGAGATGCAGTACACGGTGTCGGACGTGTCCACCGAGAACATACTGGCGGACTATTTCGGTGACCTCGAGGTCGTGGGTGAGGAGGCGCCGAAACGCCGATGGGAATACACCTTGATTGGTCCTTCACAGCGGAAATTTTTCTTCAATGAACCAAGGCTGCCCGGAATGAAGAAATCAGTGGAGACACGGGGGTCAGAGGTGGTCTA
>JAYUUT010000468.1:0-2158 GCA_043754455.1 Myxococcales bacterium
GATTTGGTGCTGGATCGGGAGGTGGCCTTGAAACTGATGGCCCCGGACATCCGGGACAATCCTGAAGTTGCGTCGCGCTTCGTTCGCGAGGCCCGGGCCTTGGCGGCGCTAAATCATCCCAACATCGTGACGGTTTACGACCAAGGTGAAGATCAGGGGGAATTGTTCATGATCATGGAATTGGTCGAGGGGCGGACGCTGGAGGAAATCCTATCGGCCGAAGGGCGTCTATCGGTCGGTCGGTCGGTGGAACTGATGGATCAAGTGTGCGCGGGCCTTGGATACGCGCATGGCAAACGCATCATTCATCGCGACATTAAACCATCGAACATTTTCGTTACGAACGAGGGGCATGTGAAGATCGGGGACTTCGGCCTGGCGCGGGCGGTTCAGGCCATGCGGATCTCGCAGACTCAGATCCAGGGCACGCCGCTTTACATGTCGCCCGAACAGATCCTGGGGCGTGACATTGATTTTCGGGCGGACCTGTATTCAGTGGGATGTACGCTCTTTGAATTGCTGACGGGGCGGCCCCCTTTCGTTGAGGGCGAAGTGTTGTATCACCATGTCCATACGCCACCTGCGCGGCCGTCTGCTCTCGTGGCCGGGATTCCCCCCGCCCTAGACGATGTGGTCATGAACTGCCTGGCCAAGGCCAAGGAATCGCGGGTCGAGGCCGCCGAAACGCTACGGGCGGCCTTGCGACCCTTCCGTGGGGCGGTTGCCCAAGCGTCCTGACCAATGGTGACGGGACGGGTCGGATTCGCGACAACAGAAGGTCTTCCCCTGAAGCTGCTAGAGCTGCTCGAGGGCTTGCCGCTGCCGATGCAGCTATTTAACCCTATGGGGATATCGCTTGGGGTCAACGCTGCGTTTCGGGCCTCGTTTCCTGAAAAAGTGGAGCACGAAAACGGCAAGGAGATTTTTGGCGACGTCTTTGCCAAAGCTCTAGTCGGTGAAGCAAGTTCACCGATTCACGGGGACTTTGCCGGGTGGCCCGTCGAGCTGTGCCTGCGGCCCCTGATGTCGAAGGCGGGGCAGGTCAGCCATATTCTGGCCTGCTTCCAAGATCGACGAAAGGAGGTCGGTGATACGGATCGAAGGCAACTGGAGGCGCAAATGATGGCCCGCGATCGGGTGGCATCGATAGGCAGGCTTGCCGGGGGTATCGCCCACGAAATCAACAATCCCCTCCTAGCGGTGGTGGCCAATCTGCAATTCGCCCAAGAAGAGGTGACGTCTTTGGTGACCCGTGGGCTGGCGTCGTCAAGCCTAGCGGAAGCGTTTGAAGGCATACGTGTCGCCACCGACCGGGTGCGCCGGATCGTGCGCGACGTCAATGTCTTCTCACACAGGGGCGGCCCTGATGCCCTCGTCGCGGTCGATCTGTGCGAGGTTGTCCGATCGGCGTTGCGGATGGCGCGGCCAGAAATGGTTCAGCGGGCGCAGGTGGTAGAAGAAATGGGGGATCTTCCCGCTGTGCGCGGCAGCGAGTCCCGTTTAGGGCAGGTGTTCCTAAACCTTATTGTGAACGCCGCCCAGGCCATCACACCTGGGCATCCCGCGGACAACCATGTGCGGATCGTTGCGCGTCAGGTGGGGGCCGAGGTTCTGGTCGAGATCACGGATTCCGGACGGGGCATACCGGAGTTGGAACAGAAGAACGTGTTCACGCCTTTTTTCACGACCAAACCGGAGGGTGAGGGGGCAGGGCTAGGGTTGCCCATCTGCCAGGAAATCGTGGCCTCGTTAGGAGGACGTATTACATTCCAAAGCAAGGCCGGCCAGGGCTCGACGTTTGCTGTGTGGTTGCGCGTTCATCAAGGCGGATATTCGCCGGTGACGCCAACACCTATCCCCCTTGTGGTCGCAGGCGCTCCGATAGGCCCTGCCCCCGCGGAGCCGACAGACAACGGATCGTTTCGGGCGCGGGTGTTGGTTGTGGACGACGATCCGGGAATTCTCCGGGCGGTTGAACGTCTAATTGGGCGCGATCACGAGGTCCTGAAGGTGTCGGACGGGGGGGCTGCCTTGGCAGTCCTGACAACCGATCCCGGGTATGACTTGATCTTGTGTGACGTCATGATGCCGGGAATGACGGGTGCTGATCTGTACCGGGCGTTGCGCGCGAAGATGCCCGGATTGTTGCCCCGCATGG
>JAYUUT010000469.1:0-8098 GCA_043754455.1 Myxococcales bacterium
TGCGCGCCAGCGGTCGCCGCCACGCCCGCGTGGCGAATCCGGTCAGGATCTGGCGCGCGCAGTCAGCGGCCGCGATGGTGGGCCCGGGAACGCACGAAAGCAGTCGTGGGCGCCCGTTCACCGCCATGGGATCGGACGCGCGAGGGCCCGTGATGTCGAAGGACTTGACCTTGAAGAGATCCTCGCCCGCGGTTCCACTCACGGCGCCCATGGCCACCACGTGCAGCCCACCCTTGATCGAGACGGCCGCCCGATAGGTCGCGAGGCTGCTGCCCACCTTGATGGGAACGACGGGCAGCTCATCGACCGAGAACATCACCGACCGACTCTGCAAGGGTGACGACCCGGTCACCGCCAGATCGTACTCGCCATCGCCTGGCAGCTTCAGCAGGACGCGAAACTCGTCCGAGCCACCGAACGACCAGAATCCGTCGCCGAGCTGCTTGAGGTTAGTGCGGTTGTCCTGACCGGGCTGCTTCTGCACGACGGAGTCGTCCAGGTCGTAGTGGAACGTCTTGGGAGCGCCGGAGGTCTTGGTCCCCAGCGCTTCGCCGATGAGTCCTTCGGCGGCAGCCAGATATTGCTCGATGTGAACGCTGCTCGTGCTCTGCGCGCCTGAGAGGTGATCGAAGCCGGCGCTGCTGGAGTCGGCTGCGAAGTCGTCCGCAGGTCGAGCCATGGTCCCGAGGAGATCTGCCACGGTGTTGTTGTATTCGAATCGGTTGAGCCGGTGGACGCGGGGCTGGGCGCCAATGGCACCATTTACACCGGCGGCACCGGCGGCACCCAGCGACGGAGGTGGGACGGAATCGAGGCTTGCGCCCATACCAGCCGTCACACCCAGCCCAGAATCGGCGGCAGGATTGGCGGGACTAGCCTCCGCCTGTGACCCGCGAGATCCCCGGGCTCCGTTCCCTGCTCCCGTGGCGCGCGCGCCTCCGCCGGAGGAAGCGTCGTCGATCGATCCGACACAGCTGCACATGAAGCCAATGATCGCCGCGCCTGCGAGTAGCTGACCCTGGGTCCGAATCAAGACAACACCCCTGCCAGCGGCGCTGTTCCGTTGTCCCCGAACGTGGCGGCCTCGATCTGGAAGCCCCGTATGACTGCCAGGAACATGTTCGCCACTGGGGTTCCGGCGGGGTTGAGGAGATGCTGCCCGGTCCGAAACGCCCCACCGCCCGAGCCGGCCAGCAGCACTGGCAGTGACTTGGTCAGATGCATGTCGCCGTTGCCGAATTCGCTGGTGAAGTGAACGACCGAGCTGTCGAGCAGCGTGCGGCCTCCCTCGGAGATGGCGTCCATCTTCTCGAGGAGCTGGGCGTAGTGGCTCACCTCCACCCGGTGCAGATCAGCTCCCACGGTGTTGAACTTGCCGTGCGTGATGCTCTTATGATGGGGCAGCCCGAAGTAGACGACCTCGCTCGCCGCATTGCCCCACATGAACGTGATCACGCGGGTCAAATCGCAGCGCAAAGCCAACACGATTACGTCGTGCATGAGGCCGACCAGCGTCGGGTGGTGGTTCGTGGGCGGCACGTCCATCGGCGCACAGGCGGCGCTCGTCGGGCTGCTGGCGTTATTACCGGCGGCGACCGCCGTTCGCTGAGCGTCGATGCGTGTCTCCACCTGGCGGATGGCGCCAGAGAACTCCTCAAGCTTCGCTCTGTCCGCCGACCCTACCTGCTGTAGCACGCGCGACAGATCACCCAACGCCGAGTCTAGGACGCTCTTACGCAGCGTGAGTCGCCGCACTTGTTCGCCAGCCCCCAACGCCGGATCGAAGTTCGCGAACAACCGCGACAGCGCGACAGCGGGGTTGCTGGTCTTGGGCAGCGGCGTCTTCGGTCCCGCCCATGAGATGGTCCGCAGATGGTCGCAGGTGTAGCCGTCACACCCGCCGATTGCCGAGCCGCCTTCGGCGCCGAGTTGCAGCGAGGCGAACCGCGTCTCCTTGCCGATGGCGTTGGCGATGACCTGGTCGACGCTGATCCCGTTGTATGGCTCGCTGACGCTGGGGCGCGCTCGGACGCACGTCAGTACGGCGCCGCCCGACGACGGATGCGGATCCTGGTTAGGTGCGAGGCCGGGATCGTTGTCGAGCCGACTCAGAACGGATACTTTCCCTTGCACCCTGGCCAGCGGCTCGAGCTTGATCGGCAGGTCGTAGCCCGTACCCGTCCGCTGAGGCGTGAACCCTGCCATCCCTATGCCGTTGGGCACGAAATAAGAGAGGAAGCGACGGGGCGCCATCGCCGCCACCGCCCGGGCCTCGCGCCGCGCGGGGATCATGGCGTCCAAAAGGGGGAGGCCAATCGCAACCCCCGAACCTCGGAGAAATGTACGTCGCGGCAGTGGTCCTCTCATGGGCGCTCCTTTCGTCACAACCAAGAGTTACGGCAGAACGCGCGCGCGGCCCAGGTACAGCGGTGGCGTCGGCTGCCACGGGCGTGACGTAACACGCTGGCTGCGACGTCTAGGTCAGAAGATCTGGCCAGGACGAGCCCAGCCAAAAGGCGCCGCCGGATGGGTCCGCGCAGGCTCGCGGCGATGGCGCCGCGTTCGGGCTGTCGCCCGTGACGACGTTCTGAGTCACCCCTGATCCGGTGCCGCACGTCCTTGGTCCACCGCCCTGCAAGGGACGCAACTGGGAGCCCAGCACGGTACTCAACGTGACCTTGGCGATGGCCTTGCCGATCTCGGCGTCAAGTGTCAAGTCGGATGGGCGTCATGATTCGCAAATCCTGGGGCCGGGGTTCTCATGGATCGCGGGGGACCTTTTGCTCATTATAGGTGGATGAGAAAAGCCACGGCGATCTTCGCAATAAGTCTTTCGGTTGTGGGGATGGGCTGTGAATCGCCTAGGACTTCATCCGAAGACGAAGACCGGGTTCCCAGCGTTAGCCCAACGGGAGGATCGGGGAGCGGTGGGACGCCACGGCGGCCACAAGGGATGGGCGGGAGTCCTACGGACGCGTCAATGGCTTCGATTGTCGAACGTGAAGGCGTCGGCCGGGACCGTCTTGTCCCAGAAAAAGACGCGGCTTCGGTTGATGTCGTGATGAAAGCGGCCAGTCCTGATGGGCCGGCTGCCGTCGTTGTCGGGGCCGGATCACCTGTGTTCGACGTGTCTGTGCTGCACGAAATTAGCCTTCAGGTCGACCCGCCGTATCTGACCATGCTTGAAAACGACAGGATTAAACGTGTTCCGGCGACCTTCAGTTTTGATGGTCAGACCATCGCGAAAGTTGGGATTCGAAAAAAAGGTTCATACGGATCGTACGCGAAACTGACCGAAAAGGCCGCATTCACTGTGAAGTTTGATGAATTCGTGCCGGGTACAAAATTCATGGGTGTGGAAAAGATTGCCCTGAACAACTGTCGTCAAGATCCGACGTTGGTGGCGGAACACACGGGCTACGAACTGTATCGACGCGCCAATCTGCCGGCGCCCCTGACCGCGCACGCGGTGGTTACGTTCAACGGTGTCGTGAAAGGAATTTTCGTTGTTGCTGAAGCCACCGACAAGACATTTTTGAAACGGATTTTCGGCAAGGACAATGGGGGGGGGAATCTTTACGAGGGTGGCTACTTGGGCGATTTGGAATTCGTTCTGCGTCCGGAAAAGCTCGACTTGAAGGGCGAAATCGAAGACATGCGCTCGCGGGCCGATGTGACCGCCCTGGCGGAGACCATCCGAACGGCACCGGCAGAAAAATGGGTGGATGCGGTGGGCGCGCGCATGGATTTGCCGGCCTTTACGACATCCTACGCGATCGATGGCCTCATCAACCATTGGGATAGCTATTCATACAACACCAACAACTACTATCTGTACCACCGCCCGACAGACGATAGGTTTGTCCTTATCCCCCATGGGATGGATTCTCTGTTTCAAGTTGACGTGGTGTTCGGCCCGCGCAATTTGCTGGATGTGTTGTGGACCAAGCCACCACCAGATGGATCGTGCCGTGCGTGTGGTCTTGCAGGCGATCTGCCGCGTCGTCTGCGGGCGATTCCAGCCTTGGATGCCGCCTATCGAGCGGAAATTCAGCGTGTCTTGCGGGAGGTCTGGGACTTGCCTGCTATTAACGCGCGCATCGACAGGGTTGCCGCCTTGCTTCGCGGTTCAAAGCGTACCGATCCCGCGTTCGTTGCAGATTTGAATAAATTTGAGCAATACATCCCCGCCGTTCGTAAATTCCTGTCGGATCGCAAGACGGCTCTGTTCAAACCGTAGGCCGCTTGAGTTAACGCCGGGCCATTGGTGGCAGAGCTCTAAGAGATGAAAGCGGCAGGTGACAAGACCCATCGTGGAGTCAGGGAATGAACGCAAGCCGGTCGTACCGAACAACCCCTAGGCCGTTGTGGTCGAACCACATTCGACATCCGTTGGCCTTCATTGCCAGCGCCGTCACCACGCGGTCAGGCAGGTCGAAAACCACGGGGCTCCAGGTCTCAAGAGCGCGGCCTTTGAACGGCTTTTGGCCCAGACTGGTGCTACCCAGTTTGGCCGCTTGACATTCGATGGTGAGGTCGATGAAGCCCTCGGGGCTGGTCAGATAGATGTCTATCGACAGCTTGTTCGTCAGTTTCGGCAATTCAGCGGTATCAAAGGCGCGGCTTGATATGCGATGTTGGGATCTGGCAACAAACATAAGCGAGGCGGCCCCTTCGGTCATGCGGGTGGTGTCGCGTGTGAGGGGCAAATCACCGGCGGTCCAGTCGGGTGCGGCGTTTTCGAAGCCAAAAAGAGCCCCCATGCCTTGCGACGTAGCCACCGGGGGGCGGGCGTCCTCGACAATCGAAGCGTCCCGCGCAGAAACCGTAACGGTCCCCCCACTGCCGCCCGTGCTTCCCAGCGCCCCCCCGCGACCGCCCGATCCACCCGCACCGAGCCCCTGGGCGGTTGAACCTGATCCCGTGCCAATCCCCGCATCCAAGACCGACGTGACCATACCCGTAGTTGATCCGCCCGTTCCGTTGGCCATGGGCGAAACATCCGCGGGCATGTCATCCATCGGAGCCGGGTCGCGTCCGTGTTTGGGGCCCATACACGCCGATGTTCCGAAAGCCAGGACACAGACCGCGACCGTTCGGATCATCATGAAATCTCCTTTGGTATACCGACCGTTACGCCTAGAACGCAAGTTGTAGCCCGGCATTGACGTCAACGGCGACGGCAACAGTGGGTACGCCCACCAGTGTTCGCAGTTCGGCCACACCCGCCACCGTGCGCGTGAAATGATGAATAACGCCACATCCGGGGCCCAACACGAAGGGCCCACCACGAACGGTATCGTGTCGCAGCAAACCGCTCTTGTCCCGCGGAGGCACAACCAAACGGAAGGCGTCGCCGGCACCGACCGCGCCCGACAGAAGGAACTGGGTATTTCCGTCTCCAAAGGTCTTGTGGACGCGCGCCAGAACGGCGACGGCGCCGTTTGCGGGCGTCCCAGGCCGCGTCTCGCCTGATCCCCGGGCTGCGATGAATTGCAGGCGGATCTGCAATGACAGCGCCACAGTGTCGCGAATCTGAAAGCCAAACTCGGGCACCAATTGCAAATCGCCCGAACTGTTCAAGCCTTGCGCCACGACGAGATCACGACGCAGTTCAAGGGCGCCGCCGCCGTGCCAGCCATACCCAGTGCCGATTCCGAGTCCGGCAAAAAGCTGCCCCTCCCCGCGGCGATGCGTGAGCGCCGCGGCTTGTTCAAGGCGCCGAGACAGGTCTACCGCCGCCAAGGGGTTGTCGTCAGACATGGCCGCATGCCTGCGCGGAACGGCCGCGACAGGACGGGCAACGGCTCGGTCGGAGGGCGGGGCCGCAGCCGGCGTCTCGATCGGCGCTATCGGGGGGGGCGACGGCACCGATCCATCTTGTTTCGGCGCTGCCCGCAGCAACGCGTCCAAGGCGGCCTCGGCGACCTGCGTGGGGGTTGCCGCTGCAGACGCGGGCTGTGCGGCCGGGGTCGGCGGATCAGACAGCGGGGCTGCGGCGACCGGTGCGGGCGCTCCTCGCAGAACGCCCAGCAACGCTTCAAGCTCGGGCGTCGACACGGCGGCGCCCAGGCGAATGTCCGGCCTTATCTGTAACGCCTTCCTGAGGTGCCGCTCCCCGGCGGCTTGATCGCGCAACCCCAAAATTGTAATGGCCCCTAAGTGCAAATACGTGCGCGCCATCATCTTGTGAGTCTCAAGCTTCGCGCGTTTTCCTAGGGTTATCGCGTTTTCCAGCTTCTCACACGCCTCGGCGGGGTGGACAAGGCGAAAGTCCGCGAGGGCCCGTTCATTCAGTTCAATGATCGCCCCCAGCGCTTTTGTGCCCTCGTCGGCCCAAACGAAACCGCCGCGGGTCAGTCCCACGGCAAGGCAAACCCATGTCAACCACCGACCCATCTGCGACCTCCATCTTCGGCGCCATTGTTGAGTCCAAGTCGAGTTCGCAGCTCGAGGTGCAGATCACTCACGGCGAAACCCGCCAGTGCGGCCACCCGCGCTCTGGCATCGTCAGAGTTCGTGGCATCCATCGTCAGGGATTCGAACGCAGCCCACAGGTCGCCCGAAAGCAAGAACGCAGCGCGATCTGCGGCGGTCTGAATGCGCGACAGAAACTGGGCACAATGGTCTTCCAATTCTGTGGGGCTCAGAGTGCCCAGAGAAGGGGCAAGCGGCGTCCCCGCCAGGATCGGTCGCAAGGCCGCTGCCAACGAGACGCCATGGAGATGACCAAGGGCTGCGGACCACCGAGGGCGTACGACAGTGGTTCGCGATGCCAGGGCGAAAATCATGGCGTCGTCTGACAACGCCTCAAACGCGCGCGTGATCAAAAACACCGCGCCAACGCGTCCCCGTTCACAGACCCAATGCGCCGACAGCGGAACGATATGGCCATCGCGCCGGTGCAGTTCGGGGGCTTGAAGATCAAGCACACGCGCAACGTACGCCAAGGCCCGCGGCGCAAATCCGTCCTGCACGGCGCCGGCGCGTTGAACGCCCAATACCCCGGGGCGCAGGCTGGCCGCCCGGACAACCGCGGGGCCGACCAGGGACAGCACTTCGTTTAGCGGTCTGCTACCGGCATCGGGTGTCAGTTTTTCCCATACGTCGTCGTCGAAACGGATCTGGGCCGGGATAACTTGCGGCGGCCTAGACGCATAAAACGAAATCGGTTCCGAATGGGGAACGCCGTCGCCCAGGATCTGAATCGCCGTCTCGGCCCACCACTGGCGTTCGAATGCCCCGACCCGTCCAAAAAGTTCCGCCAGCACGCGATACGACGTCAAACGATCGGGCGAAAACGCTAAGATCCGCTGGTGGGCGCCGATGGCCTTGTCGATCCCCGAAGGCCCCGCCGCCAGATGAAGCGTCGCCAATCCTTCAAGGGGTTCAGAGGCAGACGGGTGCAGCGCTGCCGCCGTCTCGTAGGACAGCCGCGCGGTTTCCGGGTCATCAAGCTGGGCGCTCGACAGCGTCCCTAAGGCCGTCCAAAGACGCGCCGCCAACTCAGGAGACGATCGGGCGGGAAGCTCTCGTAGCCGTAGCCGGTACAGACGACGAAGAGCTCGCCAATCCTCCGTCGCATGAAGCAGGAGTTCGATCGCATCAAAGGCGCGGTCATCGTCCGGGGCATCGACCAGCGTTTTTAAAAAGCAAGCGACCGCCTCGGCAGGCGACCGAAGTTCGTCGCGGCATATGACAGCGGCGCTGTAGTGATAGCGGGCACGGGCGCGCGGATCGGTTTCGATGGTGGCAAGCTGGGCGAGCGTCGCAACAGCTGCGTCCCAATGAGCCGATTCAGCCTCGCGGTTCAACCGTTGGTGCAGCGCTTGACGTCGTGCCGATGTATCAATCGGCGCGTTGGAAGGCGGATTCAACAGACCATCCCCCGGGGTTGGCGTTTGGGCGTCTTTGGTAAAATAGGCGTGCATGGGGCTCGCTATCGCAGGGCCAGTCGATAATCGAAACGCAGCCCGGTCGAAGCGGGGAACCGAGCCCCCTGCACCACCGCCTCTACGCAAGCGCCGGCGGGCGTGCCTGACAGCGGTCCTGTGAGCGCGACATGGGACACCCGTCCGGTTTGCGCAACCGTGATTTG
>JAYUUT010000470.1:0-8384 GCA_043754455.1 Myxococcales bacterium
ATCCATGTGTAACCGGGTTACATATCGCTCAACCCAACACGTCAGTCCAGGTTAGGACGCACGAGCGCCTTCACCACGACGATTCCCCCCTGGGGCACCATTAATTCCGCGAAATGGCTGTAGTGGTCGGGTTTGCGAACCTCTACCCGATGAAACCCCGCGCGCACCTGGCGACCCGCCCGCCAGTCGACCGCACGACCGCCGTACACGTCATCGACCCAAACCGCCGCATCGTCCACATCTCCGACGACCCGCAACAGGCCCGAAGGAGGCGGCTTGATCATCTGGCACGCCGTTAGTCCCAGGAACAAAACAGCGACGATCAAACGCCGCTTCGCAAACAAAGACGCCCTCACGGCACACCTTTCCTTCTGACGTCTAGATCGATGCGCGACGCTGTCGCCTTCTGCGGCACGATCTGGACAGTGTCACCCAGGGTTTTCGTAAGCGCCGCGGCCACGGCATCGGCCCGCTGCCCGGTGACGACCCGGATGTCTGCCCCCTGTGCGCGCAGGCTGACAACCGTAGCCGACCGTATGCCGGGTGTCCGTCGCAGGGCCGCCAGCACCAAGGCCAGCACGTCCGGCTCGCCATAGGTCAGCGACAGAACAACGTCGTCGCCCCGATCCGCGCGACCAACCGGAAAATGCGAGGCCAGTTTTTGCACGCCATCGTCGGCCGCACGATTCCGACAATCCGCCCGCGCGGCGGTTTCGTCATCGGCGAATCCCCAGGCGTGCAACGTCGTGTCGCCCCCAGGGGTTGCCCGGACCGGGCTTGCCTGGACAATGGTGATTTTCAGTTCACATGCGGCCGCCAGAATCCGGGTGCCCCGGACCGGCAGAACTCCGTTATCCGTTCCGGCGACCTGGACGACCATTTGTCCCGCTGGCGCAACCCCTGATCCCTGACGGGCCAGGACGCCCCTGCCCTGCAGCGCCCTTGCAACCACGTCTCCCATTGGTCTTGCCCCCATGACCACAACGCCAGATCCTGACGTTTGGGCGGAAACACCGGCGACACCTTCCACCTCGCGGGTCACGGCCAGGCGATCAACATCCACCGTCACCTTCACCCGGACGTAACCCCCTTCTTCGATCTGTTCGACGAGGCGAAAACTGCGGACATACCGCCGCGCACGCTGACCCATGGCATCGCGAAGCGCAGCAACGGCTGCCGCCCCCGCCCCCGGATTGCCAGCGCGGGCTTCATCAAATACGGTTTCGACCGCCTTGCGGAACGCATCGGCGCGTGCCCGATCCCGGGCACCCGACACATTCCCACCGACGACGGGCGATTCGCCCACGATCAGATCTTCGGCCGCCGCACTGACCGTGGCCATGACCACCAACAACGGCAAAACAAAGACGGAACGTGAAAAGGCCTCCATAGCGGGGGGTAACTTACACGACGTGGTCAGCCCTGTTCGGGCTTCAGTTCGCGGGACAATAAATAGGCGACCGCTTCACGGGCCGTACAGCGCGCCGATAGGACGGCTGCCACCTGCGTGGTGATGGGCATATCGACGCCCAGGGATCTAGCCAGGTCTAGGGCCACGGGGGCGGTGGCAACACCTTCGGCCACTTGTCCCAACCGCGCGGTAATGGCGTCAACCCCCTCGCCCTTCGCCAGCGCCAGGCCGACACGCCGATTGCGCGACAATTCGCCCGTACAGGTAAGGACCAAATCACCCAACCCCGCAAGGCCCGCCAAGGTCAGGGGGTTGCCCCCCATTTTGACGGCCAGTCGCCCCATTTCGTTCAGCCCGCGTGTGATCAGCGCGGCCCGCGCGTTGGCGCCAAAACCCAGGCCATCGGCGCAACCGACTGCAATGGCGATCACGTTTTTCAGGGCGCCACCCACGGCGACGCCCACGACATCGTCATTGGTATAGACCCGCAACCGCTCAGATCCCAAAACCGCCTGGACCTCAAGGGCTGATGCCTCGTCCGCTGATGCGGCCACGGCAGCGGCGGGCAATCCGGCTGCAATCTCGACCGCAAACGTGGGGCCCGACAGCATCACCACGCGCGGCTGTGGCAAACACTGCCCAAGCACGCGATCCAGCGTCAGAAGCGTTGATTCTTCAAGCCCCTTGGACGCACACACAACCAACGACCCAGACCGGACGTGCGCCGCCGCCGCTGTGGCCAATTCCCGCAAAGCAGAGGCCGGCACGGCGAACACCAGAAGATCTGCCGCTGTGACGGCCCTGGACAGATCTGTGGTGACGCAGATATCTGACCGAAGCAATCGCCCAGGTAGATACCGATGATTTTCGCGCGACCGGTCGATGGCGGCCATCGCGACCGGATCGCGACCGAACAAACGCACCTGATGCCCAGCATCGGCCAACAACAACGCCAGCGCGGTCCCCCAGGATCCGGCCCCGATGACAGCCGCGTTCATCGTGGCCTAGCCTTGCAGAACATCAGATCCCTGTGCGCCCAACACCACAGGTTCGGGCTGCAATCTGATGGCGAACTGGGACTCGACCTTCGTGCGCATATCACGCGCCAAGGCCAGCAACGCCGATGTGGTGCCACCCCCGTGATGAACCAAGGCCAAGGCGTGCCGCGACGACACGCCAACCGCCCCGCGACGAAACCCCCGTAGGAATCCCGACCGTTCGACAAGCCACGCTGCCGCCAGTTTGACCTGGTCGGCGTCGTGTGGATATTGGGGCATTTCAGAGGGATCGCGAATCAGCCCCTTTTCCATTGCGATTTTCAACACGCGATCGGCCTCGGTGCGATTGACGACGGGGTTCATGAAGAACGATCCGGCGCTGCGGCGGTTTTCGTCATCGGGATCAATCAGCATTGATTTTTTTCGGCGCAGATCTAGGACCGCAGCGCGAATTTCACCAACTGAAGACTTGGCCCCTACCGCCGCCGTCAGTTCGGCATACCGCGAGGCCGAAGGGGGGCCCATTTTTAGAACAAAGGTCACAGACAAAACGATATAGCGATCGGGCAGCTGTTTGAACAGGCTTTGCCGATAGCCAAAACCACATGCAGACGCCGCCAAATTTAGAACATCCCCGGTGCTGCGATCCCTGACGCGCACGGATTCTAGTACGTCCGCCACCTCTTGCCCATATGCGCCGACATTCTGAATGGGCGCGGCCCCGACTGTGCCAGGAATCCCCGACAAACATTCCAGCCCGCACAGGCCCCGAGCCACCGACTGCGCCACCAGGTTGTCCCAGTTTTCCCCCGCCTCCGCCGTGACACGCACACCATCAAAAGAAACACCCCGGTTGTGCATCCGAAGCACCAGCCCGGGAAACCCTGCGTCCAAAACCACCAAGTTCGACCCACCCCCCAGGATAAACACCGCCACTTTGCGTTCAGATCCCCACAGAATCGCCCTGGCCAAGGTCGGCTCGTCAGGAACATCGATGAAATACCGTGCCGGACCACCCAATTCAAGGGTGGTAAGCGGACCTAAAGGAACGTCCTCGCGAAGGGCAAGTGCCAAGATACTGTGACTATATCAAGGCCTCTTCTGTACGGGCGGAATGTTCATGGTACCGAAAGGAAGAAGCGAATTTCGGCCTCCTCAGCGGGATCGACCCGACGCAGTTCTCCTGCGACAATGGGATAGTCATTGGGCGCCACCCGGACCAGCGGCACGACGCTCTCGCGTAAGATCTGAACCAGGGGCTGGCCATCAGGCCCGGTCCGCAGAGGCGTACGGCTTTCACGGAACCGCAAGGTCCCAGTTTTCACAGCCAGCGACGGACCGGCCTGCGTGACCCGCGCGCCTTTGGGCCCAAATATCAACGCTTCGAGGTTGATAGGCACTTCGGGCCCTAACTGCAACGCCGTCCGGCGGATCTCTTCAGTCGCATAACGTCGCCCGGGTGCAGACTTGAAGAACCCGGGTTGAAACACCAGCTCGTTGCCGCGCCTGGTCGCCATCTGCGCGCCCGTGAATGTGTAGCGCACCGTCGCTGTGGCCTTCGCCCGGTCAACCAAGGACGCCTCCAGCCGCCCCAATTGCGTTCCGGGGAAGTGCTGGTTCAACAAGCGTTGCTCGAACCCCTTGCGTAGGTTCCGTTCGTCGCGGACGTTCTGTTCAACCAGTTCGAACCATTCCAAAGCTGGCCATCCTGTCAGCGTTTCCGTCACGTCACCGCGTCCCGTTCCATCAGGTGCCAAATGAAGTTGCACCTTCACCCGGCGCCCATCCTCGATGGTTCGCTGGACCCGCTGCAGACGATTCACGGAAGCGTCAAGGGATAGATACCGCGCCCCATCTAAGGCGGGCGGCACATATCCCATCGGCGCCCGCCGCAGCCGCAGGTCCACGAACCGCCCTACGTCCGTCGGCGTTCCGAACCGAATCAACGCGTCGGCGAAGTCATCAAGTTCCTGGGCAACGACGGGGGCATCCGCGGGGGCCGTTGATGTCGCCCGCGCAAAAACCAGCGTGGCGGGGATGCCCAGTTCACGGGCCAAGGCCAGCGCCAGCGTCGGTCGGCTGCCCCGTCCCCGTGCCAAGGTCGCGGTAGCGGCTTCCTGCAGCCCGGCGCTTTCAGGTTCAATGTGGTCGGTCAGAAAACGAACCACCGCTGCAGGAAGATCCTGATTCCCCGCATCCGATCGAATCTGCGCGGCCGCCTGCTTCAAGGCCGGGGACGATCGCGCCGACCCGAAAAGCTGTTCGGACAGGAACCGCCGCCAAGCATCCACAGTGACCAGAGCCGACACACGAACCGATGGCATCCAATCGATGCCCGGGGTCGGGGATCGTTCGGCAAACTTCTGTTTGGCCGCACGCGCCTCAAAACGAAACACGCGGGTTCCGTTCGCGCCGTTCTCGACCGTCACAGCCGGTGCGCCCGCGCGCGGATCGCTGTCAATTTTCAGCCTCGCCGGCGCTATCACCACGTACTGGCTTAAATCCAGAGGTGCCTCGAGGGATTGAAAATAGAACCGCTCGCCCAAAAATCCGGGCGCAAATCCCGGCGACGGCGATCTGGTTTCCAGCGTCTCCCATTCTACGAAATCCCCGGGCGCCAATTCGGGTGCAGACACGGTGGGTTTGCCGACGATCTCTTCGGGTTCGCGAAGGCTTCCATCGGGTTTGTGTGTGCGCAGGGTTAGCACCTCGGCCCCTTCGGGGATCTGCACCTCGCCCCATCGTTGCAAGGCGTCCTTGGACTGAACCCGCACAATGCTGTGGGTTAGAAGCCACTGCGTCCCGTCGGTCGCGATGCGATGGACCAGGCGATCCAGCACCAGCACAGCGGGCGCGTCGTAGCCTCGACCGCTTGACACGAACGATCGAATCACCGCCCGTCCGTCCACCCGATCCGCATCAACCGGCATCGGAACCCCCAACACCCGGGCCGCCTGCCGCACTTCAGATCTCGTAGGATGCAAGGCCAAAGTATCAGCAACAAGATTTTTTCCCGATAGACCATCACCTTTGGCCAGCATCAAATCAGCCAGGCGCAGACGCGCGCCCGGATCCTGCGGCGACAGCTTCAACGCTTCGCGAATTTCCGCTTCGGCGCCTCGATGGTCATCCAGCGCGAGGAGAAATCGGGCCCGTTCCTGATGGGTCCACAAGTGATCGGTCGCAACCGGGGCGGCTTTTTCGAACAGATCCTTGGCAATTTTGGTCTCTCCCCTAGATCGAGCCCGATCGTACGCCGCATCTGATTGCGCATCACAACTGACCAAGGCGGCAATAAATCGCCGTTCATCGTCCTGGCGGTGGCGTTCCTGCGCGCGCCGTGCCCCTTCGCGCAACACCACACATACGCCCCCGGCCGACGACGACAGCGCCCGTTGCAACGCCCGATCCGCGTCTCGTTCCAGGCCCCGAGACCGCAGCGCCTCGGCCAAAACCAGATCTGCGGGCCACCAGCCGGGCCGCGCCGCCCGGGCCTGCTCTGCGTGCGCGGCCGCATCACTGGCACGGTCCAACGCTAAATCGGCCTGCGCTAAATCACGAAAAACCCGCGCGAACGCGGGATCGATTTGGACCGCTCGTTTCCGCAAACGCCGTGCTTCGTCACCGATGAGATCAACGGGGCGGGTCACGTCCCGCGCCACCACACCCGCGATCGTCGCCAGGCCCACCGCAAACTGACGGTGGCGCCTCACAGTCTCGACAGCACGCAACGTTCGATCAACGTCCCCTTGCGCGTCGGCAACCAAAACGTCCGCCAACGCCGCTATGGCCGAATCGGTCTTGTCGGCATCTATCCCTGGCGGCGCGTTGGCCTGCGCAGAAGGGTGTAGCGCGAAGACACGCAGGGCGGTCAGTCCCCCGTAGGTTCCAAGTCGTGCATGCACGATTGTTCCCGAAGACACGAAAGGTGCTGATACCGACCAATGGGGGCCATAGGCCCAGGGGGTTCCGTGCACGGTAGCTGCGGGACCAAATCGCGCCGGTCCCTCGAAATCCATAACCAAGATCCTCGGTTCGCGATCCGCCGGCAGGTCGAGTTCTATCTGCCGGACGCCCGGTCGGGTTTGCACAGCGGGAATCGTCAGCCGGCACCCCGAACTGTCCAGGTCGAACGGTTTTGGGTACCGGCTTTCGCGACCATCCAAATCCAGATGTGGCAGGAGGCCACCAATGCCCAACAGGCGCCCCCGGGTCAAACAGCGGGCGGTTTGTCCCATCGACCCGAGGCCCGCCACATCTGCCCGCCGCCGCAGAATCCCGTCGCTGAGATCGGCAAGAATGACCTGAGCCTGCCAAGGCAGCCCTTGCCGGGACAGCGCCAGAATCCTATCCTCCATAGGACGGCGTACCGGCACCGATTCTATCAACGTGGCCAACCGAGTCGCCGCCGCGGTACCAATTAGCGGAGCCCAGGGGTCAACAGCACCCGGGTCCTGAGCGGCCGCGCCCAAAAGGCCCATCATGAGATCCAGCGCAGCCACGTCATCGCCCCGTTCGTAGGCCAGGACCGCCTGGCCCCAGACCGCTAGAATCGATCCGGGGTCCTCGGCCAGGGCCACATGAAACGCGTGGCTTGCGTCAACGTGGTGCCCCACCAACAAATCTTGCCAGCCAGCCCGCATGGCGGCATTGCCAGGCGCCATGCCGCTCGATCCAAACATACCCGCACACCCCGATGCGACCAAACACGACACGACAGCCACCTGGACTCTCATTTGTCCCTCTGCAAAATCACACGTTCGGATAGGGCACTGTCGATGGTGCGCAAAAATCGCCTAAAAGCCGGATAGTCCCCTGAAGATATTCGGTGCGTCTGTACATCAACCAGCGAACGCACCCGAACGGCGCCTTGGTCATCAACCTTGACCTCCAGTTCGAACCGTCCGAAGGGCCCTTCTTCCCTTCGGGTGTCCGGGCGACGTTGCACATGCCACCCAGCCGGAATCGTGAACAACAGATCCTCTTCGTGTTGCCACGGATAGGCCACGACCAGTTCGTGCCGCCGTTCGGCAAGGCGGGCGTACGACCGCACGAATTCAACCTCGCGAACTGTCACGGGCAACCCCAGCATTCCTAGGTCTCCGATCGTCGCCAATTGGGGAACCTGGGCTACCGATCCAACAGTGACCGCCCCCTGATCCTCAAATCCCTTCCACGTCGTCGCCCCAACCACCGCCCCTGGGAACCGCGCGTTCCACACCTTGGTGAACCGATCAGCACGCTCCCCAGGCACCTGATAGTGTTCCCGCCATTGTGCGGCGGCCTGGCCGGTGATGCTGATTTCTTCCTTAATATTTGCCGCCCCGTCTGGCTGCACGGCCGCAACCCAGGTCCGACGAACACGATTTTCGGTCGAGGCCAAGACCGGGGTTTGCACCAACGTCCCGGTGCCCCCCTGCAGACGCAAGGCCATCACGCCCTGGTCCTGTGAAGGCAGTTCCCGCATGCCAGAAAACTCGGCCGTGCCATCAACATAGATCTGAAGTGCCGGGACGTACGCGATGGCGTGGTCAAATACCGCCAACGACGCCGGCGCGTCGTCAATCCGCCCTCCACGCCGGGTGCGCAACAAGACCAGCTGCGCGTCGATGCCCACCTCGCGGGCGAGCGCCACAAACAGCGAGGCCTTGTCTTTGCAATCACCGAAATGCCGTTCCAACACTTGCGAAACCCGGTACGGTTTGAAACCATGGATCCCAAATTCTAGTCCTACATACCGCGTGTTTTGCACCACAAATTTGTGCAACCCCCGCACCTTTTCCTCGACCGTTTTGGCACCAGCAATCGCCGCTGCTGCCGCTCGGACTACGCTGGGATCGGACGCCAGTTGATCCCGCACGAGGTTCCAGTACCAACGCCCGACATCTTCCCAGGATTGGTAGGTGCTGACATGCAGATAGGGTGCCACCTCGGTCCATCCCGGCATCGCCGGCTCGGTCTCGACCCGGGGCACG
>JAYUUT010000471.1:0-6085 GCA_043754455.1 Myxococcales bacterium
CAGTCGCCCGATCTGCTGGCGCCGGTTCGTCTGGCGGGCATCTACCGGTTTGTGGGCGTGTTCAACGTGAAATTGCAGGAGCCCAGGCCATCGGTGCCACCAACGCAGACACTCGAATTTTTGGCGGCGTGGAATCCGGACGTTGCCCCGGCGCAGCTTCCCTTGTGGACCTCCGAGGGGGCGAAACCCAGCCGCTGGATTCAGACCGGGGAGACCACGGTTTCGCTGCAAACTGAAGTCTATCTTCAGCAGCCTCTTGTGGTGATGGTGGGTGGGCAGGTGATGGTTTCGGTCGGACGCGGGCTGCAACATTTTACGCTGAAAACAGCCACCTGGGACGCGATGGGGCTGACCATGCAGGCCACGGGCACGATGACCTTTGCCGAGGGGGATCAGCTTAGTCTGGCAACGTTCGATGGAACCTTGAAGGGCACAATTGAGCCCAACGTGGTCACGTTCAAATCAATTGCAGACGCAGATGCGATTTCTCCCCCGCGCTGGAGCGTGCCGGTGCCGTCGCGATCGAACCTGCAGTTGGAGGACGTGACCAAAGGTGGTCCGCCGCTGCTTCTGAAGGGGATGGCCGACGAAATTCCGACCCAACCCGGATCGTTAGATTTTTTCCCCAGCGTGCCCTTACGTTTTGGCAACCAATACAGGCTCAGTGGCACTGTGGTCGACGTTTTGGGTGAAATCCACCCGGCAGCGGCGATGCTTTCCACCACGGTGGGCCCCGCTTGGTTTGTCGAGGACGGGTTCGAAACGCCGACAGCCGATCTTCCCGTGGGCAGTCCCTTGGTGAATACGACCCAGCCCCTTTTAGGTAAACGATCTTTGTATATTGCTGAAAATGGGCTGCCGGTCCCGTCCTGGGACGCGCGCATCAAGCTCAACCCGGGGGACACCCAGTTGCGGGCCAGGGTGAGGCCGCTCGGCGGCGTTTGGCCTATTCGGCTCAGCCTCTCGGTGCCGCACGGTACGGCCGTGGCCACGCAACTTCCTGGCATCGAGCCGGATGCCCCGATGGGTCCGTCGCCAGGAGACGCGGCGAAGACAATCCGCATCGGGAAAACCGTCGATCTGGTGATCCCCCTTCCGGCGGATGCGAAGGACGAGATCATGGTTCGCATCAGCACGCCTTTTGTCTGCTGTCCTCCACCGGCCCCCTATCAAGGCGCTCTGATCGACGACCTGCGGGTTGACTAGTACGGAAGCCAACTTTCTCCAGGCGCTTCCTTCGCCCGATTTGCAGGGTAGCCGAAGTTATCCGGATCATCTCAGCCCGCAAAGCGGACCGCGGCGAGCGGAGACAGTATGAACAACGGAGGTTCCGATGAAGAAGCACTACGATTTTTCTCAGGCCGTTCGGAACCCGTACGCCAAGCGGCTTAAGAAGCAGTTGACAATTCGTCTCGACGCCGGAACCGTGGAATATTTTCAGGGTTTAGCGCGCGAAATGTCGCTGCCGTACCAGACACTTATGAACATGTATCTGCGAGAGTGCGCCACTGAACAGCGGCGTCCACTGTGGGCCGCCGTGCCTCAGGCGAAGCGGGCTACCAAGGCGTTGCCGCGGACGGGGCCTGCCCGCCGCTGAACGGTCACCCGTCCAGCATTGGCGTCATTCACACCTTGGCTGCGGGGTGCACTAGGCCCGTTAGTCGTTCGGCCCCGGGGAGCGTAGAAATTGGCGCCCCGTCCCTGGTCGCCGTAGGTTCAAAGGCATGCGGACGACGGCGGTTTTTGTCCTGGCCTTGGTGTTGGCACCCGCGGCCTCTGCGCAGCGGGGGGAGGGGAACGCGGAAAAGGGCAGTACGAATCACAAGTTCGTGGCTTTTGACAAGCGCTGGATGGAGCCGTATTTCACGTCGGGGCCGCTGCAGGCGGCGGCTGAACGGTTCCGGCTGGACGATTGGGGCGGTGCGGCGACGGCGTTTACGAAGGCGCTGCTTCGCATGCCGCATGGCCATGGTGAATACCTGCCCGCCCGGTTCGTATTGGCCATTGCGCGCATGAATCTGAACGAATGGCCGGTTGCGGGCGCGATCTTCGAAGACCTGTTCGCGACCTATCCTTTGCTGGCCCCGTATCACGCGGCCTATGCGGCCCGGTGTCGGTTGCGGCGCGGCGATACCGAAGGCGCGCTGACCTGGGCTGCGCGGGTGCCAACTGGAACGGTGCCCGAGGCTGAGACCGTCCTGGTGACCCTGGAGGCGCATGCGGGGCGGCAACGCTTTGATGACCTGCTAAAGGCAGCCACGTCCTTCCTGGATCGATTCCCGTCAGGCCCCCGCCGGGCCGAGGCGCAGTTTCATCGGGCCACGGCCCTGGAAAAACTGGGGCGTCCCGCAGACGCGGTGTTGGCCTATCGCCGCATCTGGACGGACGCGCCGACGGAATCCTGGTCGGCCCGTGCCGAAGAACGGCTGGCGGCGTTGACGGTGTCCACGGCGGGGCCCGACGGGGGTGTGCGCGCGCAGGCGACCGCTGCGGATTGGGTGGCGCGGGGCATGGGCCTTTTCGATAAGAATCAGAATGTTGAGTCCGAAGCGGCGTTCACGGCGGCACTGGCGGCGGGAGGATTGAATCCGACCCTTTCATGCCAGGCGCATTTCAACCGGGCCCAATCGGTTTTCAAACAACGGCAGCGCGCGCGGGCGGCCCCCTTGTTCATGCAGTCCGAGACCGCCTGTCGCGCCGTGGGTGACACCGATTCCATTGTGAAGTCCTTGTATCAAGGGGGCCGCTGCGTGGCCAACGCCGGGGATCGGGTGGCGGCGGCGGGCAAATACGCTCTTATCGAATCCGAGTATCCAGAAAACAGCTATGCCGACGACGCGCGGCTACGGGCCGCTGAATTGGCAACCGACGATGGCGACGAAACCAAGGCTGCGGCGCTGCTGCGTGAAATACCGAAAAAATATCCCAAGGGGGATCAGGCGGGCGAGGCGTTGTGGCGGCTGGCGTTCCAGGGCATTTCATCAGGCGCGCTGCCCGAGGCGGAAAAATGGTTGGACGAAAACCTGCGGTTGATTCCGCGGGAAACCATGTGGTTTGCGGAGGGCAGGGCGCTGTATTGGAAGGCGCGGATCTATGATCGGCAAAAACGCCCGAAGGACGCCCTGGCCTTTTACGAACGCGCGATCAAGGAATATCCCCTGTCGGTCTATGCGCTGATGTCTTTGGAACGGATGCGGCGGGCGTTTCCGAAAGAACGGGCGGCGCTGGTGACCAGTTTGCGCGCACCCCTGGGCGCGCCGCCGCGCTGGACTTTCGA
This sequence comes from Myxococcales bacterium, assembly GCA_043754455.1. Classification (GTDB taxonomy): domain Bacteria; phylum Myxococcota_A; class Polyangia; order Fen-1088; family Fen-1088; genus JAYUUT01. The sequence continues at coordinate 3,278 of JAYUUT010000471.1, forward strand.
AGCGCGGGTTGTGTTTGGTGAGCCCGGGTTCCGTCGCGCGGTGGAATTGGGACGGCTGGGGCTAGGGGCGGATACCCGGCGCGAGTTGGCACGCCTAGGCGTTGCGCCGCCTGACAACCGGGACAGCGCCCGGCGCACGACCGTGCCATCGCGCGAAAAAGAAGACATCTACTGGATCACCGCGATTTTGCTGGATCGTGGTCGGGTGTGGAACGCGTCCCATGCGATCCCTCGGTACACGTTGACCGACTGGAAGCGTGCCTACCCGGCGGGGCGCGGCGAAGGTGAATGGCGACTGGCCTATCCCCGGGCGTTTCCTGAAATCGTGTCCACGAATTCAAAACAAAACGGTGTCAGCGAGGCGTTGCAGGTTTCGATCATGCGTGAAGAAAGCACGTTCAATCCCAAAATTGAATCGTTTGCCAACGCGCTGGGGCTGACCCAGATGATCGTGAAGACGGCGCAGCGGTTTTCTCCCACCAAGGTTACCCGCGACATGTTGCTGGATCCGGCGCAGAACGTGCAACTGGGGTCGCGGTTTCTGGCGTTCTTGCAGGAACATTTTAGTGGCGCGGTGCCGCTTGTGATCGCTGGCTACAACGCCGGTGAGGCGGGCGTCGACAAATGGTTGCGCGAACGTGGCCATCTGGAATTGGACGCTTTTTTAGAGAGCATCCCCTACGACGAAACCCGGGGCTACACCAAGCGCGTGTTGGCGTCGTATTTTGCGTATAGCTGGCTGTACGATCCGATTCATCCCGTCCCCGCGCTGTCGTTTTCCTTGCGGCCCGAGGCGCGAAAAGAAAAAGTGTTGGGTCGTCCCGCGCAGGTTCGTCCCGCCGCCCATCGGCCCTAAACACAGGGCGACACGATCCGGATCGATCTGTCGCGGGACGGGGCAGATGCAGCGGTGTGTCTGGCCAAGTGACTGTAATTACTGGGTCAGGTGGCCTTCGGGGATTGGCACGGGGGTTGCGATGAAGAAGGTCCGAAGGCGCGAACTTTCGCACGGAGGATCCCATGGAAGCAGCTCACGGACGGCGAACAAAGATTCAGGGACGGGCACTTTGGCAACTGTCTGTGCTGGCCATGGCCTTCATCGGCTGCGCTCAGAATGAAGAAAAAGCCAGAAAATCGGCGGGAGCGGACTCGAGCGCCAATGGCGCTGTTGGGCAACCGCCGGGCCAGGCCAACCCGGGCAGCGTTCCTGCTACTTCGTCACCCGGCCCGGCGTTCGGTGCTGGTGGATCTTCGGGTGCCGCCCCGGCCCCTGGTGGCTATCAGCCCGCGCCCATGGGCAACACCAATGTGGCCTTAGGTGGGGCGCAGGACTTTGGCTACTTCCGGAGGTTGGTTAACGAGGGCAAGGTGCCCCGTGCGGAAGATTTTGATGCCGCGGGATTTTTCGGTGAACACCACACCGCCTTGCCCGCGCCCCTGTGCGGTGAACGGATCTGTTTGCAGCCGATGTTGGCGGTGATGGGCAACCTTATGGATGGCAATGGTTGCACAATGCTGCAACTGGGATTGAATTCACCCCTGGTGGCCGATCCCAACAAACGTCCCCCCCTGACCCTAGCCGTGGTCATCGACGTTTCGGGTTCGATGAACGAGGGCGGCAAGATTGACTTCGTAAAACAGGGCCTCGAAAAACTGATCGACAGCCTGCGCGACGGTGACAAGGTCGCCATCATCACCTACAGCGATCGTGTGACGGTGAACTTCCCCATGCAGGACGCCAGTCTGAAACGTGTCGAGCTGCGCGACCTGGCCCGGGGCCTGACGGCCAGCGGCAGCACGAATATCCACGATGGCCTGCGCCGTGGGTACGAAGAGGTGCGCATGCACTACGACCTGAACCGGCAGAACCGGGTCATCTTCCTTTCCGATGGCAACGCGACGGTGGGGATCACCGGCACACCCGAAATCCTGAAAATGAGCAAAAGCTGGAACAGCGAAGGTTATGGTCTGACGACGATTGGGCTTGGCAGTGATTTCAATCCGCAACTGATGCGACAATTGGCCCAGCAGGCAGACGGTAACTTCTATTTCCTGGAAAACTCGGGAGCTGTAAAGGAAGTATTCACCGAGGAAATCAATTACTTCACGGTGCCGGTGGCCTTCGACGTGAAGGTCGAACTGCAAAACGGATCGCACTACAATTTTGGCCGGGCCTACGGTTCGTCGTTTTGGAAAAATACGCCCGGCGGCGGTGGCCTGGAAGTTCCCAGTGTCTTCCTGGCGCACCGCAAGTCCGACACGGATCAGACCAAAGAAGGCGGCCGCCGGGGTGGGGGATCGGCGCTGCTGGTAGAACTGATGCCCAAGCGGACAACAGACGACGGCAGCGGCCTTGCCAGTGCCGACGTCGCGATTATCAACGTGCAGTTCCGCGAACCCGGGACCAACCGCATCGTGCGGGACAAGGTCATCGTGAACTACCCCAATGCCCCCTGGAAGACCGTTGACACAGGCTACTTCCAAAGCGCGGGTGGCCTCAGCATCGTCCAGAAAAGCTTCGTGATGTTGAACGTGTACCAGGGCATCGAGAACGCCGTGAAAGATTTTGCGAAGCGTGACACCCGCAACACCATCGCCAACCTGCGCCGGCTGATGGCGGCGGTCGAGGACTACAACGACGAAATTGGCGACCTAGACATCAAGGCCGACCAGGTGCTGCTCAGTCAGTTCTTGATGGTGCTCAAACGCAACGGCGTCATGGATCCCACCGAACCGGTTCGCATTCCGGCCAACCCCTGGCCCGCGGACTAACCGGGGTTGGTTGACGAAGGCCCGGGGTTCTTCCAC
>JAYUUT010000472.1:0-3634 GCA_043754455.1 Myxococcales bacterium
GGCCTGCCCCCGGTATCGGTAGATCCCGCCGCTCACGAATACCGATTCACCCGCACGGGCGTGACCTTCCGGGTTCGTCCGTGACGTCACCGGCGTTTATCGGCGCGGGCATTGGCTACAGGCGGCGTTACCGCGCGCAACTTCTGGCGCAAGACGCGCAAGGCCCCGCCGTTTTGGAAATCCTGGCTGAACACGTCTACGCCACACCCGACGACGCCGACCGCCTGGCCGCCGGATATCCGGTGGTGTTGCACACGGTGGGGCTGTCCCTGGGCACGGCGTTGACCCAGGGTGCTGCCACCCCAGTGCTGGCCGCGCGGGTTGCGCGTCTGGCGGCCCTGTCGCGCCGGATACGGCCGCGGTTTGTATCCGACCATCTGGCCTTCACCGTGTCACCTGCGGGGATCGACGTTGGGCATTTGTTGCCGCTGCCGATGACGGAAGAAGCGCTGGTGGTCGTGGCGGATCGCGTGCGGGCGCTGCAATCGGCCGTCGACGCGCCCGTGTTGGTGGAACCCATCGCGTGGCCATTCGTGTTGCCGGGCACCATGTCCGAAGGCGACTTCCTGTCGCGGTTGGTGATAGCGACGGGCTGTGGCGTGTTGCTGGATCTGACAAACCACCTGCACAACGCCCGCAATTTTGGTTTCGATGCGACGGCCGCCCTGCAATCCTACCCCCTTCACGCCGTCCAGGGGATTCACCTGGCGGGTGGGTTTGCGGCGCCCGAAGACGGATTTTGGATCGACAGCCACGATCGCGACGTCGAATCCGCATCCCTGGACCTGCTGTTGGCCCTGCGTGGCCACGCCCCTTTGCAAACCATCATCATCGAACGGGACGGCCACCTACCCGACCTGGCGGACCTTGTGGCGCAGGCGGATCTGGCACAACGCGCGTGGACAACCGGGCGATGTGGCAGGATGGCAGGGTGAACCTGGATCTAGACGCCCTGACCGCCACCCTGCGCACCGATCACCTGGCCGATCCTGCGGGGATCATCAAACCTGCGGGTCGTGCCGAACTGTCGAAAGTCATCGATGCCCTTCGAAAAAACGGCCACCAGGCCCGCGTCGCGGTACTGCCCCCAGGAACGGATCTGACCACGGCCCATCCCTTGTGGGGCCGGTTGGGATTGACCGAACCCCGTGATTTGCTGCTGCTGTTCAATGGGCAGCGCTGGGAAGCGCGGGGATGGAAACTGAACCGTTCGCAAATCGATGCAGCGTTGTCAGCGGCGCGGCCATCACTTGCGAAATATTATGCTGCGGGGTTGGCCAGCGCGCTTTTGGGGTTGGGCGCCGCGGCGGACGTGAAAACCGCAACAACACCTGTCGCGACATCCACGGGACGATCAGGCGGCGGGCTGTTTGTGGGGGGCGCCCTGGCGGTCGGGGGCGGGGCGTTGGGGTTCATCATCATGCGGCGGCGGCGTTTGCAGCGACAACAATCCCGCGCGATTCACAGCGCACGCGGGGATGCAGAACGCGTATTTGCAGAAGTCATTTTGGCCACCGAAGATCTGCCCGAAGCCGATGCCGCCCCCTTGCGGGACCGCGCCAGCCGTTTGAAGGACGAACTGGACGCGTTGCCTGCGCCGCAAAAGGCCCTGCCCCCGGCAGAAGAATCTTTCACCCGCGCCCGGTTCGACCAATTGGAAAACGAACTAGAAGCCTTACGATCCGTGGTCCTGCAAAAAAAACGGAGAGCCTGAGATGTTACGAAGCCGCATCACTGTGGATCTGCCCAGTCACGAAAGCCTGCGTCGCAAGACGATGTTCGATGGCCTCAAGGAATTATTCGGAGGAAAAACCGATCTGCGGACCGGCCGCGATGCTGTCACCATGTCGGCGTTTTCTCTGTTGGAAGGGCTGGTGGACGGGTTCCTGCGCGCGAAGGTGAAAGACGTGATTTCGTTCGTGGTGGATAAAAAACTGGTTTACGTGGACGCGGCCGAAGTGGACGACGATCTATTGCTGGTGCGCGAGGCGGCCGAACAAAAAGGTGTGCTGAACCGGCCATTCAAAGAAATGCATTTGGTGCTGTCCCACCGTGCCGACGGCCGCCACACCCTGATGGACGTCCGGATCAAACACGAGGTCATGCAGGGCGACGAAGAAATGGCGGTTGATCTGTCGGCCCGAATCGACGACCTGCGCATCGGGACAGGCGAATCCGCCAAGGATTACGCCGACCGGGTCCGTCTATTCATGCAGGACGCGGCGACCATCGAAGGACATCGGGCGGCTCTGGAAGAATTCACGCGGGCACTGGCCACAACGCTGCAGGGATCTTTGGTGGGGGCACGCGCCACCGCCCATCCGGCCACGGTTCAGATCGTTCGGCCCGACGCCCGGGGATTGGGCCGCCTTCGCGGGCTGGGATTTGGTGACAAGGTCGAGGAGCCCCGGTACAGGCCCGTTCCGGCCCTGGATCGCCGGGGGGCCTACGCCGAACCGTTTGTTCATTACTATTACGATCCGTATTACGACTATATGAACTGGGTCATGTTGAACGCCATGTGGCAGACCCACGCCTGGTCGTCGCCCCACGTTCACATTGTCGATACGGGTGGCCACATGCTGGCGCCCGGAACGGACGCATCGGACGCCATGCAGGGCTGGGTTGGACAGGACGCGGTCTCGTATGGAAGTGACGGAGGCCTCCAGGTGTCCGACGCGATTCCTGCTGCCACTGACAACGGTGGTGACAGCGGAACCTGGGGGGACGGGGATGCGTCGGGCAGCGGCGCCAGCTCGGGCAGCGGTGATGCGGATTCTGGGGGGGGCTTCTGGGGCGGGGGCGACGATACCGGCGGTAGCTCCGACAGCGCGTCGTCGTGCAGCAGTTCGGACAGCGGGTCATCGTGCAGCAGCTCGTCTTCATGCGGGGGCAGTAGCTGCGGGGGGGGCGGAGACTGAGGATCCCATTTTTTTCGGCGGCACAAGGTCGAGAAAATTTATTAGCGTGCGCGTAACGCAGGCAGGGGTCCGGGATACAGGTGATGGAGGCCCTAAATGCCGTGTCGCGCTGTACGCTCCCTGTCACGCCACCTACTGCTGGCCGTGGGCATCATTGGTTGCACCGGAAACATCGACAAGGAGGGGACGCCCGGCCCGAACGGTGTTACCGCCAAAGGCACACCAATTCCGGGCGGCGCGCCGGGAAACGGTCAGCCCGGGGGACCCGCATCGCCTAGCGGAGCTCCAGGGGCGGCGAGTCCCGGCGTCGGGGGACCAGCGGGCGCTGGTGGCGCGGGACCGGCGGCGACGCCAGGCGGACCGTCCGCCGTTGCCTGCCAGGCAGGGGCGTTGACCGCCACCCGGTTGCGCCGGTTGACGCGACAGGAATACGACAGCACGGTCGCTGTGCTGCTGGGTGATACGACTGGCCTTGCCAAGGGATTCGCCCCCGAAGGTGGCAGCACCGGCTTCGATACCGCCGCTGACGGGGCTAGTCTTAGCGACGCGATAGCCGAACAGTATGTCGAGGCCGCCAGGGGGCTGGCCAAGACCGCGGTCAAGAACATGGCAGGGCTTTTGGCGTGTGACGTGGTGGCCCGGGGTGAAGACGTCTGCGCCAAACAATTCATCGGACGTTTTGGACGGCGCGCGTTCCGTCGTCCGTTGGCCGC
>JAYUUT010000473.1:0-9498 GCA_043754455.1 Myxococcales bacterium
GTACGGTGATTTTTGGGGCTAACGGTTCGGCGGCCACCGCCCCTGTCAGCGTGACGACAAGGGCGAGTGCCAGTATTCGAACGGCCATGATCTAGGGAACCGACCAGGAGCAAAGCTTGGCGCCGCCACCTGTCACGATGCGCCCCTTGACGGCGATGGGAGAAGTCCAGCGCAGGACCCCCGCGCAGGTGCCGGTTGGCGCCGCGACCGTTTTGCCGGTGTCACCGTCGACCCCCATGAGCTTGCCGCCAGACATGAACCAAACGATGGATTCCCCCGTGCCATCTGTCGTGGTGGCGATGGGAGACGTCACGGCGCCTGTCTGGGGGACACACCACGCGACCACGGGTTTGATCGCGCCCGCTGTCACGGGAATGGAAACTCCCATGATCACTTGGCCGCCTAGGGCCGGGCAGCTTGCCCCCCCGTCGGTGCCCAACGTCACATACACGCCTTTGGTGGTTCGGTACGACGCCGGCGCGGTGTGAATCGACATGCCTTTTCGCGCCACCATCAAGTCCAGAATGTGACCGTCCATCCCCCCCAATTTTTGACTGTCGAGAAAAACCATGTGGCCGTCTTTAGATAACGCCACAACAAAACCTTTTTGGGTCGCCCCCGGGACCTGAATAAAAATCGGATTGTTCGATCCGAAATCGTTGTCGTTGATGTCCATGTCCGTCCAGCGCGACGGGTAGTAGTAGTTGTTGACCGAACGATCCACCACGGCAAGACCGGTCGCCCGCAAAACCGCGTTGCTGTCCGTGATGCCTCCGGGTTGGTGTGATGCGGGCGGGTTTCGCGCGCCGTCCCCGGTTGTTGCGAACACACCATCGCCGTCTGACGCCATGCCGCCGGCAGCCCAGATTGCGGCGCGTTCGCCCGTGGTGGCCCAGTTGCCGGTCTTCGTCGGATCTTTGATGTCGATCGCCAGGATGCGTCCCTGGTACGGCCCACAGTCCCCCCAGTGGCCACCGAAGGGGATGTATAGGATCCCCTTGACCAGTGACAGGGCCCCCCGCTGGTTGTGTTTGGCCGGGGCAAAGTTCTTGATGACGCTGCCAACGTCGATAGGCCATCCCGGCATTTCTTGGCCGTCATCAACCGACAACGCGTGAACTTTGAATCCCGTGATCCCCTGCGGCCCGACCGCGTTCACAACAAACAGCGTGCGTGAGGCTGGATCAATAACTGGGGTGCCGAAGATCCCCACGCTTTTGTAGGGCCCGCCGCAGGGCGCCCCCTGAGCGACAACCCCCATATTCTTCGTCCAAACCATCGCGCCATTGGTTTCGCTAAGGGCGATAACGTCATTTCCGAGGGTGGCCACAAAAAATGCGCCTTTGTGTCCCGGGCCATCTTCCATGAAGAGCGGATTGTTCCAGGTCCCCTCCGGGTAGGCCCCCGTGAAGGCTGCATCCAAACTGATCTTCGCGGCGTTGGCCTGGGTCAACGTCGGCTGAATATAGTGACCGTCGCGGGCCGGGTTCTTGTTTCGTTCAAACACGGACTGACCGGTATTCGCTATCATCGCAACGCCGCCTGTGCCCGCAGTCATGCCGCCCATACCCATGCCGCCGCCTGCCATCGCGCCACCTGTGCCGGCGCGACCGCCCGTTCCGGCTGCGCCGCCAGCTGCACCGCTGCTACCACCGTTTGCACCCGAAGGCGATCCAGTCCCGCCCGCGCCTGGCTGGCCGCCCGTTCCCGAAGGCACCGTGCTGCCCCCCGAGGCACTGCCGGTCGTTTTGCCGCCAGCGGCCTCCATGTTTTTTCCGCTGCTTGTGCACGCACTTGCCAGCAGGATCGCAATCTTTGAAAGATTTGAGTGTTTCACGGTGGCTCCTACCTACAGGCTAGCAGTTCGCCTGCGCATACGACATGCTAATAACCGAGCATGCGACGGACCAAAGCGCCCGGGTTGACCCTGCCTGGACGTCACGTGGTTGAGATGAGGCTTGTGGTGCTTTTTTGTATGGTTCCTGCCTGCGCGCCGACGTCGGAACCGCCCCATGATGCGGCGTGGGTAGGGGGCGCCGGAGGGAGGGAAGTCTCATCCGCTGCGGGCGGCTCTGTGATGAGGGACGGATCGATGGCAGTTGATGTTTCTTCGCGCCCGGACGCCGTTGTGGCCGCGGGGCCTTGCAGCCCTCCGGTCAGCGTCGATCGCCCGTTTGCCCTCCTTAGCCAAACGGGGTGTTTCGATTCAAAGGTTTCGACTAAGATGGCGGCTGTTGTGACTCCCTATGAGGTCAACAGCCCTTTGTGGTCTGATCTCGCCCTGAAGACGCGCGGGTTTGTGATTCCGAATGGAAAGAAGATTCACGTCAAGGACTGCGCGAAAAACCCGACTGAATGTTGCGTAAGCGATCCCAACAATTCCAGTCAGTGTCTTCCCCCGGCCGATGATGGACAATGGGTTTTTCCCGTGGGGACTGTGCTTGTGAAAAATTTTCTTTTTAACGACGACCCAAAAGATCTGACAACGGGAAAGGCCAAACTGGTCGAGACGCGTCTTTTTATTCGGTTTAGTGAAAAACTTTGGGCCGGATACAGTTATCGCTGGGATGAGGCCCAAACCGACGCAACCCTGGTTCCTGCGGATCGGGTGTCTGCGATGTTCAACACCGGCAAGCGGATCGTGCCGTGGAACTACCCGTCGCGTACCGATTGCATCAAATGTCATACGGTCGAGGGAGGTTCATCGATAGGCCCCGAGACCAAACAGATGAACCGGGTCGTTGACGGCATGAACCAAATCGACCGGTGGGCGGCAAGGGATCTGTTCGAACTGCCTCCGTCGAAACCGTATCGGGCTGCCCTAACAGCGCCTTTCGCAGGGCAAAGCGGCGCGCCAGCCACGTCCGCGACAATTGACGAAAGGGTGCGTTCCTATTTGCACGCCAACTGTGCGTATTGCCATCGACCCGACGGGAATTTCTATTTTTTCGATCTGCGGTACGGTGTCAGCCTTGCGGACACGCACCTTTGCAACCAAGTTCCGAACAAGGGCGACCAGGGCGTCGCAGGTGCCACCAATCTGTCGGCCGGCGACCCCAATCATTCGATCCTTTACTTGCGGATGAAAGCGCTGGGGGGCAACCCAAATCGGATGCCTCAGATCGGCACCGACGTGGTGGATCTGGACGCCACCAAACTTATTTCCGAGTGGATAAACGGGCTGAAGACCTGTCCGTAGGTCCTCGGTGGTAGCTTGCGTGTATTCTTTGGCCGTTAAAGGAGGATTTTCAAAATGTCACAACCGCACATCGTAGGGTCGTTTCGCATCGTCACGCTGGTATTGGCCCTGGCCTTGGGGGCAACGGCGGCCGATGCGGCTGGTAAAAGCTACCAAGTGACGGGGCCCGTGCTGGCAGTCACCGACACGATTATCACGGTCCAAAAAGGCAAAGAAAAATGGGAGATCGAACGTTCGGCCGCCACCAAGGTGACGGGCGAACTGAAAGTTGGCGCCAAGATTACGGTGTATTACCGCATGGTAGCCGACGAAGTTGAGGCTAAGGCCGATGCCAAGGCCGACGCAAAAGCGCCGAAGATTGCGCCCAAGAAATAGGCCGGGGGCTAACCCATGATCCCGTTATGGATCTGAGCACTCTTCGTTTTGGTGATGCGTTCGTGCGCGGCCTGCCCGCAGATCCGTCCGAACTGAACCGCAGCCGGGCGGTATTTGGTGCAGCCTATTCGCGCGTGATGCCCACAAGGGTGACCGCGCCTCGGATGGTGGCTTGGTCTTCGGCGCTTGGCGCCGAGCTGGGCTTGCCACCGGACGCCCATACGTCTGCAGCGCTGTGCGCGGTGTTGGCGGGCAATGGCCTTGCCCCGGGGATGGTGCCTTATGCGGCCTGTTACGGCGGGCATCAGTTTGGTCACTGGGCGGGGCAATTGGGCGATGGGCGGGCCATTGTGCTCGGTGAACAAATCACCCCGTCGGGGGCGCGCCTCGAATGGCAGCTTAAGGGGGCGGGGCGCACGCCTTATTCGCGTGCGGGCGATGGGCGGGCGGTCCTTCGTTCGTCGGTACGCGAATTTCTGTGCAGCGAGGCTATGCACCATTTGGGGATTCCAACGACACGGGCGCTCAGCCTGGTCAGCAGTGGCGAATCGGTGATCCGGGACATGTTCTATGACGGCCACCCACGCGCCGAACCTGGCGCGATTGTGTGCCGGGTGGCGCCCTCGTTCCTCCGCTTCGGCAACTTTCAGTTGCCCGCATCTCGGCACGAATTGGACCTGCTCAAAGGGCTTAGTGATTATGCCATTCGAACTTTTTTTCCTGCGCTGGATCTTCGCCTTCCTGGCGTTTACGGGGCTTGGTTCGCCGAAATCTGTCGTTCGACGGCAGTGATGGTGGCCGAATGGATGCGGGTCGGTTTCGTCCATGGCGTGATGAACACGGACAACATGTCGATCTTGGGCCTAACAATTGATTACGGCCCCTACGGTTGGCTTGATACCTACGATCCGGATTTCACGCCGAACACCACCGATGCCCAGCAGGGCCGTTATCGTTTTGGGCAACAACCCGCCGTGGCTGCCTGGAATCTTTCGCGTTTGGCCGAATCTCTTGAATCCCTAGTGGCCGACGAGGCCGCGTTGTTGGCGGGCCTCAGCGTGTTTCGCGAAACGTTTTTGGCGCGTTGGCAGCAGATCCGCGCCGCGAAACTGGGGCTTGCCCGCCTGCAGGGGGGGCAGGACATTGGTCTTTGGGATGAGCTTGAAACGATGATGTGCGCGTCCGAGGTGGACATGACCATTCTGTTTCGCACCCTCGGTGACCTCCTGCCTGAGGCGAACGAACTCCTCGCCGGATCCGATGCGGCCTTGTTCGATCGGCTCTCGGTTGCTTTTTATCCGGTGGGCCTGGGGCCCCCGCCATCTGGCGTTGCGTGGATCGCCTGGCTCCGTCGGTATTTCGCAAGAATCCTGGAGGGGCCGCTGTCATTGGACGAAGCGCAGGCCACCGCAAAGCGCGCCAATCCGAAATTTATCCCGCGAAACTACCTAGCCCAAGAAGCCATCGATGCCGCTGAATCCGGTGATCCGTCTCTTGTCGTGGCATTGGCAGAAGTTCTTCGACATCCCTATGACGAACAGCCCTCGCGATCGAGGTACAACCAGAAACGCCCGGAATGGGCACGGGATCGGGCGGGCTGCTCGGCGCTCTCCTGCAGTTCCTGACGCCGCCGCCCCTTATTTATGGCGTCGCGGTCGCTGCGACTTACATGCGTGTGGTTCCACACTTTTCCGAGAGGACCTTGCACGATTCGGGTGTGCCTGATCCCGTGATCTTCGGCGTGGTCGAGGTCAGCGTGACCGCATCGCAGGTGGGCACCATCGCGTAAATGTCGTCAGCAGCTTTGTTGGTGTCATTGAGGCAGGTTTCGTATTCGCCCACCGTCGCTGTGCACGTGGCGGGTGGTCTATTGCAATTGCCGGATGAGCCTCCTGTCGTCCCGCCATCCGGTTGGCGGGCGTCGCGAAGGGCGAGTCGGTCCAGGCACTCATCGTATTGTTTTTTGCACTTTGCCTTGGCTTCAGCGTCCGTCGTGGAGCCAACTCGGCTGAGCGAAACGGCTGTTACCAGACAGCCACCCTTTCGGTTTCGGTCTTGTTGGCTCTTAACCCAATCCTGAGCCGCCATGCAAAATTGCTGAACTTCCGCCTGATCGAGGTCGCTGACCTTTTTGGAGGAGGGCAAGCCCGAAGAAAACCCGCCGCCGCCCCCGCCGCAGCCAAAAAGGGTGACAAAAACAGAAAGGCACAGGAAGCGTCCGCTTTTCATTCTAGTTTCTCCTTCGTGGTCGAGGGGCCCGCGCCATGCGCGAACCGGTAGTCTATCCTGAGACCCGCGTCATCGTGAGAAAACGAAGGATCTACTTCGGCCCTGACAAGGTCCCAAACGCCCGGCTTACCGTCACTGACAAGACAGCCGGGGACGACAGCTTGCCGGGATCTTCGTTTCCCGCTGTGATGTGGCGGTACACCGGCACGCGAATTCCGATCGACACGCTGGTTTCGCTAAAGGGATAAACCAGCGAGATACCCGTGAGCACTTCGGTCCGCCCCAAAAAGCCGTCCTGCCGGATCGTGCCGTCCCAGCGCTCGGACCCGTCGTTCATCAGATCTAGACCCAGCAGGGCGATAAGTTTGCCCGACACGCGACCGCCCCCTTGCGCCCCGGTGGCATAACGGTGGCCGGCGCGGAAGCCGTGGCTGTTTTCATACAAGGTCAACTGGGACTGGGCGTAGGCGCTGACTTGCACCTTGCCCAAGGTCTTGGCGGCGTCCACCGACACCACCGGATCGAAAGTGCCGTTGCCGAATTGAATGTGTTGGTGCCGAAGCCCTTGGTCGCCAAGGGCGAAAGGGTTGTCTTCGGTCTTGCCGATGGGAATGGACAGCCCTGCGTGCAAGGACAACCAAAATCCACCCAGCAACCCACCTATGCGTCCTAGCAACCAGGGGTCGGCGATGCCCAAAAGCGTTTCGTTTCTGTGGTGAACATCCGCGTCCAGGGGCGCGTAAGCCTGCCCGTCGGGCGTGCTGTACCGGATGCTGGTGTTGACCAGCCGCACGGGGACGTGGACTTCTAGGCCAAGGGCGCGGGTGAGGCCGACCTCAACCATGGCGCGTAGCTCGCCCGGATAGATCTTCTGGTCGTGTAAGAATTCCGGCTGGGCGGGGATCTCGTGGCAGTCCCGTGGATCGGCGCATCCCGCGTTGTGGACAGTGTTGATCGACGTGGCGGTGACCGCGACCGTGGCCCGCACCTCGCCCGGGACTGCTGTGAACGAGTTCAGCCGCGCCACGGGGATGTTCGGATTCCGGCAACCCGCGCAGGCGCGGGCCACGCGGGGGACCAACGCTAGTAGCGCGAGCACCAGTGACAGCGTTAGCACCGGTGACAGAGCCAGGAACGTTCTTTCTTTCATTGTCTGACGCCATCGGCGATAGCCTGATCTAGGGCCTTCAGATCCAGACCGGCAACTGTCCGCACCTTTTTGCCCTTCTTACCGTAGACGATAATGTACGGCAGGCTGGTGACGTCCTTCAGATAGTGGGCGACGATGGGGGTTTCCCAGTCGACCACGTTCATTTTTCTAATAGCCAGATCTGATCCCTGCCCCATCTTCGCGAAAAGATGCGCGTCGATCTTGCGGCACGGCCCACACCACACCGCGTAGAAGTCGAACAATGTCACCTTCCCCGGCGCCAGATGATCCTCAAGCCGGGATACGTCTTCCCCCTGCTTGGAAATCTCTTGCAGATCCGCACCCGGCGGAACGGGTGGCAGCGGATCGAAGTTCAGATCCGGATGGCATTCAAAACACTGTGATTCCGGGACGCCATGAACGGGACACCAGTCGCGCGCCGCCTTGAACTTCGGAATCAAAGCAGGATTGCAGCGGGTGCAGACTTCGTTGGGCACCTTGTGTTCGCAAACCGTGTAATTGCTGGATGTGGCGGCACTCAGCGTGGTGACGGTACCCATTTGGACCGGGGCGGAGGTGCTGGTGGTTCCGCAGGACGAGACTGCGGCAAACAGGGACAGGATCGCGAACGAAAATCGATGGTGCATGGCTACGGGGCTGGCATCAAGGTGATGGTGACGCCATCCGCTGTGGGCATCACGATCTGCACGTTGGCCTGGTTGCGGGAAATGACGTTCCACTTGCCTTGCGCGCGCACCCGGACCAAAGGGTTCAGCAGTTTGTTGCGTCCGTCTACGCTGCCACTTCTGCGGGCGGTCCAGGCGTCAGCACACTTCTTCAATATCTCCCGAAACGTTGCGGTGTCAGTCAGTTTTTCATTGACCAGCGTGTATTCGCGAGAAATGCCATCGGCATCCGTAACCTGTACGGCGTAGACGTCCGATGTTATTTGCGGGCTTTTGGGAAATCGCACCAACAGCCCTTCGACGTCGGCGGGTTTTCCGTGTCGTTCCACCATCCGTTCCAGCACGTCGATCGGCTTCTTGGCCTCACCGTCCACCCACAGATGGGTGGGACTGGCCGGGCGGGGCGCTATCTGAAACGCAATCCTTAGCTTGTCGTTGCGGAACAGATCTTTTGTGAGGGATGCGTCCTGCACGTACACGGGCACGACCGCATCGCCGTATTCGACAACTAGCAAATGCCCCTCGTCGCCCAAGGCATGAACCTTGCCCAGAAGGTCATTTTTTCCCATCAAAGCGGCTGGGATCTGCGTGATCGCCGTGCGGGGTGGTGGCGTCTCGTCGCTCTGGTGGGTGATGACAATGTCGAACGAATCGACAATGATGTGCTGAACCGGTGCCGCGTTGACGACGTAGTGGCCTTTGACAGTGATTTCGTCGTGACGTTTTATGGACGCCAACTTCTTTCCGACCTCGGAGTTTCCTGGATAAACGGGGAAATCGTAAAATGTAAAGAAGTCGTTGGGCGCGCGCCAGGTGAAGACATAAAGCCCATGGTCGTGGACGGCGGCGTGGATCCAGCCGCGCAGCTTGCCCGCTTCCAATGCCGCGGACAATCCCGCCACGGACTTCTTGTCCATTGAAGACCCCGGCGCAGCTTCGGTTGGGCCGTTGTCGCGCATCGGCACAGCCATCACCGTCCCCGGGCGGGACGCCGTGCCATCGCAGGCCAGCAGCGCGATAGCTGCGATGGCGAACAAACCTTGAACCGTGTGAAACCAACGCGGGACCAGCAGCTTCATTCTGATGCTCCTTTGCAACGCGCCCATTGTGCCCCAGCAGCCCCGATTTGACGTCTCTTATTTCAAACCCGGGCCTGGAAGGACTGAGCAACGGCTCCGTGGGGCCATCGGGTTAAGGGCTAATTATGCGGCGGTACAAGGTCAAGGCGCAGGCGGATTCTACCGATCGATCTGGAGTGATTTCACTGCGTTCCATACG
The DNA here is from genome assembly GCA_043754455.1 of Myxococcales bacterium. Classification (GTDB taxonomy): domain Bacteria; phylum Myxococcota_A; class Polyangia; order Fen-1088; family Fen-1088; genus JAYUUT01. The sequence continues at coordinate 8,918 of JAYUUT010000473.1, forward strand.
GGCCTCGTATCTGTTGGCCAGTCTGGCCATGGGATGCGTGGACCTGGGGCCTCCCCCCGAGCTCGAGGCTTGTCGCGGTCAGTCTTGCGCGGCGGTTCCCGATGCCGCCGGCCGGACACCGGCCCCCCAGGGGGACAGCTCCGTCTCCCCCAGAGCGGACGCGGTGCCGGGCCTGGCAGTGGCCGACGCTGGGATTGCACCTTTAGATGTAGCGGGTCCTGCCGATCGGCCAGGCCCGGATCGCGCTGTTGTCAGCGACATGACGCATCCTGTGGTGATCGTCGATGCCCCATCGGGCCCCGATGATGGTCCCTTGTCTATGGTGCCCCCGGACGCTTCTGCGAAAAAAAGCAACGGGGGTGTGTGTACGGTGGCGGGCGATTGCAATTCCGGCTTCTGCACCGATGGTGTTTGCTGTGATGGGGACTGCGTCGGGATCTGTCGGTCCTGTACCGTCGCTGCGACCAAAGGGATATGTACACCGATCCCCGATGGGACAGATCCCGCAACAGAATGTCCTGCCGAGTCCGGGTCTACCTGCGGACGTTTGGGATCCTGCAACGGTGCCGGTGCCTGTCGGC
>JAYUUT010000474.1:0-5439 GCA_043754455.1 Myxococcales bacterium
TGACGGGCTGAATGCAACCGATCGCTGGGTGGCGCTGAAGACGGGGCGTCGGGGCAACCGGGTGGTGATTCCGGGGCTGGTTGATCAGTCCGGCCAACCGTTCTGGTTCTGTCGAATGGAGGCGATCGATCGGGCCACGCATGAACTTGATCGCGGGGGGGTCAGGCGCGATGTGCTGGGGGCTCTAGGAGATGATGGCGTCCGCGGGGCCTACCGGATTGACCAGCGAATCGAAGAGGCAATTTCTTCGTCGGTCCTGGAAGGTGCGAGGCTGACGACCCGCGCGCAGGCCAAACAGCGAATCCGCGATGGAATTGCACCCCATGGCATGGGCGAACGCATGGTGGTGAACAACTACCAGGCGATGCGCCGGTTGTTGGAAATCGCCGACCGCGATTTGACCCTGGCCGATCTGCTGGGGATTCATGCGGTCCTCGGCGACAACGCCCTGGATGTGCAAGGCGCTTCGGGTCGGCTGCGAACCAGCGGCGAATCGGTCCGTGTGGAGGATCAGGCGACAGGGGAGGTGTGGTTCACGCCACCTCCCGCAGATCAACTGCCTGGCCGGTTGGACAAGATGCTGGCCTTCGCCAACGGCACCGATGGTCAGCCGTTTTTGCACCCGTTGCTTCGCGCGATGGTGCTGCATTTTTGGCTGGCCTATCTGCACCCGTTTGTCGATGGGAACGGGCGGATGGCGCGTGCGATCTTCTATTGGCAGATGCTGCGATCGGGTTACGATTTCGTAGAATATTTGTCGATATCAGGTCCGATTGATCGATCTCGTCGGGCGTATTATTTGGCTTTTGCCTATACCGAAACTGACGAAGGAGATTTGACGTATTTTTTCCTGCACCAGCTTTCGGTACTGAAACGTGCGACGGCGGATCTTCTAGGGCATATCGAAGAACGATCGTCGCGTTTGCATGACCTGAACGACGCGGTTGCGGGGGTAGATTCGTTGAATCATCGCCAGCAAGCCGTGTTGCTGTTCCTGTTGCGAAAACCGCACGAAGGCACCACGGTCGGCGGCCACAGACGAAGCCACGACATTTCTTATCTGACGGCGCGCAAAGATTTGCAGGATCTAGAAACTGGGGGCTTCCTGCGCCGGGTTCGCGTGGGCCGTGGCGATCGTTATTTTCCACAGCCCAAGGTTTCGCAACTTTCGAAACGAATATAGCCCGCCTACATTCACCCCCAATTTGCGGTTTTGTAACGAATATTTCACCCGCCGCGCGTTGAAGTTGTTGAATCATCTTGCGCGGTCGGCGGGTTGTTCCGCGTCGGCTCTGGGTGACCCCAAATCGTGTAGCGAGGGCAACATGGATCGTACGTCTCGTCCGCCTGTTTCTGGCACCGAACCTTCCCCAGAAGGGCCTGACGAACGGTTACAGGTATCGCGGCGTGGGTTTTTGAAAATCGGGACGGTTGCGGCTGCGGTGACGCCGGGGCTGATCGGGGCCTGCGCCGAAGATGACCTGCCGACGTCGGGCGAGGCGTTGACGCTGACGCCGGATTCCGAGTTCACGATCCTGCGCAAGGAAGATCTGCTGGCGTTGACGGTGGGCCTGGTGAACCTGCAGGTCGACGAGACCACCGGCACATTGGTGCGCAAGGACAACGGCAAGGCCGCGTATTTCATTGTCAATCACCAGCCGCAGCACGTGCTGGAACAGTCGTTTCTGGAAACCGGGGGCGCGCCGCCCGTGGCGCCGGGACCGCAGCCGGTGCTGTCGCGAATCGCGGGGCCTAGCCGCGTGGTGTTTATTGTGCCGACGGGCACGTCAACCCTGGATTTCAAGACGGAAACCTTGCTGGCGGCGTTCGCCCAATACGAAATGAGCGTGGGGTTGAACGCGCTGCCACCCGACGTGCCACCACCCTTGTTCCTATTGGATCCGGTGCTGTTGAATGTGGCCGGGACCGAAATCCTGAAACCAGCATACGGCGTGGGACCTAGCCCCCTTGTGCCAAAACTGGGGCCTCCTGGGCCTTTGCCCATCGAGAAGGTCACACGTGCCCTGGTTTGTGCCGAAGACGGTCAGCCCCCGCGGGTGACGGCGCTGAATTTCGTGCAGGCGGCGCGCAACACGCGGGGCTGGTCCATTGCTTCCCGGCTGACAGGCATTGAACTTCTGCCGGAGGTGATCCGCGACGCGGGCATTTTACAGATCAAACCGACGCGGCCGCGAAAACCGGCGTCGGGGGAAACGTCGCTGGAGATACCGTTTCGTCTCAGCATTTCGCCCAATAAATTCGGCCGGTGGGCCCATGCGACGACCCCGGTGACGTCGCCGATGACGGGCCGGACGGAACTGTGGCATTCGCGCCTAGGCGTGCAAAAACAGGACGAAATGGGCAACGCCATGCCCACGGATGAACATTCGACGTTTTATCGAACCGTGCGGGCGTTGTGGACCCGCGATGTTGAATTCAAGGCGGCCGAGCCGAAGCCGTTCTTGCCGCAGCCATCGCCCTTGCCTTGGCCGACCCCCGCGCCTGCGTTTGTTTCCAACCCTTTCCTGGCGTCGCTGAACCAGCACGATCGAAACGACATTGTCCATCAGTCGTCGAATTTTGAAGCGGCGAAATTGGATGGGTATCGGGCGCGGCCCGTGCAGATCAACCGGCTGATGTTGACGACGTTGGGCGCGTATATGGACGCGCGGGGTGATTTCGGCGATGAACCGCCGCTGGGGCTGTCGTTGTGGGAACACCGGGCGGCGTTGGGACGGGACCATTACGTCAAGATTGTGCGCACGGGCGTGCTGTACCCGTTTGGTCATCGCGCCGTGGTGATCAAGATTTCCGAACGGAAATTCAAACGCGAACCTATGGATCATCACGAACACATCGCGTATGTGCGGACGCGATATTTCATCGTCGTCAAACAGCCTGAACTTATCTATGAAAAAGGCCGCGAAGCCGGGCCCACGGTTCCGATTCTTCGGAAAAATCCGTTCAAGATGCTGCATTTCAAGACCCTGGTGACCCCGCCCCTAGAAGGCAGCGAATCCGACCTGGAAGCCTCGTCGTTCTGGCCGGTTGTAGGGGGCGAAAAGTTCCGGTTCCATGTTGAAGGCCTGGATCTGGGGGGGAACTTCGTGAAGTTCAGCACCCCGGTTTATTTCATGCGGACCGACGGCATTCCGCCGAAAACCGTCGCGTTGCCGACGGTAGGGTCTGGGAATTTCAACGGCAAACCTGAAACGGAATGTGATCTTCACGGGCAGCGGATGGCGTTGGCGCCTGCGACGGTGGGCAAGGTGGACGACACCACCTACGAGGTGAAAAGCCTGCGTTTCGAGGGTGAAAACCTGTTGTCAGTGCCTTCGGGGTACAAATTTCCGTTCTTCCCGGTGGTGGCCGAGGCGAAATTGGCGGTCGAGGCGGTGCGGCAGTTGGCGGGCGCGGGGGCTGCGCCATCGTTCAAATATCACCAGACCTTCGTAGATCATGGGTTCGGCGGAACCGAAAATCCGGGCGAAGTGCTGTTCGAACTGACCAATTACGCGTCCAAGATTGGGGTCGATTTTTCGAAACAAACCGATCGATCAGGCGGGTTGGTGTCGCCTAGTTTGATGATCACCGCGCTGTCGCGGAAAATTGGTCCTGTGGCCGGCGACCAGATGTCGGTGAAAAACAGTGCCGCCAAGGGCAAGTTCGACCCAAAGAAATTTTTCGAGGGGGTTGATGCCAAATTGTTTGGCACCTTCAATCTGACGGACATCCTGCCGCTGGATTTGTTGCTGGAACACGCGCCGAAATTCGTGACCCAGGCGCTGGACGTGGCCGAAACCTTCATGGAGGAAGTCCAGAAGCTGAAGTCAGCGTTCGACAAGGCGGTCAATCAACTGAACGCCGACTTTGGCAGCCTAGAAGCCGCGGAAAAGGCGCTGATGATGGCGCTGGGCAAACTGGCGACCGATATCGAGGCCATCGTCAATAACATCACGGCGCGCAATCTGTCGGGACTGGCGACGGCGCTGGGAACGTTGGGGACTGATCTGGTGGCCGCGGCGAACACCTTGCCGACGTTAAAACTGACGACCTTGGCGGCGGGATTCAAGGCTGAACTGGTCAAGGACGCCAAGGCCATCAAGGCTTTGATTGATGGCAATCTGGTCACGCCTATCGAAGCCCTGGCCAAGGGGTTGGATCTAGCGAAGAACCTGCGGGTCCATTTGGAATGGAAACCGCGGATTGCGCCGTTTGGATTCACCGCAGGCAAACCCATTTTCGAACCGATGGACGTCGACAACGGCCTGACGTTGGCCCTGGATCTGCGCGGCAAAGATCTGCCGGGTAGCAGCCCCGCCGGGGTCGATATTTTGTGCAGTTTGGACAAGTTCAAACTGAATTTGATCGCGCCCGCGACCTTCATGGTCCTTGAGTTCAAGAAGATCCAGTTCAAGGTCGAATCGGGGAAAAAACCCGACATCGACGTGCAATTCAAGGAGTTAACCTTCGCGGGTCCGTTGGAATTTGTAAATGAACTGAAGCAACTGATTCCGTTTGATGGGTTTTCAGATCCGCCAGCCATTGATGTGTCGTTAGAAGGCATCAAGGCCAGTTTCAGCGTCGCATTGCCGAACGTTGCGGTCGGTGTGTTTGCGCTGCAAAACATTTCGCTGGGCGGTGGGTTCCATATTCCGTTCATTGGGCCGCCGCTGACGGTGTCATTCAATTTCTGCACCCGCGAAAACCCGTTCAATTTGACGGTGTCGTTCCTGGGCGGGGGTGGGTTCTTCGGGATCACTCTGTATCCCAAGGGCGTCTATCTGATGGAGGCGGCCCTGGAATTCGGCGCCAGCCTGTCGGTCGATTTCGGGGTGGCGTCGGGGTCGGTGTCCATCATGGCGGGCATCTATTTCAAGATGCAGACGAACGACATCACGCTGACGGGGTATCTGCGCATCCGGGGGGAGGTGGACGTCCTGGGCCTGATTTCGGCGTCCATCGAAATGCGGATGGAACTGACGTATCAGTCGGCCGGCAACAAAGTGATCGGCAAGGCGACCATCGAGATCGAGGTCGATATCTTCTTCTTCAGTTTCACGGTGGCGGTGTCGGCAGAACGCAAATTCGCCGGCGACAAGGCCGACCCGACTTTCGAACAGATCATGGGTCCCGAACCGGTCGTCGCGACCGATCCGTGGGCCGAATACCAGCTTGCTTTCGCCGCCTGATTTACAAGGAGATCTTCCATGGGCACCGAGACATTTATCTGGACGGTTCTTCCCGACGGCGTCGAAGGATCAAAACTGCGTTTTTCTTTGTTTCTATCGCCCCGGTTGAACGCATCGGAAAACCTGAAGGAATTTCCGGTCGGGAAGGAGGTGTTGTGGCCCGACCGTGTGACGGGGTTGCAGGTGGTGCTGCAATTTGATGGGGGGCCCCTGGTCACAGCCCAAGTGCAAACCGCTGAACTGCGAC
>JAYUUT010000475.1:0-5659 GCA_043754455.1 Myxococcales bacterium
TCCTGCCCGCCCTGCCCGCCCTGCTGCTGCCCGGGGCGCCTTTGGTTGTTCTTGTCAAACCCCAGTTCGAGGTCGGACGTCAACGTCTAGGCAAAGGTGGCATCGTTCGCGACGAATCCGCGCGCAAAGACGCGGTTGATGGGGTCGGCCAGGCAGCCGTGGCAGCAGGGTTCACCGTCCAAGGCGCGACCACATCGCCCATCACGGGTGGCAAGGGCAACGTCGAATTTCTATTGTGGCTGCAGGGCCCGGGGGCGGTTTCGTTGTGAAAGTGTTGGTCACAGGGGCAGCGGGGTTCATCGGGTCACATGTCGCGGAAAGGTTGCTTGGCCGAGGTGATGACGTCGTTGGGTTCGATGCCTTCGATACGCTGCTGTACGATCGTGCGACCAAGGAACGGAACCTAAGGGCCTTAACGACCCGCCAGCGCTTCACGTTCATCGAAGGCGACCTGCGGAACCAAACTCAGGTGATTGGCGCGATGTCAGGGGGTGTGCAGGCTGTGTTCCATGCAGCCGCGCTTGCAGGTGTTCGGCCTTCGATGAACCACGCAGCGCTATACGCTGACGTGAACGTCGTAGGGACCATGAACCTGTTTTCGGCGGCACAGGCGGTGGGGGTGCGCAATTTCGTATTCGCTTCGTCGTCGTCGGTTTACGGCGCGACCAGCCCAACACCGTTTCACGAAACCGACCCCTGCGACCACCCCGCATCGCCCTACGCCGCCTCAAAACGGGCCGCAGAGCTGTTGCTAAAATCGATTGTCTCCCCAACGGCGGTGTCCTGCTTGCGTTTCTTTAATGTCTACGGTCCCCGTCAGCGCCCCGACCAGGCCATTGCACGATTCACTCAGCTATTGATGGCCGACCAGCCCATCGCCCTTTTCGGCGACGGCACGACGTCACGCGACTACACATACGTCGATGACATCGTGGACGTGGTAATGGCTGCCCTACGCGACGCCGATCGAACTCCGTTTCGCGTTTGCAACGTGGGGGGTGGGCGGCCTGTCGCCCTGGCTGATCTGGTTGCCAAACTTGCCGAGGCGCTAAAAAAAACGCCCCAAATCATCAACCATCCCGAGCAACCTGGGGAACTGCGCCATACCCTGGCGGACGGCCACCATGCGTTCACGCAGTGGGGATTTCGCCCCCGGATCAGCATCGACGAGGGCCTCATGCGGTTTGTCGCCTGGTGGCAGGCTGAACATCTGACCGTGTAGGCCTACGCCGAACATCCTGGTCCGCCCCTTGTGTCGCACCGTCGGCGCCGGAGGCACACCCTAGGTCACAGCGCGCACATACACCCCTTAGGGCACCCCGACGATACAGATCTACGGCTACATGCCCTATCTGCGTCCTTCCCCCTCCCTCACCCTCCGATGCGCCGTTGGCGCCGTTTGTTTCCCCTTATGAGGTACTTGCGCCCCAGCGCATGCGCAAGCCTTTTGATGGTGTTCGCGACCATAACGTCGGCCCGTGCGGGAAACCCAACCTTGGCCTTTCACTATGGGGCCCACCCACCCTACACATCGCTGATGGCGTTCGACCGCGTGGTATTGGAACCCGCCCACGTCCTAGCGCCGGATCTAAAGGCCCTGGTCGACGCGCGGGTTGAACCCTACGCATACCTCAGCGTGGGCGAGGCGCACACAAGCCGCCCATGGTTTGTGCAAATCAAAGACGAGTGGAAGCTTGACCGGCGAACGGCGTGGGGAGGCGTCGTCCTAGATCCCCTGTCCGAGGGCTGGCGGGCGATGCTGACGGCGCAGGCCGAGGAGCTATGGCAACGCGGCTTTCGCGGTTTGTTTCTCGACACCCTGGACAGTTACGAAGGGGTCCTTGCCCTCGCCTCTGAACGTACAAAAAGGGCGCAGGCCGTGAACACGTGGATGCAAGACCTGCACAAACGGCTGCCCTTATGCAAACTGATACTCAATAGAGGGTTTGGGCTGTTTCCCGAAGCGGCGAAACACGCAACAGCTATGGTCGCAGAATCCTTGTTCGCCGGGTACGACCCCGCACGTGATCGATATGTCGACGTGTCGGAAGCAGATCGGACGTGGTTGATTTCGGCATGCCAGAAAATTCAGGATCGTCACGGAATTCCCGTCACGATCATTGACTACGTGGCCCCCGAGAACCGCGTCCGGTCCCGGGACGTGGCTAAGAAAATAACCGCCTTAGGGTTTTCACCCTGGGTCGCTGACGGCAAACTGGAACGGTTGGGGATGGGGGAAATTGAGGTGGTGCCGCGCCGTATTTTATTGGTTTACGATAGCCAGGAAGCCAAATTGGTGGATGCACCGGTGCATCGACTGCTGGCACTGCCGGTCGAACACCTAGGCTTCGCGGTAGATTATTTGGATGCAACCGGGCCATTGCCCCAAGGCCATTTGGGTGATGAATACGCGGGGATTGTGACCTGGCTGGCCGACGGCGGATTGCCTGCCCCCCATGTGTACCGGGCCTGGCTGATGCGCCAAATTGCCGAAGGCGTGAAGGTGGCCATGCTGGGCCGGTTCGGATTTCATCCCGACCCGGCCTTCCTTTCGATCCTTGGAATCGAATTGACTGGGGGGCAGCCACAGGTGCCCGTGAAGATTGTCCGGCGGGATGCGCTGATGGATTTCGAAACACCCGCCGTGCCTGTGGCGCGGGACCTGGAGATGACCCGCACACGCCGGTCGGATGCGACGGTTCACCTGGAGTTGACCGATGGACGAGGGGCTGTCATTCATCCTGTGGTCACAGCGCCTTGGGGTGGGATGGCGCTGTATCCCTACGTTCTTGAGACCGGTGAAGGGCACCTTTACCGCTGGTATCTAGATCCATTTGCGTTCATCACCCGCGCCCTCGCGCTTCAGGCGATGCCGGCCCTGGATCTAACAACCGAAAACGGCCGTCGACTTTTGACCTCACATATTGACGGAGATGGCTTTTTGAATGGCGTGGAACGCCCGGGGGGGCAGTTGGCCTGCGAGGTCATATTGAAAGAGATCTTGCGGCCCTATCCGATTCCCACCACGGTTTCTGTGATCGAGGGCGAGGTCGGCGCCGCGGGTCTTTACCCTGCGCAGTCCAAAAAACTTGAAGCCATCGCCAGGCAGATGTTCCGCCTCGATCATGTCGAGCCAGCAACCCACACCTTCAGCCACCCTTTTGATTGGCCCTTAGCAGAATCGGGACAGAAGTCGGAAGATCAACGCGAATCCCATCTTCCCATTCCTGGGTACAAGTTCGATCGTCAACGCGAAATAGCCGGATCTGCGGCGTACATCGACAGCCATTTGTTGCCGCCTGGGAAGAAAACCAAGATGGTTTTGTGGTCCGGCAACGCGTTGCCTGGTGAAGAGACACTGGCCTTGGTCCGGCGCCTGAATTTATTCAACGTCAACGGTACCAGTGAAGGCGATGTTGGGCGCCCGAATCCGACGGTGGCAGAAGTCAGCGCGTTCATGCGGCCGGTCGGACGCGAACTGCAAGTTTATGCAGCCATCACCAACGAGAACAGCTACACGAATCTATGGCGAGGTCCATTCTACGGATACCGGAGAGTCATTGAGACCTTCATGCGTACCGAAACCCCCCGCCGCCTCAAACCAATCGGTATCTACTATCACTTCTATTCAGCGGCCAAGCCCGCGGGCCTGACGGCCTTAAAACAAATCCACGAATGGGTCATGACCCAGGACACGCTTCCGGGCCATTTGATCGACTATGCGCAACGTGTTCAGGACTTTTTCCGCGCCACGGCGGCGCGGACACTTGATGGGGGCTGGCGGTACCGGGGCCTCAAGGGGCTGCGGACGGTGCGATTCGACAGTCGATTGGGTTGGCCCGATCTAGCGGCGTCTCCTGACGTCCTCCAGGTGGATGAAAGGGCACGCGGGGGGGCCCGTTACGCTTCGTTCCGCAGTGGTGATGACCTGACCATCCACTTCAAACCAGCCGCACCGACGGAACCCCACCTGGCATGGGCGAACGCACGGGTGGTGGAATCAACCCGCGAACCGGGTCGGATTACGGCCCGGTTTTCACCCCTTGTGCCATTGCGCGCCGCTTTTTCAGGATGCGCAGGCGCGCGCGCGCAGATTGAGGGAAAAAACGCGACCGTTTCGAACCGCGATGGTGTTGCGATCTTGACCACCCGGGGAAAGGAGGCCGGACGTGTCGTCATTACCTGTCACTAATGAACCAGCCGCCCCTGCCGCCCACCCCTCCCCCGTTAGACATCCCACCCCTCCCAGCCCTTGGGCATCCGAAGACAAGAAAAGTTTGATGAACCCTGTGGTCCTGCTGGTGATGGCGGCGGCGATTGGGGCGGTGCTGGTATTGCTTTTCCCTGGCGACAACTACAACGATCCTCGCTACACGGCCCAGCCCGACGGGTTGTCGCTAGCCTACCTGAAGGCCATCTTGCGGCTGCGCCCCGACGATCCGGGGTTGCGGCGCGCGCTGGCCACCCAACAAATGGCCTTCGGTTTGTTGGACGACGCGATGGCGACCCTAGATCCCATCACCAACGGGACAGAAAAATTTGATCGCGATGCTGAATGGCTGGCGATGGACGTTGAACGTCGCCAGTTCTTTTCCGTCCGCCCCATCGGCCCCGCCCGGGGCATGTGGCGCAGCCGGATTCAACGACGTATCGAAAGGTTCCTCAGGGCGGGCCCATCGATCGGCACCCTGGAACGACTGGCCAAGGTGGGCCTTGAGATCGGCGACGCACGGTTGGGCGCCCGCCTTTACCTGAAGATCGCCTTCATGGGTGGCCCCGACACGGGTCGTTCCTACGCCGAAGCCGGTCGCTGGTTTCTGGCAGCCGGTGACCACCGCGCCGCCACGGACGCCTTTCGCAAGGCGGCCTTGGTTCAGAAGAACCACCCCAAACGCGGGCTCCTTATGGCGGAACGGGCCATCGACGTCATGATCGCCACGTCCAACCACCGCCGCGCGCTGGAACTCACAGAAGAATTCCTGAAGATTTTCCCCGATGCTTTGTCATTAATAGATAGGGGGGCAAAACTGTCCCTGACCCTGGACGATCTATTGCGGGCGCGGGCCTTCGCCGCCGAACGGGTCCGGCGTAGACCCGAAGATCTGGCGTGGCTGGAAGAACACCGGCGCCTCGAACTTGCCAACCGGGGGGTTGGCCGCGCGCTGCGGGCCAGCCGCGCCATCGTGAAACTACGCCCTGATGATCCCATTGAACGACGGCGCCTAGCCGAGATCTCTGAATGGGGCAGCGATCCCCTGACCGCGCAGGTCAACTGGATCTGGCTGTACCGTCATGGGGATCGCAGCGCATTCGATCCCGCCCTGCGCCTGTCGCGAATGTTGTACGACTGGGACATCATCCTGGAACTTTTGGAACACGAAGCCTCGCTGCGGGCGCTAACTTACGAAGAAGTCGAGGAACTGGCACGCGCCTACGAAACCATCGGATCCCCCGAAAAGGCGACTTTGGTGACCATGCGTTTTGGCGATCCCCAGGATCGGCGGATCTGGCTGCTGGTGGCACGCATCGAAGAACGGGCCGGCCGGCTCAGCGAATCGCTAGGCGCGTGGCGTGAACTGACCCGCCGGTTTGAATGGCGTCTGGCCGAAGTCACCACACAAGCGGAATTGATGTGGCGGTTGGGCGCCCCCGGCGACGC
>JAYUUT010000476.1:0-7530 GCA_043754455.1 Myxococcales bacterium
ACGATGACCGATTTGCCGGGGATCAACTGCCCCAATTCTTCGCCCTTGGCGATCATCGACAGCGCCACACGATCCTTGACGGATCCGCCGGGATTGAACTGCTCGCACTTGACGAACACATCGGCGCTGCCCGGCCCCGGCAGGTGGCGCAGCCGCAGCAGCGGGGTCCCCCCGATCAATTCGAGCATGTTCGAAACCGCGCCTATGCTCATGGCCGCTCTCCGATTTCGACGATGCTGCACGCAAGGATGGGATTCAGCCCCAGTCGTTCGGCCTCGGCCACCAGCGCGTCGCTTTCTGCACCCGGATTGATGTACAGCTCCTTGATACCTTTGGCCTTGATGTCCGCCAGCACAGTAATGCCCAAATGCGGGGGTAGATAGACCGACGCGCGATCAGGGGTGACGGGCAAATCTGCGACCGAGGCGAATGATGGCAGTCCCTCAATGGGCTGTCCTCGCGGATTGACGGGGTAAACCGTCCATCCGCCCCGCACATACGCCCGCACCGCGCGGTTGCCATATTTGGTCCGGTCATGGGAAGCGCCGACAATCGCGACGGACGGCATGATTTTTCCTAGTCCGCCCCGCTGCGGTCACAAATCTCACAACGCCCGTGGGTCCCAATAACCCCCAGACAAGATCCGTCGCTGCACAGTTTTCGGCGCGCGTCGAACCCACCGATGACAACAGCCCCATCCCCTCCGAAGCCGTCAACCTTGACGGCTTCTTCTTTAATGGGTTCTTCGGTCGCGCACCCGCCCGCAAAAGAATCTGCCCCTAATCCCGGGATGGGATTCGCCGCGTCCTCGGCTCCGCACACAGGGCATCGCCCGTCTTGGCCCAAAAGGCCCACGCAGGCCCCATCAGGGCACAGGCGCCGGGTGCGGGCGTCGAAACTCAGGGGCTGGGATTCTTGATCGTCGTTCACGGGTGTTCTTGCCTTTGAAACGGGGGGCTGTTCAAGGCATATAGTGACGGAACGCCGATGTCCACAACCACGAACCCATCCCCCCCCGCCAGCCCAGGCCGTTTTGGCCCCTATGGGGGGCGTTATGTAGCCGAAACCCTGATTCCGTCGCTTGACGAACTGACGGCTGCCTGGGACTTGGCGTCACAGGATCTGGCGTTCCACGCTGAACTGGCTCGGTTGCTGCGCGACTATGTGGGACGGCCGACCCCCCTAGGCCAGGCCACCCGCCTATCCGCCGAAGTTTCGACTGAGGCCGGGCGTGATGTCCGGATCTTCATGAAACGCGAGGATCTGTGCCACACCGGCGCGCACAAGATCAACAACTGCATAGGACAGGTCATGTTGGCCCAGCGCATGGGGAAGAAGCGCATCATCGCAGAAACCGGTGCGGGACAGCACGGCGTCGCTACCGCCACCGCTTGCGCGCTCTTCGGCCTTCCTTGCGAGGTGTATATGGGGGCCGTCGATGTCGACCGGCAGGCCCCCAACGTCTTTCGTATGAAACTTCTGGGCGCGAAGGTCCATCCCGTCAAACAAGGAACCGCCACCTTAAAAGACGCCATGAACGAAGCCCTCCGTGATTGGGTCACGAACGTTCGCGACACCTACTACGTCATTGGTTCAGTGGCGGGGCCCCACCCGTATCCGACCTTGGTGCGCGATCTTCAGGCGGTCATCGGCATCGAAGCCCGAACCCAGATTCTCTCAGCTACCGGCAGCCTTCCCGCGGCCTTGGTGGCTTGCGTGGGTGGTGGGTCGAACGCCATGGGCCTGTTCCATCCGTTCGTGGCTGACAAAACGGTTCGGTTTTTCGGGATCGAAGCTGCCGGGGACGGCATCGACACTGGGCGCCACGCCGCCACGCTAACGGAAGGCCGCATGGGTGTCCTTCACGGGGCCCGATCCTATGTTTTGTGCGACGACGATGGCCAAATTTTAGAAGCCCATTCGATCTCGGCGGGGTTGGATTACCCTGGTGTGGGCCCCGAACACGCACACTTCAAAGACACGGGACGCGCGCAGTACTTGTCGATAACCGACGCGCAGGCGCTCGCAGGTTTTGCCCGCCTGGCGCGCACCGAAGGCATTTTGGCAGCCCTGGAAAGCTCTCACGCCATAGCGGCCCTGCCCGCCGTCGCGGCCCAACTGCCTGCGGGATCGGTCATCATCGTCAACGTTTCAGGACGGGGGGACAAGGACATCGCGACCCTGTCGCGCGCCTTCGGGTTCGAGGTGAAGCCATGAAACGCATCGCGGCCTGTTTCGCCCGTGCGCGCGCGGAAAAACGCAAGGCGTTGGTCATCTATTTGACTGCGTCGGATCCCGATCACGAAACTTCACGGCAGGTGATGGTGGCGGCCGTCCGCGGCGGCGCCGACATTCTAGAAATCGGTGTTCCCTGGAGCGACCCGTCTGCGGACGGTGTCGCCATCCAGGCCGCCATGCACCGCGCGCTGGCGGCCGGGGGCGGCCTGCGCAAGACCCTTGAATTGTGCGCCCAAATCCGCGCTGAAGCCCCTGACGTCGGGATCGTCCTGTTCGGCTACTCGAATCCCGTGTTTGTCCTTGGGCCCGCGACCTTCGCCACCTCTGCCAATGCCGCCGGGGCCGACGCCGTGCTGCTGGTCGATTGGCCCCCAGACGAAGCTCAGGAACTCACCGCCGAATTGCACAAGAATGATTTGGACTTCATCACGTTGCTTGCGCCCACATCAACGCCCGACCGCATCCTCCGCGTCACCGAAGCCGCCAGCGGGTTCATCTACTACGTCTCATTCACGGGCATTACCGGGGCCGCTTTGACCGACCTCGAAAGCCCCCGGCGGCATGTTGCTGAAATCCGGGAACTGACCGGGGATCGCCTGCCGATCGTCGTCGGGTTCGGCATCAAGACCCCAAACGACGTTACGAACGTGGCTGCGTTCGCCGACGGCGTCGTCATCGGCAGCGCGGCCGTGCAGGTCGTCCAGCAGGCCGTGGCCGCAGGACGTGACCCCGCTACCGACATCGAATCGTACGTCCGCAGCCTCCGAGCCGCCGTCTAAGGAGGGCCCACCTTGGTGCGGACCTCGGTCACCACCGCAGGCCCCAGTTCCTCTGCCATGCGCGCGATGATGTCGCCGCGAAGCAACGTCAATTCGTGCGCCAAGGCCGAACTTGAAACCCGAACGAACAACGTCGTTCCCTTCAACGATTCGGGCCGTGCCTTACGGCCGACGGTGTCCCCGACCACACGCTCCCAGCACGAAAAAACACTGTGTTCGCGCGCCCTTCCTGCCCCTCCGATACGGGCAAGCACCGCAGTCATCAGGTCGGCGACGGGAACAGGTTCAACGCGGGGGCGTTTTGCTCGGGGTCGAGAAAGCGCGGAGGCCATCAAGGCAAGGTATCATCTTGCGCATGGCGAAGGAGACTGTCTCGACCCCCGAGGCCCCAAAAGCGATCGGCCCCTACGTTCAGGCTGTGATCACCCGCGGAACCCGCACGGTTTATTGCTCTGGGCAGATTCCCCTAGATCCAAAAACCGGGGTCGTCGTCGGGGTAGCCGATATCAAGGCCCAGGCTGCACAGGTCATGAAAAATTTAGACGCCGTCCTCAAGGCTGCGGGCGCTTCGTTTGACCACGTGGTTAAAACCACGATCTACCTAACCGACTTGCGAGATTTCGCATCGGTGAACGAGATCTACGGCGCGCATTTTTCGGGCGAACCGCCAGCGCGCGCGACGGTTCAGGTCGCGGGGCTGCCTCGTGGCGTTAACGTTGAAATTGACGCCGTGGCCGTTCTAGATTGAACAGCTCACGAAATACGAACCGGCGGGTTCCAGGCGCCGCCGGTCGGTGCAGAGTCAGGCGACTTTCGCCACCACGCCCGACCGGATACAACGGGTGCAAACCCTCATATGCCGGGGGCTACCGTCCACCAGCGCGTGGACGCGCTGAAGGTTTGGTCGCTGGATACTCTTGGTCTTGCGGTTTGAATGCGAGACCTTGTTCTTTACGATTCTCATTTTGCCGCAAACGGCACACTGCGCTGGCATCGAATCCTCCGAGAGGGGCGAACCTCTAACACTCATCTATGCCACTTTCAAGAACTTCCCCCATTTGGATGCTGTTCCTGGCGCTCTCCTTGGTCGGTTCGTGCCGCCGCGCGCCTGATGAGCCCCATGCGTCCGCAACCCTGAAGGGCCGGGTGGTCAGCGCGCAGGGTCGTTCCCTTGCGGCGGTAAAGCTGACTTTGAACCGATCCGAAGCGGAACTTGCGGCCCGGGGTGCCCACCCGGGCGTCGCGTCAGCCGAAGCGATTTCCGATGAACACGGTGCGTTTCGTTTTCCGAATCAGACCGCGGGGCGTTTTCAGCTCCGTGCTCAGGCTCCGGGGTTCGCCACCCTTACGGTCCCCGTGCTGCTGGTAGATGGCGAAACGGTCACTTCGGCGCTGCGGCTCGATCCCTTCCAACTGATCGAGGGTACGGTCCTTGACGCTCAAGGCAAGCCGGTGCCTCAGGCCCTCATCTTTGCCTGGCCTGCGGGCGGGCCCCGTTCGGGCGTCGTCGAGGCGCGATCCAGCACTGATGGGCGATTTGCCCTGGCTGGGGTTTCGGCGGGGATCTGGTCGATTCTTGCCGAGGCGCCGGGCTTCAGCACCTTGCAACTGTCCCGTGTCGAGGTCCCGGCCCGTGACCTGATCCTCCGTTTGGAGGGCGAATCGCGGACCATGGGCGGGGTCGTGATGATGGATGACAGCCATCCGGCGCGGGGCGCCCGCGTGATCCTGGGTGGCCCTGATATCGCTGGCCCCCGGGAGACAATAACCAACGACAAGGGCATCTTCTTATTTCACGGCCTAGGATTTGGACGCTACGCCGTGCGGGCCTCGCAGGACAGCCGGGTGTCAACGTCACAACGGGTGATCATCGATGAAGGAACAGGATTCATCCCCCCGATACGCCTGAAGTTGGGACCCGGGTTGCGGGTCAGCGGCAGGATTCTGGATGACCAGGGCAGGGGGCTTCCCGGGGCGAAGGTCGAATTGTCATCTGTGCCCCCTGACGACGCCCCCGAACTATCTTTATCGTCGGTTTCGGGTGCGTTCACGTTAGGGCCGGTGCCGGTGGGCGCCTACCAATTGGCGGCAAGGGCGGCCGGGCATGCACCGGGTGTGGTGCCGGATCTCAGGGTCGCTACAGGGGCCACGCGGACGTGGGAACTGCGGCTTCCCCGATCGGCGCGGATCTTCGGTCGCGTGGTGGACGAGGCCAGCCACCCCGTGAAGGGCGCGACCGTAACCGCACGGCCCCCTGCGGCGGTGATTGAACAACTAGGTGTCATTGTCGGCTCTCTTCCCCCCGCCGCCGAAGCCGCGAACCAGAACGCGGACAGCCCACGGATTCCCGAATCGACCAGGACCCATCTGGTCGATGCCGACGGCCGGTTTCTCATCGCTGACCTTTTGCCGGCACGGGTTCACCTTTACGTCGCCTCCCCGCAAAACATGGCCATTGAACGTGAAATTGGCGCGCTAAAACCGGGGGAAACCCGTGATCTGGGAACCCTGGTTCTGGCCACGGGGGGCACTGTGACCGGACGCCTGGTGGATATGGAAGGAGATGCCCTGCCAGGGGCCCGGGTGGAAGTGGTTTCAGGCGGCCATGTGTTTCGGGCCAGCCCCGATGCCAAAGGGGCCTTTGTGCTGCGGGCGCCGGTCGGGGAATGGGAGGTCTATGGTTTGTCCCGGGGATACGCCCCCTGCACGCGTTCGCATGTCGTTGTGCAACGAGATCGTCCCACGCCCGCGCTTTTGTTGCGGCTCGGCCCTGCCTCCGCCAGCGTGCAGGGCGACGTTCTCGGGCCCGATGGACGCCCGGTGGCACAGGCCGTCGTGCTCGCCTATCAACCTTCTGCGGTGGCGCCGGATGTCCCCGGGGCGATGATCGACAGCACGACGACGAACAAGTTGGGGCATTTTAAACTGACGGGCCTACCAACGACGGCCGTGATCTTGGAGGCACGCCACCCGCACGGCGCCGCCACCCGGCAGGTCGTGACGCCGCCCGCGTCACAGACCTTGCTGCGCATCAGCCAGCGGGTCGACGCCGACCCACCCGCAACAGCAGGGCCACGAAAAGAAGAGCCGCCGCGCCGCTAAAGGGTCCTGGTCCTCCCGACCTGGAACGGCTGACCTGGCACCCCCCGGAATCGTCGTCAGGTGCGGCATACGGCAGCGTCGAATTTGTGGGGTACACGTCGCAGACCGCCTGAATGTCGTCGAGCTCTAGGTCGCGCCGCGATATGTCCCCGCGCACCACCGCTGCAAACATCGTGGTTGCCCGGACATCTGGGTTGGCGTTCTGGCAGTTCGGTACGGGAAGTTTGGCGTGATCCAACCGGCTGGTTTTGGTGCCCGGCAAGATACAGGTGTGGTCCAGGCCAATGATGTGTCCAAACTCATGGGTCAGGGTGTTCTGGATGTCCTGGGAATTCCGGGCCGCTGCCCCATCGGCGACCAGATCCGCCCAGCTAAAATTCTGGGCGTTGATTTCCATATCCGAGTCCAAGATGGTGCCATCGCTTTTTCGCGCGAACACCGACGTGATGGCAAGGGCGGAAGGGTCGTAACAGGGCTCGTCGGGTTTGCGCGGCTCTTTACACCAAGAGGTCCGTCGGAAGGTCACGCGGTTCTTTCTATCAAACCCGACAGGTGCGCTGCCCTCTGCCACGTTCGTGGCAACGAGGTCTAGCTTTGAACATTCATTGCCCGAATGACTCCAAACGCGTGCTGCGGCTGTCGCCGCCGCCAAAAACGTCTCCGCGCTCAGACTGGGTGACGGATCCCCCGTATAAATCAAAAGGGGGATGCCCGTGTGCCCCCATCGCATGGGGAGGCCCTCGTCGGTGGTCGTTCGGACGTACGCGTGCGCGGGTGTGCTGAAGGCCACAACAGCGCCTATCAACCCAAGGGTGCGCGCCAAGACTGCTGTGCGGGTCATGGGTTCTTCATCAGGGACAGCACCTGACGGCGCAGATCGGCCAGAGGTTGGGCGCCTTGGCCTTCGGCCTGCCGAAGGGCGCCATCGGGTCCGCGGCGAACCGTGGCTTTTCGATCCCCTCCATCAACCATCCAGGTTTGTTCCCCGGGGGCCTGGCGCAAAAAACGACGCCCCTGACCCCATCCAACGACGCGCGCTGGGGTCCCGCTAAGGAACATCACGGACCGCTCGCCCGGCGTGAAAACCGGCAGTCCGTGTACCCGTTGTTCGATGTCTCCCACGCTTCCTCCCGGTTGGGTGACGGTCACGCGTCCGCCCCTGCCTTTCCAGGCTTCGGCGACCTGAACTTCGATCGTGGTGAAGATGTTGGTACGATCGCTGTTCCAGGCGCTTGCCACCGACAGCACCTCGCCAATGACAATGCGGTCTGCGGCGGCGACCAAGGCATCCAGTTCCATCGCCATGACCGTTGACGCCGCCGCGGGATGCGTTTCGAACCTCGGGTAGCCAGACACCCCTGCCACAAAAATGGCGGCAATGATTAACGGGGCGGGGCGCAAACGCAGCATG
>JAYUUT010000477.1:0-7269 GCA_043754455.1 Myxococcales bacterium
CTTTTCCAGTTGTCTTTCCTTGACAGATAATGCCAAGCAGGACAATGGGACTGGTGTCAGTGGCCGCGCGAGGAAGCGCCACGCACTGCCCAAGAGGGGCCGCGCTTGTGTACAGGTAAACGTAAGTACTCGTTTTTTCCGGGCTAAGAATCAGGGTGGTCTGTTTTTCCTGTTTGACCCACGCCGAGGTGCCCCAGTCGGGGGGCGTCGGAACGCCGTTTGCAAGACACTCCTGAGCGTAGGGCCACGCGGGGACGGTACGACGCGGATTGCCTTGTCGCCCGGATCTCTCCATAGTCGGGGGGCATGGGCACGAAGTCGCATCTGACCTTGTTTTTGGCCTTCATCATGGGGGGCGCAACCTTTGCGCACGCCCACACGATCCCAGGCCCAGGGCCCAGCGATCCCGCCGCACCGTCGCCCACCTACGACCTGCCTCCCGAACCCCAGGAACGCATCCTGCGCGAAGGGTTGATGTTGGGGTTTGCTGTGGGGGGCGGTTGGGTGCGGTCAGGGCAGGGATCGCAAGGCGGCTACGCCTTCAGTGTCGACGCTGGCGGAACTGTCACCCCGCACCTGGCCGTGATGTTCGAATACCAATCAATCAGCAAGAACTTGGACAATTTTTCCTCCATCAACCACAGCGTCGTGGGCGGGGCGGTGCAGCTGTTTTTCCAGGACTTCTTTTGGGCGCGGGCTGGGATGGGCATCGGATTCATGCGCGACGATCGACGGGCAATCATCGGCACCGATCGCGCCCGGGCGCCGGCCATCACCCTGGGTATAGGTGCCGAACCCCTGCAAACCACGGGTGGGTTCGCCCTGGATATGCAACTGCGGTTTTCGGCGGCCCGCTACCCGGGGGGAATCAAACCCACCATCGCCAGCCACCTGGCGTTCCTGCTGGGCATGAACTGGTATTGACGGGTATTGAAGGCGCTACGTGGCCGCACGCCCCGTGCGAGGCCAGTTCGAGGCCAAATCTACCGCCCTCCGTATCACGGCCGTTTGCCGCAGCCGTATTGTACTTCGGACCTTCGTGCGTCCACAAATGCTGAGAAACTGCTGTCGCCGTTCTATTCGGCGATGCGGAATCCCGCCACCGCGAAGTGGTGGTCAAACGCAAAAGCCCATCGGATCTTCTCGCGGAGCATGAGCACAAAGCTGGTCGCATCGACCGCGGACAACTTGTGCAGGTCACGCCTTTCGAAGAAAGACCAGGCCTTACCGAGATCCGTCAGGGTGCATTCAAGCACGCGGAATCGGGGCAGGGCCTTCAAAGATTCCTTCCACGCAAGAGCCACCTCTCTTTCGGTATTCCTCTCAAGGAATGTGAAGGTCTCGATGACAACCGGCACAGAAGTGTATAGCCGCGGGCCCATAGTCGACAGCCGATCCCAGCTTTCCCGAGCACGCCGGTGGAGCCCTCGTGCATGAGGGCGATGGCAAACCACGCCCCCGTATCCACGAACACGGCATCGGGCGCGCGCATCCGTGGCGCTACTCGACTCGGTCGTATATGGAATCGTGGTCCATAGATGCACGACTGGGCACCCCGTCCCAGAGGCCCACCGGTCCCTCGCCCGTCGGCCTGCACCACACGCGGCGAATGGCCTCGCGGACCAACTCAGCAACGCTCTTCCCGGAGCGCTTGGCCGCGCCGCGCAGCGCCCGAAGATCCTCCTCTGGTAGATAAATCTTCGTTTTGGTCATGGGTGTCATTTTTCACGGGCAAGTGACACCCGTCAAGTCGTTCGATGAATGCCCGGCGGCATCCTCGAATCCATCCGACGGTCGAACACCGAATCTTCACGATCTGCGGCACTAACGCAGGAACTGCACCTTGAATCGGGCACCGGGTTGCAGGCTGACGTGATGGGGCTGTTCCGGGGCGACTGTTCCGTTTACGCCCGGTCGAAGAACGAAGGCCAGCGGCGGATGGGTCTCAATGACGTAGTCGACCTTGCCCTCAATGACCAAAATCTGTCCCCATGCATCGGAACGAAGTGTGTGCGACGCGAGCAATCCCTTGGGGACCGAGGCACCGTCAAACACCGCCGTCTCTTTATACATCTGCACGTTCGGGGGCAGACGTGGCATCAGACACAGAGCGCACTTAAGACGTGCGCCGAGTTTTTCATGACGCTGCTCCTCGGACGTCACCCAGGCTGCGTTTTGAAACGGGGGGTTGTGCCGAACATGCTGGGTATGCCCGCACGCCAACCCGGCTATCCACACCCCGGGATCATCGCCTTCGTCATGGCGAAAACTGACGATAGGAACGTGAGGCTCGGGCACAAGCCGCCACGCCAATTCGTCGAGAATCGCGGGACTCAAGACGGCTTCCAAACCAGGGAACCAATGACGTTCCTCAAACCGGACGTGCTCGTCCAGTCGCGTGGCAAGCGCTTCGGCGTCGGCGCTGAGGCGGGCAGGCGAAAGGCCCGCGACCAGGGCCCGCATGGCGGCGTGATCCGTGCGGACGGTTGCCGCGCAGGCGGCCAATTCGGGGCCCCGACCGAACGACAGAGGCCCTAGCTCCCGCTCTTCCACAGCGAAGTGAGGTTCAAGATGTTCGGCCCAAAAGGCGCGAAGCCGAAAGATGGTGTCTTCCCGCTGCTCAGCCACCTGGGACACGGATTGTCGCAAGGTTCGAGCAAAAACGAGGGCATGGTGGTGTTCACGAGATAGCCCCTGAAGGCTAGGATGGCGTTGCACGGAAAGAGCAGAGCAGAGCCGGGGGGCATTTCAACCAAATTTTTCGAAACGGGCGTTCCTATGTTGATTCAAGTGGGCGCGGGTCGAGGTGTTGCTGCTCAAGCGTGATTTCCTGAAGAAACAAGCGATCGCCTTGCGGTGTGGCTGTGGTCAGATGCCGCAGCTTTCCGGCTCGATGTCCGGCGTGATGGTCCCCCCCGACGCAAGCGCTGCCAACGCCGCAACCCGCGGCGTTGGCGCATTGTTCGGTTGTTCAATCGAGCCACTGCCAGGCCGGGATCACGCGAATCTGGTGGCCATCTTCCTCCAGCACGTCCTCCTGATCAATTGTGATCACCAATAGATCGCGGCCACTTTTCCTGGCGCTGCCGGGCAGCCCTGCGGACTTGATGAGGCCGCGAAGTTCGCGGCTGCGATTTTCGGGTGTCAATTTGGCGCAGCACTGGATGGCAAGATGGGGTGTCACAAAGTCACATTCCCATTCGTTGGGGGCCAGGGCGAAGGTTGGTGTGGCCCCCGTGCGACGCAGGGCCAATAGCACTGCGTTTTCCAGCCTGCGACCGGTGTCGGGCGTCGGGTTTGGCGTGTTGGCGGCGGACAGTCCCGTGTCTATTGCGTAGTACTTTGGTGGGCTGGTCACCCGCTGCTTGAAGGACGAGCTGAAGCGGGGCACGGAAAGCAACAGCCAGGCGTCTTGCAAATATTCCACCATGCGTCCTGTCTGCGCGACCGATGGCAAAGAGAGTCCCTTGGAAAGAGCCTGCAATGAAAGAGGCTGGCCCGTGTGTGCGAGCAGATGCAAGGCAAGCGTCATCAACGGACGGGCTGTTCGCAGGGAATGCCGAGTGACGATGTCGCGATGGACCACGTCACGCAGCAAAGTTCGCAACAGCATGCTGCCGTCATCGTGGTTGTGAAGTAAGGCACTGGCGAATCCACCCCGCAGGAGATATTCTTCAAGCGATGTAGCTGACGCTTTTCGACGGGTAAACGAGATGAACTCGCGAAAGGAAAACGGATAGACCTCGTGCGCGATGTAACGACCGGTCAACTTTGATCCCATCTCGCGGCCCAGAAGACTGGCGTTGGATCCAGTCAGGCAAACCTGTCGCCCCGAATCGAGCAACGCCCGCACAAGCCTTTGCCATTCCGGCGCTTCCTGAACCTCGTCGAGATAAATGGCCGACTTTGGATGATCGGTATCAAGGACGGAAATGAGGGTCGAAAAATCTTCCGGTAAAAGGCCGTACAGGCGCGTGTCTTCCATGTTGATGGTGACCGCGGTGCCTTTGAATCTGCGTTGGATCTGCCCCTGTAGGGTGCTTTTCCCGCACCGACGAACACCCGTCAGCACCAGGGCGTGCCCCGACGTCGAACCCTTCCAACTCGGTGAAAAAAGGCGTGTGAGTTCTGGCGTAGGCGCCGCGGCTGACCCCGGCGTGGCCAGGACGGCGGCAAGTGTTTCCCGTAACAGCACAGTGGTGTTGTATCATAAGATATACTGGTGTACCATTATATAGAACAAAGTTACTCAGAGGAACAGACCCGGAGCAGAGTCGGGCATCTCAGGCAATCGGTTTTTGCATGTTCCGGCTGATTTCATTCCTGCTCGCGCGGACCCGCAGGTGGATCTGAGATCTCCGCTAGTTGTGTCCAAGCGTGAGTCTAAGCAGAACACGTGGATTGTGCGGTTCCATGCGCTCGGAGAATGCCACCCCTGGGTAAAAGATGCCGACGCTGATCTTGAATAGGGCCAGCAGTGCCTCAATCTCCAGACCCGTATACCAATCATTAGGCCAGGGGCTTGGCCCGTACGTGCGGAGTAAGCGAGCCTGCAAGAACCCTCCGGCAATGCAGACGCCCCGTTGGATGAATGCACACATCCCAATTCCGGCCGCAGCCGTGGTGCCCCCAACGCCCGCTGACATGCGTGTGAAGGCTACTCCTCCAGTGTCATAGGGCGCGTAGCCTGCCCCGGCCCCCAGTGTCAGAGCCACGATGTCTGCATTGCTTAACGCCAAACCGTACGACGGGATGAACATGATGTCGCCGCGTGGCGAGGTCATCGGATGCGTCGGGACTCCCTTGGCCTTGCGGTCGGCCTGCTGGGCGCTGCCGGGCTGGGTCTTCTGGTCCCCTGCCTGCGAATCCGCAACCGCGCGGGCAGAGCCGGTAACCAGGACAGGGCACAGCAGCACGACCACCATGGTTTGGCAGGCGGACGGGGCAATCATGCGGGTGAGTGATTTCGTCATGCGGGGCCGATGAGGGTCAAGGTGGTTGTCTTGTGAAAGATCATTTTTCAGCGCCGGGCGACGTCGCCCAAGATCTGCGCGACGTGCCTGGCCGTCGGCATATCCGCGGTGCGGAAAACCAGCCGCGCCTGTCGGTCAAATAGGTACACGCAGGAACTGTGACGATCCGCGCCCGCCGCGCGCCCACGAAAAAAATTCAGCAGGTGATCAAGATCGTCGACCGCTGGCGCCGCCGCCCGCCAAGCCGCGGGCGCGCCAAAACGCCCCAGCCACGATCGCAAGGCGGTCGGTGTGTCGGTGGTGGGGTCAATGGACAGTGACAAAAATTGCACCTGGCTGTCGCGCACGCGACGTACGACGGAGGCAAAAAGCGCCCCTTGGATCGGGCAGGTGGCGGTGCACGCAGAAAACATCAACTGCACGGCGCTGATCTTTCCCAGCAAGTGCTGGCGCATTTCGATCCGTTGGCCGTCATCGCGCAAAAGCCACAGGGACGGGCTGGGGCGAGGTGGCGCGACGGGGCCGAAGGGATCGTGTGCCGCCCGGGCCGACTCCGGGCCGAGGCCAACGCCAAGTCCCAGGCTGATTCCGGGCACAGCCCGCAGCAGGACACGTCGAGACGGCGATCGATGATTCATGGCCTTGCCACCAGATAGTCCCACAGCGAACGGCAATCAGCAGCACTGAAATCATAGCGAGGCATCGTCCGCTGCACCAAAATATGGGCGGGGTCGACACCGGTGCCCATAAGCCGACAAAAGGCCTCGACGTCGTATGTTGACGGGGGACCTCCGCGACGGCGCAAATATCCCCGAAGGAAGGCCCCGGTCAAAGAAGGGCCAAACGTCTGTGTGCGCGCGGAAGCGGCATCCAAGGCCGGACCGAAGACATGACAGTTCACGCAGCGGCTGGCCTCGATCGGCAACGGCGTGTCGTCCCCCGACAGATGGGCCGCAAGCGGACGATCACCGACAAACAACTGACGTCCTGTTTCGATGGACGCCCGCCGCGCACACCCGGGACCGCCCCACGCGAGTCCCAGAATGAGCAGGCGCAGGGCGACGGTCACTTCAGAATGACCGTCTTTTCGATCTTGACGGTGCCCATTGTGCTGAAATCACCATCAACCAGCGGCGTGCCCCAATTGACGCCATCGCTGCTGACGAAGAAACGAAATTTCGCAAAAGTCCCGTTGGCCGACGTGCTTTGGCGGGGCAGATACCGGAAGCCCCCCAAGGTCGTGACCGCCTTCAGATCCACAATGAGGTGATGCGGAGGAGGTGGAGACTTCGTCTTCCATTCTGTGTGCCAGATAGTCATGCTCCTGCCGTCAATCGCGTTGGCGGCAGCCCCATTTTCGCCCACCAATTCCTGACTGTCCGCCGAAGCCGCCCATCCCGTGCGCACAAGGTTCGTGCCCGCTGCATCGACCAAATTGAATTCAGCCATCGATCCCCAAGCCTTCCCCGCGACCTCGGTCAGTTCCTGCAATTTCACATAGCGGGCGCGCACGGCCTTGGCCAAACCGGGCTCTTCGCCACCCAACTGGCGCACATAGGCCGTCACTTGGGTTAGCTGCAGATCTGTGAGGACAATGGTCTTGTGCGCGCGGATGGCGTCCGGCAACGTCACAGCCGAACCGTCATGCAGATAGGGGGCGGTCGCCCAGGTGTCCCGCAACGTCGGCAGGTCAATGCCGGTCAACCCCGCGCCTAGGCGCAGACCACTCGATGGCTTCAGAGTGCCAACGTCCTGCCAATTTCCCAAGGTGCTGGCGCTAAACGCGTCGCCCCCGTGACAGGTCGTGCATTGGGCGACAAACACCTTTTTGCCCAAAACGGCGTCCGCACTTAGTGTTCCGTCGGCGTTGCGGGCAGGGCTCGGATCAAATTTCGATCGGGATCCCAGATAGGCGGCCAGCGCATCCAGATCCGCAGAAACGCCGACTTTGCGATCACCAAGCGGCGTGTTGCGGGTGCCGGTATTGAACTCCACATCAGTCATCAGGCCGGTGCCCTGGGCGAACGCTCGGATCTGGCCCTCGAAGTCCTGAACCTCATCGAAGTTGCCCGACCAATGCAGGGGACCTTGACCGCCAGCGCGGCCGCGCAGGCTGATGGTGTTGCGAAGGCCCTCGCCAAAACCCGTGAAGTCCCAGGTCCGTCCATCGTAGTGCGCGTCCCGATGGCAACTGGCGCAACTAAGGTAGCCGTCGCGGGCCAGGCGGCCATCGCGGGCGTCATAGAAGAACTGTTTGCCGCGAAGGACTGTGGCGGGCAGGCGTTCGGTGGCGACG
>JAYUUT010000478.1:0-2424 GCA_043754455.1 Myxococcales bacterium
GCCTCCGGGCAGGGCGCGTTCAATTTCAAGGCCCAGGCGATCACGCTCGAACCGTGCCGAGAACAGCGATTCGGGCGTCTGCGCACCGACGGGGGGCTCTGCACCAAGCAAATCGCGCGCATCCCAGCGCGACACGATGCTGTGCTCGCCTTGCGATTCTTTGATAATCCTGCCGATCACATCCCGTTCAAACACCACCGCGGACGCGCCCTTGGTCGCCGCGCTCAGAAGCCCATCCGGCCGATGCGCATACTGATGCCGCGCGCGGTTGACAGCGGCGTTTGTGGTCATGCCAGAAGGTGGTGTCCCGGTTAGTGCCAGTACGAGGCCGAAAGGGGCGACGAGCCGGAACTGGGGCGCAGGCTTCGGTGACTTAATCAGTTGTTGCATTCGGGTGCCGGATGCGGATCTTCGGATGTGCCTTGTTTTGGCAGGTATCGACGGGAATTCAAGACGTTCGGGGGGGCGGCATGAACGGCTTTCGCGAAACGTGCAAGTACGGCCGATCCATGAGCTTTCCCCGCGCTTTCGCGCGCCATTGCGATCAGCACCGCCCGACCTTCTGCGTGCATTTTCACCCATACGACAGATGATGGGAAGGGTTCATCGACCCCAGACTAGAGGAGCGGCAGGTCCACGTACAATCTCAGTGACGATGGCTCTGCGACTCATCGGATCTAAGTCGAGAGGTCCTTTCGAGACCAAGACGACGCCAAGGTCATCCGTCTGAGACTCAGTTTCGTAGAGCAGTGACCAGTCCATTGCCTCGAGAAAACGACGACTTGGCGCAATTCGGTGGCTAGCCGAGAAGACGCGAAATGTAGGAGAAAACGCGGGACCGGTTAGACATGAGATGTCGATTTGATTGCTTAGGACTATGGCCCAGCCGATTGACGGATTGGATTCTGTGAATGGATTCAAACTCGGCAGGTTGAGGCTTGGGAGCTTTCGCAGCGCAATCCCGATGCCTTCGTTTACGTGGGTCGCCCATCCCTCCCGCCGAAACCGTGAGAGCAGCGCGTAGCATCGATATTTTTCGTATCCGACTGGATCGTGTGACCAACAGCAAACCCAGTGCGGAGTGGCTTGGGATATTAATGTGATTTCCTTTAGAAGCTGTACAAAAAGTGTGTTTTGACGCGTTTTTGGTTCCGTCGGAAGAAAGTTGTAGCGACACAGCGTTGGAACAGAAAAAGTGGCGAGATCAATAAGGTCTTCTTCTTCGTTGAACGCCGATAGGTAAGGGTTCGAGGCCAGCGGCTCTTCAGCGCCGCATATGAGTCCCGTCTTCATCAATTGGTTCTCGGATCGTGTGTGGTTGGATAGGTGTGATGTGTGGTTGATTGTATGCCAGGCCCCACAACACCGTAGTGTGGAGGAATATTGCCATCTTTGTGCCCGTACGGATCGTGGTGGACAATTCTTTTCGTATCGATGCACTCTGTTTCCGTGCGAACTCTACGAGGTCCGCTAGGGGATTGAGATCCTAGGTGAAGAGACTTGTCAGGGAGATTCGTCCTGGCGCCGTGCTTCCCGATGCCAGCCTCCCTGTGCGCCGCCCTACGGGCAGCGCGTTCAGAAGGATGCACAACAATGCGTGGTCCGCGCGTGGGCCCACACTCAGGCGCTAACCCAAGTGGATCCACCCACGCATTCGGATCCCCCACATAGGCATGCAGCCCCAGTCCCCCCGCGAGTCCAATCGGACCTTGGCTGACATATTGCCCGGCGTCTGGGTCGTAGTACCTAAACCGGTTGTAATACAGACCCGTCTCGACGTCCTCGTATTGGCCTGGCCAGCGAAACGGCTGCGCGGTGCGGTCGCCTTGCAGACGGCGCAACTGCCCCCAGGCACCGACGTCTGCGGACCAGAAAAGGCGGCCGTACGTGTCGTGCATGGACACGGGCGTGCCCAGGTGATCCGTGACAATGCTATGGCGCTCTTTGCCGACCAGCCTCCCCAGTGGAGCGAAACTTTCCGGCTCAAACAGCCAGGTGATTGGCTCTGTCTTGGTGCCTTCGGACAGCGGTTGACTTTGGACGTCGTCCGATGTGTGCGGAGGCCCCTGCGCGGGCCTGACGGCTAGCTCGGCGTTTCGGCGGGCAATTTGGGCGTCGATGGCGCTGGCCTGCGATGCGGGCACGGCAAGATCCGCGTCGGCGATGGCGGCGTTGTCCCGTTCGACCCATTCGTGAAGTGGCACGTTCCCATCCCACACCCATCGCGTGGTCTTGCCGCGATACTTCTTCCAGGCCCGCCTGCCCAGACCGTCACAAGCAAATCCAACCTCGCCCCCATCGGGACGCACGACCGTGACCAGCATACCCGCTGCGTTCCAGGTGTAGCGCCAGATGCCGCCCGTGGGTTCTGTTTTGGTCAGAAGATTGCCTTCGACATCGTACGTGTACCGGGTGATGCCTGTG
>JAYUUT010000479.1:0-10851 GCA_043754455.1 Myxococcales bacterium
GGCCAGCACCGCGACTTGTTTGCCGCCCATGGCAGCTAAAAAGGCCGCGCGTAACGCCACCTCGGTTTTGCCGTAACCGACGTCGCCGCAGATCAGGCGATCCATAGGTGTATCTGCCTGCAGATCCGACAGCACGGCGTCGATGGCCGTGGCCTGATCGGGGGTTTCCTCGAACGGGAAGGTTTCCTCGAACTCGGCGAACATCGCATCGGGGGGCGGATAGGCGTGGCCCGGCAGGGATTTCCGTTGCGCGTATAGTTGTAACAATTCTTCGGCTAGTTTTCGGGCCTCGCCCGTGACCCTGCGCTTCTTCTCTTGCCAGGTCTTGCCTCCCAGTTTGTCTAGGCGGGCCTCGGCCGCTTCGCCCCCGACGTAGCGGCGCATGACCCCCAGGCGATACACCGGCAGGTAGATTGTCCCGCCGTCATATTCCAGATGCAAAAAGTCTTGTTCCACACCGCGCAGGGCCAGTTTTTTCAGGCCCCGGTACCGCCCGACGCCATGTTCATCATGAACAATCAAATCGTTTTCATTGATCTCGGTCAGATCCCCAAGGCCCGCGCCCGCGACCGCCGACCGTGGGGTGGATGTGGTGTCGCGGCGCGATCGGTGACCGAACAATTCCTCTTCTGGTACCAGCACCAGCCCGTCGTCGGGGGCACAAAATCCGCGGCCCAAAGATCCCAGCACGATCGCCAAGGTAGATCCATCGTCGCGGCCCTCCAGCAGCGACTGCAGCGACGGTCGGCCTTTTCGCGCCCGCAGGGCCTCGTGTGTGCCCAGCCCCAGGGATTCGAAAACGCCGCCCAGCCTTTCGGCGTGGGTTCGGGTCGACGCAACCACCCGCACCCTTAGGCCGCTATCCATCCACGCGCGCAGGCGTTTGGCTATCGCGTGACCCAAATCTTCGCCACCCGCGTGTTCGCTGCGGGTTGCCGCCAGTTCAGCGCGCAGGCCCACCAAGGTCTGTGCGGAAAGCCGCAGCCCCGAAGCGGCCAACCCCTCCAAAGGTTCAAAATCTAGCCCTGCATGTGCCCCAAGAGCGGTCAGGACCTCGGCATCATCCATCAAATACCGCCGCGGTTCCAATGCCAGTAGATGTTCGCCGTGTCTGCGGTGGGCGCTGTCTTCTAGTCGCACCAGTTGTCGCCGCAGCTCAGCGGCTATGGCGTCGGGATCTTCGACCACGACCCGGGCGGAGGCGGGAAGGTAGTCAAACAACGTTCCCATGTTGTCGTGGTAAAGCGGCGCCAAACTTTCGACGCCGAAGAACCCTTCGCCGTTGTCCATTTGCTGGGCCATCCAGTTGGCCTTCGACGATGGAAACCCTGCGGTGTCTGCCACTTCCAATAACCGTTTGCCGGGTGTCGCATGGGGACCGCGGACGGTTTCGCGTACCGGGTGAATCAACAGGCGGTCGATGGTGCGCAGTGTGCGCTGCGTGGCCCCGTCATAAAGGCGCAAAGATTCGATGTCGTCACCGACAAATTCGATCCGAATCGGATGTCGATACACCGGGGGGAATACATCCAGCACCGCCCCGCGTACGGCAAAAGTCCCGATGTCTTCGACCACCGGGGCGCGCACATATCCCGATTCGACAAAGGTCCTGATCAAGGTGTCGCGCCCCGAACCCGATCCTTTGCGGACTTCGTGACAATGCCGTGCAAAAGATGATGGGGGTAGGACCCGCCGTCCTAGCGCGGCTGCCGACGTGACCACCGCATGGGCCAGGCCCCTTTGCAATTGGAACAACACGGCCATGCGGCGCTGTAGGATGCCCCTGTCTGCCTGGACTTCGGCGTAAGGCGACGTCTCGGCGGACGGAAAGGTTATGACGGCATCGACGGACATCGGGTCATCAGGGGCGTCGCGTTCGGGAAGGAAAAATGCCAGATCGCGCGCCACCTGTTCAACGCGGTCGTCGTCGGCCAGCACGTAGATCAAGGGGCCCGTACCGCCATCGTCCATCGACGCGGCTATCGCGGCACCCAGGGATCCCCCGGCCCCGAAGATCCGCAGGCGTTCATCCCCGCTGTGGCCTTTTATGGCGGCAAAGGCCGCCCGCAGCGAAAGCCGGGGGGCCAGATCTTCGTTCACGCCCCGTGACACCGTTTGTACTTCGTGCCGCTGCCGCACGGGCAGGGGGCGTTTCGTTCGACCTTGGCCGCCGCACGGATCGGGGTGGCCTTGCTGACGTCCCCGTCAACATAGAACCATTGGCCGTCAAGCTTGCGGAACCGGGACCGTTCGTGGTGCGTCAGATCCCGTTTGTCGACGCTGTAGTGTGCAGAAAATTCGACGGTACCGGTTTCATCGTGGGCGCCGCCGGCGTCGACGTTGATGATGGTTAGGCCCTTCCACTGTGATTGGCGGGCCCATTTTTCCGTCAGGGCCCGGTCGACAGTGTCGCGGGTTGCCGGATCGTGTGTGTTAACGATGTGTTCGATGTCGCCTTGAACGTGGGCGGTGTATCGGGAACGCATGAGGGCTTCGGCGGTTGGGGCGTTCCCCCCGGCTAAAATAGGGCCGCAACAGGTATCGACGGTTTTGCCGCTTCCGCAGGAACAGGTCGTGTCAGGCATGGGGTGGTCGCTAGGTGGTTGGTTTCTTGCGCGGCGGCGGCACGGTGCCCGAAGGAACCGTGTAAACGCCTGGAATCGGATTCCACAGGTCGTCATTCAGGGTGGAATCGTCAAGCTTTGCCCCGGGTCCGGTCGAAATCTCGACCAGATTTCCAGATGGATCACGTAGGAACATCTGTGGTGTCCCTGAAGGCAGCCGCCGGATCTTCCCCCAGACCTCAATGTCGATGACCCCGGCGGCCTTGGCGCGGCGGAAAACCCCGTTGAAATCGTCAACGACGATACAAACATGGGCGCGGTAGGGACGGTCGTCAGGAATTTCATTCACGTGAAACTGCTGCCCGTCGTTAAGCTGAAAAAACCGTGAACGGAACCCTTGTTCGGGATTCGGGACCCGCGGCAGTCCTAGGATTTCGCCATAGAAACGATCAGCGTGGTCTATGTCATCGACCAACAGGTTGACGTGCGCAATGCGGGCGTTTGTATTCATGGGATTGTTTCGTGGGCTGGGGTGTTCAAATGGCTTTTGCAGTTTTGACGATCTGCACGCGGGCGTCGTTGTAACAGGCACCACCGCCAAGGTCGGTAACCGTATCGGGAATGACGGCGTTGGCTGTCGAACCGTTTTTCGTGTGGTGGGCCCACAGACCTTTAGCCAGCGAAGCGACGCCCGGACGTAGATCAGGGTTGATGCGCGAAAGACAGACGATTTCTCCCTGCCCGTTGAAAATGCGGACGGTGTCTCCATCGCCGATGCCGCGGGCGGTGGCGTCCGCGGGTGCCAGTTCAACGTGGGCCAGCGATCTATCAAGTTGGCCAAACGTGGACGAAATGGTATCCGCCTGGGCCGGCGAAATCAGCGCCAGCGGCGCTTCCGCGGTGCCAGGATCGGGGGCGTAGCCGTAAAGGCCGAGGGGGGCCTGTTGATCCAGGGCTTCTGGGAACAGATCTATCTTTCGATCCGGGGTGCCGGGGAACACATCGACGAACTGTATGGGATCCGGCCCGAAAGGTGGGGTGGCCGAACTGTTGTCGTGCAGTTCTTGCTTCAGACGGATTCCATCCGGCGTGCTGTCAAGCAACGCCGTGATCAGGGCTTCGTCAGTGACCGGATCATCGGGTTTGTTCAGGTGCAGCCGGGTCACCAGATCCCCGAATACGGCATTGTTCGATCGGGCTTGCCCGACAGGCGCTATGACCGGTTGGGCGTGCTCTAGGATCATGGCGCCATAGCCGCGGTGAAGTTCCTGGTGTTCGAGGAAGGTGGTCGCAGGCAGCACCACATCCGCGTACCGGGTCGAATCGGTCCATACGGCATCAAATACGACCGTGAACAGATCGTCCCGACGCAGGCCCGTGCGTACTTTTTCCTGGTGGGGGACTGTGGCCACAGGGTTGCAGTTGTAGACGAACAAGGCCCCGATGGGAGGATCTGTCAGATCCGTGAGCGCCTGGCCCAGCAAGCTCATGTTGATGTCCCGGGTTCCCGCAGGAGGCTCGGCGGATACAACATTGGGGTCAAGGTGGCGAAAGACCGGTGAATTGCTCATCGTGTAACCGCCACCACGCAATCCGAATTTTCCGGCGACGGCGGGAAGGGCCATGATGGCGGCAGCGGCGGATCCGGCGTTTCGGTTGCGTTCAAGACCCCACCCGATGCGAATCACGGCGGGTGTCGAATCGGCATACAGCGCCGCGAAGTTCTGCAAATCGGCGGCATCAATGCCCGCCTCGGCGGCGGCCGCCGCAAAGGTCCACTTTTGGGCTTTTTCGGCAAGTCGATCGCCGCCATGAGTGTGGGCCGACAAAAAGGCCTGATCAGCGCGTCCGGATTCGAACAACCACCTGTGCAGCGCAAGCGCCACGGGTAAATCGGTTCCCGGCCGAATGGCCAGGTGCAGGTCGGCTTGTTTTGCAAGCCGCGTTCGCCGTGGATCGATGACCACCAGTTTCGCCCCTGCGGCGCGTGCCGCGGCGATGATCGGGCCCAGGTGGATTCCTGAGGCCGTGGGGTTAGCCCCCCAAATGACAATGAGGCGGGCATGCACATAGGCCGTCAGGGGCACGCCGGGCATCTTTCCATAAAGCCCAGCGGCTGCGGCCCCTGTGGGAGCCGCGCACAGCGTTCGCAACAAGGTTGAGGCGCCAAGGCGTCGAAAGAGCCGCGCGTCTAGGGCGTCCTGGGTGAGGAAGCCGTTGGAGCCGCCGTAGTAGAAGGGCAAAATGGCCTCGCCGCCAAGTCGATTTTGCACATCCTTAAGACGGCGTGCGACCGTATCAAGCGCCTCGTCCCACGATACCGTTCTGAACAGTTTTGCCTGTTCGCTGCTGTTCCAGGGGCCACGTTCGTGCGGCCCTGCCTTAGGGCCGATGCGCACGGCGGGCGCCGCGATTCGATCCTCCCCGTACACGTGGGCGGCAATGCCGCGGACCTTTGAACAGATAATGCCCGCGGTCAGAGGATTGCGGTGGCTGCCCTCAACGCGGGCGATCTTTCCGTCTTGTACCGTGACCAGCAGGCTGCACGCATCGGGGCAGTCAAGCGGGCAATGGCTTGCAAGGGTGAGCATGTCGCCAGTCTACCCAACCGATCTGCCGAACGAGCAAATCTTGTGCGGTGCTAACGGGGACAGACCCGGCCGGCGGCGCCACCACAGCAGAAGCTGCCACAGACAATGGCGCCGTTGCCTCCGCAGAGGGATTCACCGGTGCAGCCTGGGCCGGTGCCACAGCGGCACGTCTTGGTGGTCTCGTCGCAAGATTCGTATGACTTGCAGCAAACACCGCCACATTTGACTGCGTTGGCGGTGCATCCCGATCCTGTCATCGAACAAACCGTCGTCGCGGGACGCGCAGCCGTCGAACATTGGCCTGCCTGGCAGTACGCTGGAATTAAGATAGCGGGGCACGCAATGGGGGGGCAGCGTTTCTGCACATCCTTGCAGAACTTTTGATACATCGTTTGGTGCTGTTCTGCCGTGGCCTTGTTTAGGGCCTTGTTTCCGCATCCCAGGCAGTAGCAGTCAGCCTCGCTGTAGACGGGACTTGAATAGGGGGTCACCAAACATTCGTCGTCAGCCTTGCAGACGGTCGATGAAGGCAGCGGGTTGGCGTCGTTTCCGCCAACGGGGGGGCGTGGAGGCACGGCATCCGTCGGGTGCGCGTCGACGACAGCGCCTCCTGACCCTGCGACCCCCCCTGCGCCCAGTTTGCCCCCTTGTCCGGTTGTGCCGCCCGAAGCGGTTGAGCCCCCTTGTCCGGTTGTTCCCCCTTGTCCCGTTGAACCTAACGTGCCACCGCTGCCCATGCGGCCTCCGGTGCCCGCCGTGCCGCCTGGTGCCGTCGTGCCTCCCGTTGAACCCGGTGGTGTCACCCCGGCCGATTCGGCGGCATCGGTTTCCGGGGCCAACCTTAGGGGGGTGGATCCGGAGGAACACGCCACAACGGAAATCAGCAGAAACAACGCAGATCGACGAACGATAAAGGGATAAGACATGGAAGAGAGTCTACCAGATGCCCTACAGCGGGGGATCGCGTCGCGCTTGACGCGCCTGTTCGCGCAACATGAACAGGTACAGGCTTTCGGTCTTGTCCCGGGCCCAAGGCGTCCGGCGAAGAAATTTTAGGCTGGATGCGATGCTGGGGTCCGTGGTGAAACATCGAATGTTGATCTGCCGTCCCAGTTCAGGCCATCCGAAGTAGGCGACAAGGTCGGTGACGATCATTTCCAGCGTGATTCCGTGCAGTGGGTTGCGGGCCTGTGTGGTGGTCATGCGGGTCCTGTGCGGATCACTATGTCACGGGGATTCGCCGCGGGTGCGGGTAGCCGCCAGGATCTCGGTCGGCCCGATTTGTACGTCCGGTCCACTGCGGGGCTGGAACCCATGACGGGAAACCCCAACCAATCGGGTCGCGGTGTCGGCCCCAGGCACCAACAGGCGATAGGCGGCCAGTTGTGCCGTATCCCTGTGTTCGAAGGTTCGATCTTGTCCCCATTTGATAGATCCCACGAACGTGATTCGCCGGGGGATCGGTGATTCATCGCCCCCAACCAAGTCGACTTCGATGCTGCTGTTTCGATTCCAGTAGGACCCGATGTGTTTGGCCTCGCCAAATCGGTCATCGGGAAGAAGTATTTCAAGGGCTTCGCGGATTGTGGGTTCGATGGAGCGACCGCGGAATACCTGGAAATCGCGAAGGACCGTGGCCAGGACCCGATCTCCTCGCCCGCGATCGATGGTGTCCAGTTCGGGACCCACAAACCGCAGCCAGAAGCGAAGGTAAGGATCTGCAATCATGTAGGTCCGAATTTTTGGCGCCGGGGTGATTGAATAGGGGGTTAGGCGCCATACGACCCCCTTGTCGACCAGAACCTGAAGGGAGCGGTCCAGCGAGGCCTGTGGCAGTCCCGTCCGTTCTAAAAGCGTCTTGTGTGACCGTGCATCGCTGCCGATAGCTGACAGGACCGCACGTGCCTGAACGTCAGTCGAAAATTCCGCGGCCAGCGCACGCTCGGCGCTAATAACCAGGAACGAAGATGGATCGGTGAGGGACTCCTGTAGATATGCCTTCATCGAACGCCGCCTGCCCCATTGCAGCGCGAGCACGGGGAACCCTCCGATGATTGTGTACGCGTCTAGGGCGTCCGCGGCCGAAATGCCCAACATCCGAGCGACCGTCGCAGGGGAAAGCGGGCGAACGACCAAATCGCGAACGCGGTCGTAAAGCGGTCTCCCTTCCTGGTTTAGTGCCTCCATCGTGGAACGATCAGAGCCAATCAAGATGACCAGAACAGGTAGCCGCTGGAACGTCCGATCCCATAACAGTTGAAGGACAGCCTCGATGTTTGGTTCCTTGTCGGCTAGGTACGGAAATTCATCGATAACGACAATGACAGGCGCTGCCGCCGTGGTGCCCCGAACAGCAAGCAACAAGGCACCTTCCCAGGAATTTGCGCTTGCGCCCTGCCGAACATCATCGGCTGCTGGCACGTCGGATTGTTTTATGGCCTCAAAGAACCGTTGAAGTTCGACAGAACCGGGACCTTGTACCGCTGTGTAGAAGATTGCCTGCGCTCCCGACTTACCAACGAACTGTTCGACAAGGCGGCTTTTACCCACACGGCGGCGTCCTCGAACGGATAGCAGCAGGCCCCGATGGGTCTTGCGTACCTGGTCGAGATGACGCGTAAGACGTGCAAGTTCACCTTCCCGGCCAACGAATTCCAGACCGTCATCCATAGCGCGATTATACATCAGAATAATAAACAATATATGTTGGTTGTTTATTATTTGGTTGTTTTTGCGCCGAAGTCCGTCGAGAGCTAAGGACAGGGCATGTGGCTGAAAATTGTCGAAGTTGGCGACCCTGTCCTGCGTGTGCCTGCCAAGGACGTAACGACGGCGCAGTTGGGGTCGCCAGAAATTGCGCGGCTTATCGATTTGATGCGCGAAACGATGCGCGACGCCCCGGGGGTGGGGCTGGCCGCGCCCCAGGTGGGCGTGCCTCTACGGCTGGCTGTCATTGAAGACAGCGCCGTGCTTCAGGCGGGCCTCGACCCGCAGGAACTTGCGGCACGCGAACGCGTTCCCATCCCCATGCATGTCATCATTAACCCGCGCCTGACCGTCATTGAACCAGGCCCGGTCGCATTCGCCGAGGGATGCCTGTCGGTACCCAACCTGATGGCCGTGGTGCCCCGGGCCCGGGCGGTTCGGGTGGACGCCCTCGATCATGCGGGACGTCCGGTGACGATTGAGGCGCGCGGTTGGTACGCGCGCATCTTGCAACACGAGATCGATCATCTAAACGGGCGGTTGTACGTGGACGTCATGCGGTCGGAAACCTTGACGACCTTGCGCAACCGGAACCGCTGAACGGCACCGCCGTGTAATCCGCATACGGCGTGCAGGTAAACAATCCGAAACCCAAACGAAACCCAGGAGGCAATTTCTCGATATCGAATTAACAATTGCGTTACCGATGAGAAACGTAACGTCCCGTACAACAAAGAACATGAATTCTCGCAAGAAACTGGTGGTTATTGGCAACGGGATGGTGGGGCATCGCTTCTTAGAAAAGTTGGTTGACGCAGGCGGCACGAAGATCTGGGACGTGACTGTGTTTTGCGAGGAGACGCGGTTAGCCTATGACCGCGTCAACCTGTCGAAGTATTTCGAGGGCAAGGGGGCCGAGTCGCTGACCCTAGGCCAGGCCGCCCAATACGGCCTGTGGGGATTCACAGTCCACGTCGGGCAGCGCGTGGGGACCATTGACCGGGAGGCCAAGACGGTGCGGACCTCCGGAGGTCTGCAACTGTCCTACGACCGGTTGGTCTTGGCGACCGGATCATTTCCGTTTGTGCCGCCTATCCCCGGCAAGGACGCCGCTGGATGTTTCGTTTACCGGACGCTGGACGATCTGGACGCGATTGAGGCCTATGCGAAGACCGCAAACGTGGGGGCTGTGGTTGGCGGCGGGCTGCTGGGGCTGGAGGCGGCGAACGCACTACGGAACCTGGGTCTTGAAGCCCATGTGGTTCAACTGGGGCCACGCCTAATGGAATTGCAGGTGGATGAACCCGGCGGCGCGGTTCTGTCCGGCTACATCGAACGGTTGGGGGTCGGCGTTCACGTCAAGAAGCAGACCAAGGAAGTGACGACCCACGAAGGGAAAGTGACAGGTCTGTCTTTCGCCGACGGCGGTCACCTTCCCGCAGACATTGTGGTTTTTTCAGCAGGCATTCGACCCCGCGATGAACTGGGTCGAACCAGTGCCCTGACCCTGGCACACCGAGGTGGCTTCGAGGTCAACGATCGTTGTGTCACATCAGACGCTTCGGTGTTGGCCATTGGGGAGTGCGCCGCCTGGGAAGGACGCACCTATGGTCTTGTGGCCCCCGGGTACCGCATGGCCGAAATCGCGGTTCAAGAATTGCTGGATTCGGGCGCCGACCGGCTTCGCACCTTTGATATGTCGACAAAGTTGAAGCTGATGGGCGTTGATGTGGCCAGCTTCGGTGACTCCCACGGGTTGGAAGCAGGGGCGCACAGCCTGAGCCTGCTGGATACGGTTGCGGGTGTTTATAAAAAACTGGTGGTCAGTGCGGACAAGAAACGTCTGCTGGGCGGCATTCTGGTGGGCGACGCGTCGGCATACGGACAGCTTCACCAGATATTCGCCAACAACATCACCCTTCCCCCGTCGCCCGAAGATCTGATTGTCCCTCCGCCGCCTGGCGGTCGCAAACCAGCAGGTTTGGGTATTGATGCCCTGCCGGACGCGGCGACGATTTGCAGTTGTCATAACGTCACCAAAGGGGCGATTTGCGCTGCGATCAATTCTGAAAATCTGCGGGTTGTTAGCGATGTGAAGACCTGCACGAAGGCGGGAAGTGGTTGCGGATCTTGCGTCACGCTGGTTAAGGACATTCTTAACGCCGAATTGAAACGTGCCGGCGTCGCGGTGGTGAACCACATCTGTGAACATTTTCCGCATTCGCGACAGGAACTGTTTCACCTGGCGAAACTGGGACAGGTGCGCACTTTCGATGATTTGGTCGTGAAGCACGGCAAGGGCAGTGGCTGTGAAATCTGCAAGCCCGCAGTGGCGTCGATCCTGGCGTCGATCTGGAACGACTACATTCTGGAAACCAAACATGTTGGCCTTCAGGACACCAATGACCGGTTCCTGGCCAACATGCAGCGTGACGGGACCTATTCGGTGGTGCCACGGGTACCCGCAGGCGAAATCACGCCGGACCAGCTGATTGTCCTGGGCCAGGTTGCCAAGAAATACAGCCTGTACACCAAGATCACGGGCGGCCAGCGCGTGGATCTGTTCGGCGCGACGGTGGATCAATTGCCCCATGTCTGGCGCGAATTGATAGCGGGTGGATTCGAATCCGGGCATGCCTATGGCAAGGCGTTGCGCACGGTGAAATCCTGCGTGGGGTCGACCTGGTGCCGCTACGGTGTCCAGGATTCCGTGTCGCTGGCCATCATGGTCGAGGATCGCTACAAGGGCCTGCGTAGCCCCCATAAACTAAAATCCGCTGTGTCCGGTTGTGCCCGAGAATGTGCCGAAGCGCAGGGGAAAGATTTCGGCATCATCGCGACGGAAAAGGGCTGGAATCTGTACCTGTGTGGCAACGGAGGGATGAAGCCCCAGCATGCGCAGTTGTTTGCGGCAGATCTGGACCAGGAAACACTGATCAAATACATCGATCGTTTTCTGATGTTCTACGTTCGCACTGCTGATCGTCTGG
>JAYUUT010000480.1:0-7893 GCA_043754455.1 Myxococcales bacterium
TGCGCTCGGCCCGGCTTGTCGGCCTCCGCTTTGACGCTATTTCGAAGACGGTGCACTAGCGGGTAACGGTTCCGCGTCTTACGTAGTAGTGGATGCCGCTTCTGGGGTGCGCCAGTTTGATGGCCATCGATCTGAGTCCATTTTCCGGCGCTGGCACTTCGCCACGAAACCGGCCATGGGAATCAACCGCCAGCGGCAGCCCCGACACCGTGACCGTCGATCCCTCCATGGCAACGCCCGTAACTTCGATAGCGTTGCCCTTAAAGGCAGTCCCGTCGACAGGGGTTTGCAATTGCGCCGTTGCCGCAGCGTTGTCAAATCGCACCGCCAGGGTTGTCTGGGGCGACGTGACAGCTCCCATGGTGAACCAAAACTGGTGTTCGCCCTCTGCGACGGCCCCCGATTGCAGAATATGGCGGGGCCCGCGGACGGGGACTTCGCGAACCCTTTCACCCGATCGCACCATCAACTTGAACCCCACCCCTTGCGGCGGGCGGGGCCAAGTGAAGGTCAGGGCGGGGAGACGATTTTGGTAAAGAACCGTGTACTTACGGCCGTCGGCGTCAATGACGTTTGTGGGCGCCGTTTTCGGAACAGGCGATGTCCCAGGATCGCGCCTTACAGTCAGGGTGCCCGTGCGAAGTTGCCCGTCTCCCGCACAGAGGGCCCGGTATTTATAAGTCCCTGCCGACAGCGGGACCACGGCGCCACGTTCGCTGATGTTGAACCGGCGGGGTTTGCGCGCACCTGAGGTCACCTCGATGAACCCCGCTGCACAAGAAAGATCGGCGGCAACCCGCACCAGCACTGGGTTGTGCCGGTCGTGAATCGTGGGTGATTCGCCCGATGGAATGTTGACGTCGGCGACCCGATAGTCCGTGCCGTGGATGTCCTCGTCGTCAGGTGGTGGGGCGGCGGCCTGGGCAGGGGGGGCCGCCTCCGGGGTCGGTTCAGGCACGGCAGCGGGCGCGGCGCTTGGTTTGGGAGCCAGGGGTTCTATTTTTGCTAGGCCGACGCTGACCTGGTACCGCTCAAAAGTGGCGCCGCCGATGGCAACAAAAAAACCTTGGCCCGCTCCAATCGCACCGTCGCTAAACAACGCCCGCCCCACCAGGACTTCGTACTTCACACCGCTCGGTGAGGCCTCGATGTGCAGCCGCGTGCCGGGATCCAGGGTCGCGTTACCACGACCGGTGGCGACCAACAAGGGGCCCTCTCCCTCGATGTCAGCCTGTCCGAACTCAACGCCAATGGTGGGCAGTTTCTGTTGGCTGTCCACGACGAACCGGACCCGTGACTTTTCTCCTAATTTTAAGATTTTCCCGCCGGCGAATCCCAGGCGGGCGGTGGACATGGCCCCGGTCCTGACGGCTTCACCCGCGAAGAATTTTGTGCCCTGGTCCACGGGCACCCAGGAGCCCTTCTTCTCGCCATCGACGATCCGCTCGCCTTGCACCAGTTCCGCTATAGATCCCTTTCCGCATCCCACGGCCACTAGGGCCAGGGTGAGGGCGATGCGCTGGGAAACGTTCGTGTTCACGGTTTCTTGGCTCGTCGCAGATCTGCGTTCAGCACCGTGACTCCGTTTTGCTCCACCTTCACTGTCCGGGTTTGGGGCTCGTAATCGGGGGCCACGATTGTGACCTCGTAGGTTCCTGGACGAACGTTCACCTGGAACGTGCCGGCTTCGGTTTTTGCGTCAATAGCAGGCGAATTGCCGTCTTTTTCCGCAACCCGGATGGTGGCGCTGACCCCTCGTCCCTCGAAGGAACGAACCGTGCCTCGGATCTGCCCGGGGGGCAGGCTGGGCCTAAGCTGCAACGTGATCTGCGCGGGTTTGCCTGGGACCAACGTTATGTCTGCCCGCGAGGGCTCGTAACCTTCGGCGCTGGCGACGACTTCTGCCTTACCAGCCGCCAGATCTGTAAGGACGACGTGTCCCTTGCCATCAGGTGTCGCCTGCCGTTGCGCCCCGCCCGAGCGAATCGTGAGCGTGAGTCCGGGGGGCAGGCTGCCGCCCGTTTCGATGGTGGCCTCCAGGGTTGCCAGCGCGGCCTCCGGTTGGTCGGGAACAACGTTCGGGGCGACCGGGGGCGCGATGGGCGGTGCAACGACGATGGGAGCCGGTCGTCCCCAATGAGCGACCAGACCCACGAGGATGGCCACCCGGGGGGGCACGGGCACCTGGGCTTCCATAGGCCCCAAGGCAGGGCGTCCGCTGGGACTAAGGTCCAGCAGGGCTTCGGCGGCCCACACGTCGTTGAGTTGTAGACGACTGCCTAGCCCCAGATGTATGGGCGATTTTGTCGCAGGGGGGGCCTTGCTGCCGACGAGGACATCCCACGACCATTCCGCAAACACCCGGTACGATTCGGTACCGTAACTCCCACTGAGCCCAACCAGAACGGCGTTAAAATCGCTGACGCCCAAAGACAACCTATCACCCTGGCCAAGCCGTGCGGCGTCGGGGGCAGAGGCAGCGCTTTGGTCAAGGCGAAGCCCAGCGTTCGCGGACACCACCCACGGGCCTGATTGAGGCGCCCACGAAAACGTACCCAGGAGGTCAACGGTTGTTGCTGACAGTTTCAAGGACGGGGCGTTGTCACCTGGCAACCACAACTGCAACCGGGCGCCAATGCTGGTGTCGGGGCCCAGGGCGCGATCGGCGCGCACGTGAATGCGCGGATCGCCGACCCACCCGCTGTCTGACGGGGCGTTGTTAAAACTGTGGCTGTCGTGGCGTCCGTCCAAACGCAAGCCGAAGCCCAGCCAGGTCAAAGGTGACATTTCGGCGGCCAGGGTGCCCATAAACCGGCTGTGCGAATCGCCCTGGCCAAACACCGATTCAGTGTATCCATAGCCACCGGCCACAGCGACCGCGAATGGTTCGTCGATGCGGCGCCCGCTCGGGGACACCCGGGACACGACCGAGAACATGCGTGCGTCCAGGTCACTGTCGGCTGCGTGCGCGACCACTTCTGATCCCAACATCAGAGCGGTCCAGATGAAGAGCGTTTCGAGCGGGAGTTTTTTCATGTGGCTCACGGTGCGGCGGATGATTCGGGGGGGGCGGCGAGGTTCTGCATGCGTGGATCCAAGGTGATGCTGAAGGCGATGGCCTTGGCTTGGGGGCCGAAATTCGTGGAGGAAGCAATACGGGCCACACATGCGCCCAGGTGGGTTTCGGCCAGACGCGCCGGCTGCACCTGTGCGGAAGTCACCCTGCCATCAACCGCCGTTTCGAACCTAACCGAGACTTGGCCCACAGATCGGGCCTCTTCAGGATTTGAATTGAAACAGCGCTCGATATCCTTCTGTTTGCGGCTAAACGGCGCCGTGAAATCTTTTCCCGTCGAGGATGACCGAGGCACCCGCGGGGATTTTCGTTCGGTGTGTGTCGGCGGTGCCGGTGGAACCACGGCGGTCGCTACCACTGGGGCTGGTGGGGCCGCTTTGATAATTTGCGGGGTTCCTTCGGGCGAAACCGTACCCTGTTCAGTTACGATAAGCACCGCTGTTGCCGCCGGGCCTGAAGGTGTCCATGAACTCAAAGCTAGCTTGGCGCCGACGGCCCCCGCACCTAGCAGCACCACTGCCGCTGCAAGCGCAAGCCCCCTATGACGTTGTTTGCGCCGATCAATGCGGCCTTGTTCGATAGCTGAAGGGGTCTCAAGCGTCGTGGGGGGCGCAGGCCGCTGGTCGTGGCTGCGGATGCTGCCGGGAATCGCGCTGGGGGTTGTTTCCGGCACCGCTATCGACCAGGTCGACCGGGGGGCGTCGCGCCAGGGCTCGCGTTTTCGACCCAGGGTCTTTTCCATCCATTCCCCTAGTTGGGCATTGGATAGGGACAGCCCATTTTTCTGGGCGAAGGACTCGATCGCCAGTTGCAGTTCGCGGCCCGTGGCGTATCGATCTTTTGGCAGCCGGGCCAGGGCCTTGTTCACGATGGTTTCAAGTTCCGGGGGGTATCCGCGCAGTCGTGAGGACGGCGGTGGAACCCGCGCTTCGCGCACGTTATTCAAGGTCGCCACTTCGGTTTCGCCCTTGAACAGCCGTGTTTGCGTGGTGATTTCGTACAACAAAACGCCCAGAGAAAAAATGTCGCTACGTCGATCGAGCGGTTGCGCCGCGCACTGTTCGGGCGACATGTACGCGATTTTCCCCTTCAAAGCACCGGTGCCGGTGAACTCTGCGTGTGCGGTAACTTTCGCGATGCCGAAATCCACCAGCTTGACGCCGCCGTCGTAGGTGACGACGACGTTCGATGGCGAAATGTCCCTATGAATGATGCCCATGGGCTGCCCATCCATGCCCCTTTTGTCGTGCGCAAAATGCAGCCCGGATGCCACGCCTACGATAATGGCCAACGCATGTTCTAACGGGATGCGAGCGCTGCGTTTGGCAAGCTCTGTCAAGATGTGCCCGGTGTCTTCCCCGTGCAAGT
This sequence comes from Myxococcales bacterium, assembly GCA_043754455.1. Lineage (GTDB taxonomy): Bacteria > Myxococcota_A > Polyangia > Fen-1088 > Fen-1088 > JAYUUT01. The sequence goes on from JAYUUT010000480.1 coordinate 4,445, forward strand.
ACTCCATGGTGAAAAAATAGGCGCCGTCGGTTTGGCCAATGTCGTAGACCGACCCGATGTTGGGATGGTCGAGGGTGGCGGCAATTCGTGCCTCGTTCAGAAACAACCGGACAAAGGTTTCGTTCTCGGCAAACTGGGGCAGGATTCGTTTGAGAACGACGTGCTTTTCAAACCCTTCGATGCCCGTGGCGCGGGCAAGATATATTTCGGCCATACCGCCCATCGCGAGGCGAGAAACCACCTCGTATTTGCCGACCCGCCGCCCTGGGGCCAGCGGGTCAGACGGGTTAAAAGCGCCAGCGGCTGCCACGTTCACCTTTCTCGCCGACCGCCGGGTCGCTCAAATGCCCTGAATTCACGCACAGATGAAGGAATCGGTGCGTTTGGCTCGGACCTTGAGTCAAAATATTGGCGCCACGTTCTTAGAACTTGTGACGCGCTATGCATCGCTTGTAAACGGCAGGCGTCTCCGATAGAACCTGGGCAAGTTTTTAGACGCTATTGATGCCGCTGTGCGGTAGATTTTGGGAAGGGAGAGATACACGATGTTACGCGTAAATTTCGGTAGCCGTTTCGGCACCATGGTCAGGATTGGCCTGCTGGGTATGCCCTTGGGCCTGTCGTTGCTTTCGTCTTGCGTCGAGCAGGAGGAGGACAAACCGACCGAGGAAGATCTGGCCTTTATTAAACAGAACCTCTTGGCGACGCCTCCGGCGATGGGGTTCCCCGCGAATACCGACGTCGACGGCAAGGTCGTGTATTTAGGTCTGGAAAGTTCAATGAACCCGATCGAACCGGGCAAGGACGTCAAACTCACCCACTACTGGAAGGTCAATGAAAACCCGGGCGCGGGTTGGCGCGTCTTTACACACCTCAACGGCGGCCCGAATTTGGGTTTCATCAATGTCGACCACGGCCCCATGAAGGGCAAGTACCCTGTGGCGCAGTGGAAGAAGGGCGACATCATCAAAGATGAACAGATCATCCGCCTGCCCGCGACCTGGCAGTTTGACAAGGTTCAAGTGTTTTCGGGCCTCTGGAAGGGTGCCCAACGGATGACTATCGTGAGCGGACCCAAGGACGACTCGGGCCGCGTGTTGTGCGCGACGATTCCGGTCAAAGGGGCGGTCAAGGCTGCCCCCCCGGCAGTTAAACGATACGTGGTCCGCAAGGTGGCCAAGGCCCCCAAGCTGGACGGGAAGCTGGACGAACAGGGATGGAAGGACGCGCCGTCAACCGGGGCCTTTGTCAACACGCTGACCGGTGCCCCCCAGGAACCAAAGACGGAGGCAAAACTTCTTTGGGACAAAGATCATCTGTATTTCGCGTTTGACAACGTGGACACCGATGTGTGGTCGACCCTGAACAAGCGCGACGACAAACTGTGGCAACAAGAAGCGGTCGAAATCATGATTGACGCCGACAAGAACGGGAAAACCTACGTCGAATTCCAGGTTTCTCCCAACGGAACGATTTTCGACACGTTCTTGCCAGAGTACCGAAAATACGAGGACGCGTTCGATCCGAAACGGAAGCCCTACGATTGGAACTCGAAGATCAAAGCGGCTGTGAAGGTCGATGGAACCGTCGGCAAACGTGACGACAAAGACATCAGCTGGCAGGCCGAGATCGCCCTACCTTTGGCCGACGTCAATGGGTTGTCCAAGGACGGCCCGGCGATCCCTCCCGCCGTGGGCGATGTATGGAAACTGAACATGTTTCGTTTGGACGCCCCCGAAGGCAAGCCACAGGTGGCCGTGGGTTGGTCGCCGCCGCTCGTTGGCGATTTCCATGCGCTGGACAAGTTCGGAGAAATCGTGTTTGGCGACGAAAAGGGTGAAACCGCGAAACCCGTCGTGGCTGGCAAGGAACAACTCAAAGAAGCCCTTGGGGGCCTAGAAGCGGGTGCCCCCGGCGCCGAAAAGAACAAGAAGATCCCGGCGGCGAAGAAATCCGCAAAGTGATCTTGGGGTGAACGCGGCCTTCACAAGGGGCGTATTCGCCAATCCGACCGGGCGGGTTGTGCCTTCGTGGCAGGCCCGCCCATTTTATTTTCTGCTGCCGCTTCTTGTTTTCCTTGGTTGTGCTTCCCAGATCACGCCAACCCCGTGGCCAACGGTTGTCGTTAGGCCCTCTGGGCAGCCCGTCCCCGCAGCAAAACAGGCGTCCCAGGCCCGTACATTTGTACCCAAAGCGGCCGGGGTTCTGGCCTATGAAGCCCAGGACCCAGCGCGGGAGGTTCGTGGTCCCGCTTCGCGTGATGGGCTGGTGCGCGGCTTTCATGCGATCCTTGAACGCGCTGCAAAGGCGGCCGGCGTGCCCCCGCCCCTCTCCGGGCCCCGCTACGAAGCGGCGGCGGCGGAATTGGCAGCGGCGGTTGACAGCGAAGACGGCGTTGCTGATGACCTGACCCGGTTCATTCACAGCCACTGCGGAATCGTAGAGCCTGAGCACACGATGTTGGTCGTGCGCGCCTCCCCTCATTTGCAGACCGAACAACTGGCAGGATTTGAAGCCGATTTAACGACATTATTACGTGGGACCCCCTGGCGCCGCGTGGGTGTCGCTGTGGACCGGCGTCCTGATGGTGATGTGCTTGTGGCCGCTTTTTTCCGCCAGTACGTCGTGTTGTCGGCTCTGCCCAGGCGTCTGAGGGGCCGCACGCGCCTTTCGGGTCGGCTTTTGGATCGCCATTCGGAGTTGCAGGCGATTGTTGTGACGCCATCTGGAGCGACCCGGGGCCTAAGGGTTAATGAACTCCGATCGGCAGCGGGCGCCGATGGGTTCGAAACGTTTGTGGCCTGTGACGCTGGGGCGGGGCGGTACCAAATCGAATTGTTAGGGACCGCGGGGCTTGGTCCCACGGTCCTGGCGAATTTTCCCGTTTATTGCGATATCGATCCCCCGGCCACGCTTCTGTGGAAGGCCGCAGCTCATGAAAATTTCCCTGACGCCTTCGCGGCCGAGCGGGCGATGGTCGTGGCGGTGAATCAGGACCGGGGTCGCGCCGGGGTTCGGCCCGTGATCTGGAATGAAGCCCTGGCACGGGTGGCCCGCGCGCACAGCGACGACATGGCCGAATCGGGCGTCGTGGCTCATGTATCTGCGCGCACAGGCTCCACCCTGACCCGAGCCCAAAAGGCCGGACTGTCCCCGTCGCTCCTGGCCGAAAATGTTGGCCAGGCGGGCTCAGTCGCGGATATTCAGCGAGGATTGATGGGCAGTCCTGGCCACCGCAGCAACATCCTTGACCCTCGGATCACCCAGATCGGTATCGGAATTACGCCCCGGCGGTTGGGGGCGGGTCAAACGGTCACGTTGTTTGTCACGCAGTTGTTTGCCGCTGGAATCGACTAAACCCGGGCGTTTAGCTAGTGCACCGTCTTCGAAATAGCGTCAAGTCCGGCCGACGATCCGGGCCGAGCGCAGCGTTGCTCCTCCTCGCAATA
>JAYUUT010000481.1:0-2219 GCA_043754455.1 Myxococcales bacterium
AGGGCGAACAGTTCGCTGGCGCCTTTTTGGGCCAGGGTCACAAGGGCGGCGTACTGTTCTGAAGAGAAGGGCTCGCCTTCTGCGGTTCCCTGGATTTCAACAAAATTGCCCCCGTCGGTCATGACGAAATTGAAATCGACGTCGGCCGAGGAATCTTCTTCATAGGCCAAATCAAGGCGCGCCTCGCCCTTTACAAGGCCGGTGGACACGGCGGCGACGGCCATTTTCAGGGCGTCAGGGGGCACGCCATCCTTGGCCAATCGTTTAATGGCTATCGCCAATGCGGCGTATCCCCCGGTGATGGCGGCGGTGCGGGTTCCACCGTCGGCCTGGATGACGTCGCAATCGACGATGATTTGGCGGGGCCCCAGTTTTTTGGCGTTAACGGAGGCGCGCAAGGCCCGACCGATCAGACGCTGAATTTCCTGGCCTCGCCCGCCGGGGTCACGCCGCGATCGGGTGTGCGTCGCGCGGGGAAGCATGGCGTATTCGCCGGTCACCCAACCGACGCCTTTGCCTTCTAAGAACGGCGGTACCTTGTTTTCGACGCTGGCTGTGCAAATCAGCTTGGTTTCGCCAAATTCGACCAACACCGACCCTTCGGCGTATCTGTTGTAATCGGGGGTGATACGCACGGGGCGCAGTTGGTCGGGCAGTCGGCCGTCGGGTCGCATGGTGCGGCGAGGATGACCAGGGGGACAGCGGTTTGTCAATCAAACCCAGGCCCCATTGTCGAGAACGGGCGGGCGTGCGACGATGGGCGTTCGCGAACCAAATGATAGACGAAGCAGACGCACGAATTGGGAAACGACTGGGGAACTACACCCTCCTGGACGTGATCGGGCGGGGGGGTATGGGCGTTGTCTATCGGGCAGAACACACATACATCGGCAAACCGTGTGCTGTGAAGGTGCTGTACCAACACCAGTTCGACAAACCCCGGGCCCGGGAACGGTTTTTGCGCGAGGCCCAGGCGGCCAGTGCGGTGTCCCACCCGAACATCGTCGGCGTCACCGATTTCGGCGAGGCCGACGGAACAGTGTTTTTGGTGATGGCGCACGTGCCGGGGGTGCCGCTGGATCGGGTTTTGCGCACCGAGGGGCGGCTGCCCTTGTTCCGCAGCCTGGTGATTCTGTCGCAGGTCAGCCGCGCGTTGGGGGCCGCCCACGCGGGCGGGGTGATTCACCGTGATCTGAAACCTGAAAACGTCATGTTGGAATCCCGCCCCGGACGCCGCGAGATCGTTCGCGAAGTGGCAGACGAACTGGGCACACTGGAACTGGTGCAGCCCGAAGGACACTACGACCACGTCACGCTGCTGGATTTTGGGGCGGCCAAGTTTTTCGACCGGGAAACCACGATCCCGAAACCTGATGGCAGCGGCGTCGTCATCGGCACGCCCATCTACATGGCCCCTGAAACCGCGCGCGTGGGATTGGCGGATGAACGTTCGGATATCTATGCGCTGGGTGTGATGATGTTTGAAATGTTGACCGGCGTGGTGCCATTTGATGGTGCAGACGCCATCGAAGTCATGGTCAAACATGTGCAGGACAATGTGCCGTTGCCGCGCGATCTGTGTCCACAGGCGGAAATCACATCACCTGCCGAATACATGATCCTTAAGGCCATGCGCAAGGATCCGAACGAACGGTATCAGTCGATGGAAGAAGTGCAGTCTGACCTGCAGCGTTGTTACGGGCAGCTTCGGTTTCGCCGTTCCGTGCGTGTCCTTCCCGACAGCCCCACCGCCGCGACCCTGCGAAAACCTATTCCTCTCGTGAACCCGAAACGCAAAGGCGACAGCGGCAGCGATCTGCCCGCCGTGCCCTTCGTCGCCGTGCCTTCATCAGAAGCGCCCGGATCGACGGCGCCGGGGCCTTTGTTGTCGCCAGCCTTGCGAACAACGGCAGCGCCCGCCCCCGAAGCGCCTGCCCCGATACTTTTGACCAAAAGAAAATCCGGGCGTCACCGCACGCTGCCCTTGGGCGCGATGACACCAACACCTTCGCCGCTTGATGTGGGGAATAAACCGCCCAAAACGTGATCAGGGGACATGGTATGGTCCGGGGGCTGTGCCGCGGCGGCGCAGGAGGAAATCACGTCATGAACAACCGCAAAACGGCGCTCCGATCGGCATGGACCTTCACGATTGCCGGTCTTGCAATGTTCGCAACGCTAACGGCCTGCGGCGTGAAAACCAAGGGTCTAGGTGGCGC
>JAYUUT010000482.1:0-13230 GCA_043754455.1 Myxococcales bacterium
GACCCATTTCTGATCGTTCGTCGGTGGACATTGGGGGGCGATGATAAAGGCTGGCGTCTGCGTGCGACTGGCGGTCGTCAGCAGCGGCTTCAACATCTCGTTCCATTCTTTAATTTGGCTGAGGTTGTTGGTCCCTCGCTGCCCGGCGCCGTGCAGATAAATGACCAACGGATATTTGGTTTCGGCCTGGTAGGTGGCGGGACGAAACAGCCGGTAGGGCAGCCCGTCCTGTGCGCGGGCCTCGGACAAGGCCTCAGGATCTTGCGCATGCGCGTGGAAAACCGAGACACACATCAGCACAAAGGTCAGAAATACGGTCTTGCGCATGAATCCTCCACTTTTAACGAGACATCAAATAGGCGAACAGATCTCGAACTTCTTCCGGCGACAGCGGTTCCAGCAATCCGTCTGGCATCAACGAACTATCCGTTGTCTCTACTTTCGCGATTGCCGAATGTTCAATGGTCACCGGGTCACCGACGCCACGAACCGTGACAGTCCGCCCGGTGTCGTTGCCGACAAATCCGTTCAACACGCGCCCATCGCGCAGGTGCACCGCTGACAAACGATAGTCCGCGGCGACGACGGCGCTGGGGTCAACGATATTCCCCAACAAAAATCCTAGGTCGTGACGGTTGGACCCCGTCAGCTCTGGGCCGATGGCGCCGCCTTCGCCATAAAGTTTGTGACAGGGACCACAGGTCTTCCCATACATCATCCGACCCCGATCCCCGTCAGCGCCCCGTAGGCGGGCAGGCGCCAATGCCACCGTCAGGCGGTCGATGGTTTCGCGCTTCTCGGCGTTGGTGGCGCGCAGATCGCCCCAGACCTCGGTCAGACGTCGTAACAGGGGGGCATCTCCGAAGCCCATGATTTGGCGCGCGTGGAAGGCCGACAGCGCCTGGCGCGGCACAATATGGTCCGCGACGGCTTGCAGCAGCAGGCGGGCGTACGCGGGGCGCGACACCAACGTCGTCACAGCCGCCAACCGACCTTCCTCGGAAAGTTGCGGCCACGCCTTCAAGATCACATCGGCAACCTGCGGCAAATCATATGAAGACAGCCCAGCAATTGCTTCCGCGGCGGTCACGGGGTCGGCCACCAGATTGATCAACCACGGTGCGTCCACCGCCTGCCTTTGCACGAGGGCCCGCAGGGCGGATCGGCGCGCGGGGGGGCTGCCGGTTTTGTCAACGGCCAAGGCCCGCAACGCCTCGGTTGCCCCGAAATCACCGAACATGACACCCAATTCGACCGAAAGCCGCCGCAGTTCCTGGACGTCCGACTTCACAATGCGGGAGGCGAGCGCCGTCCACGCGGCAGGACGCGGCGCCTGGCGAAAGCCCTGCATCCCTTCACTGAGGCCACGCAGAACATCCAGTTGCATCTGGGCAGAACGCCCCGTAACACCGACCAATAGTTTTTCGACCAAGACCGGATTGGTTTCAATGTCTTGCGAGAGGCGGCGCGCGACGAATTGCCGCAATAGCGGTTGCCGTGACTGCAGCGCCCAGGCCACGGATGCGTCACCGTTTGCGGCCACGAAGGGGGCAGCCCCGTACCAGGTCATCAGCGATAGGTTCGTATCTGCGGTCGGCTGCGCGGCCAGCGCTCGCAACAGCGGCAATCGCTGTGGCACCGGCAGCTGTTGCAGCGCCGATGCCAGGAACACGCGCACAAACGACGACCGATCGCGCCCCGCTCGCGCGACCAGGAGCCGTTGCACAGCAACGTCTGGCACAGTTGGTTCTTCTGTCAAAAATCGCAAGGCCCAAACGCGTATGTGTTCGTTGTCGTGTTCCGTCAGCGTCGAAACCCAAGCCCGGGGGGCTCCGCCGGTTAGATGCAGGGCCCACAGCGCCCGCAATTTTCTGGTCACATCCTTCTGTCCCTCGAACATTGCACGCAGGGCCCTATGGGCCGCAGCCATGTCTTGGCCAGCGACCGCCCGTTCGTGAAGAAGTCGCCGCGCCTGGCGGACGAAATAGTCGTTGCGATGCAGTTGCAGATTCACAAGTTCGATGTTGGGCACTGACCCAAGATCCCGGGCCAGCAGCCCCCGCGGGGCCCCGTAGCGCACGCGGTAGATGCGGCCCGATCCACGATGGACACCGCTAGATTCGTGGCATTCGCCGGTATCGGACCAGTCGGCCACATAGACACTGCCGTCGGGTCCATAAACCAAATCAACGCCTCGGAACCAAGGATCAGGCACGTTCATCAGGTCGGCCTGGTGGGTGCCGACATAACCAGCCCCCTTGCGCGCCAGTTGATCGTGATTGATGCGGCGGCCATGGAAGTTCAGCGTGAACGCCCCGCCCCGGTAGCGTTGTGGCCAGTTATCGCCCAGGTAGATCATGAACCCGCTGTGGGCATGACCGCCGCCCGCGCGCGACGTGGCGTCACTGACACCGGTTTTGCGGATGGCCGTCCAGGGTTCGTGAGAATCCCAGTGAAAGTGATCCGCGGTCTGTTCCATCAATTGATAACTGTCCCGATCTGGGTCGTCCCCATACATGCGGCGGTAGCGGGCGCCTGGCAGCGCGTGCCACAGGTGCCCAATGACGGTATTGATGAAAAAAGCCTCCCCGTTGTCGTCCCAATCAAGGCCCCAGGGGTTGGTGGTTCCCCGGGCAACCATCTGCACGGTCCTGTGAACCGGGTGAAATCGCCACACCCCGACACCGACGGGAACGCGATCAGATGGGGCCGCCCCGGGCTTGCCCACCTTCGAGACCGCCATGATGCCGTGACGGCCGTAGAGCCAGCCGTCGGGCCCCCAGGCTAGGCCGTTGACGATGTTGTGGTGTATGGCGTCTGCGTCGAATCCATCCAGCAACACCTGCGGGGGACCATCCGGGATATCGTCGCGATCTTTGTCGGGGATAAATAGTAAATAGGGCGCGGCGGTCAAATAGACGCCGCCGAACCCGACAGCGACGCTGGTCACCCGTTGTCCTTGGTCCCAAAAGACCTTGCGCCCCTCGAAGCGGCCGTCGCCATCCTTGTCTTCGAAGATGACCACCCGGTCGCGCAAATCTTTGGCGAAACGTACCGGTCCCTCAGCATAGGTATAGTTTTCGACCACCCACAGCCGGCCTCGTTCATCGAAGCTCATGTGGATGGGCTGGCGAACGTCAGGCTCGCGCGCGACCAGATCCACGGAGAAGCCCTCCGGCACCGTGATCCCCCTTGGCGCAGGATCGCCGGGTGCCCCCGCCACCTTTTCGCTGTTGTAAGGGGTGGGAAATTCGGCTGCCTGGGTGGTCACCGCTTGGCAAGCGATAACAAGGGTCAAAATCCACTGGATATATCGGTGTCCCATGCCCGTCCTAGCCTAGCCCGCTATCAGGCCAAGGATCCACAAGCGCAAACGATGTAACGGGCCCTGCGGCGCTAACGGCCGCAGCCGCCGTAACGGGAGGCCTCATGAGCCAGGGCTAGAGTAACCGTCATGACGAAGCGGCCTACGTCCCGACCGGCGGTTGGCATGCCCTTCGCTCTGCTGCTGGTCTGGGGCTGCCAGGCCCCCGCCGATCCCCAGGATCCCCCTGCCATTCGCCGGACCGATGGAGGTCCGACGATGAAACCCGTCGCCATCGACAGCGGTGGAAAACGGGTCGCCTTCGACAGTGGTGGACCGGCAGAACCACCGCTTATCGAACGGCCGCCGGCTCCCCAGTTGCCGCAGGACGGCGGCGTCACGATTACGTCCGCGCCCCCAACCGTCAACGAATCGGTCCCACCCCTGACGGTTTCGGTGATCATGATCGACATCGCCGGCCAAGAAATACCCGGACGGGGCAAGCCCAAGGTGCCCGGCCTGCTGAAGATTGCCTCCATTCCCAAGGGGACCACCCCAGCCGATTTGGCCACCAGCGTCGTCACGCAGGAATCCCCCGCGGCCTTCGCCATCCACGGCAACAGCTCGGCCGGGGCCTACCCCATGAAATCGATCGAGTTCGAGTTTCGCGACGCCACCGGAATGGATCGCGACCTTTCGATTCTGGGACTGCCCGCAGGGGGCGACTTCAACCTATACGCTTGCTACGCGGACAAGACCGCCCTGCGCAACTACCTGGCTTTTGAAATTGCAAGGCAGATGGGCCATTGGGCACCGCGCACCCGGTTTGTCGAACTGTTCATCGATGGGAAGTACCAAGGATTATATCTGCTCGAAGAACGGATCCGTCGCGACAAATACCGTGTTCCCATTCCAAAACCTGCCGCCGACACCACCATGGACATCAGCGGTGGCTACATCCTGAAGTTCGACAGCGACAAGGGCAGCGGTTCGCAGTGGCGATCGAAACTGGGGTCGACCTGGAACCACTACTACCCAAAACCCGCCGAGATAAACGCCGCGCAAAAGACTTACATCCGTGGGTTTATCGACAAATTTGAGGCAGCGTTCGCGTCCCCCGACTGGGCCAATCCCAATGGCGGCTACTCAGCCCTGACAGATCTGCCCAGCTGGATTGACACGGCCCTGTTACAAGAGCTAACCAACAACCCCGACGCCTACTGGCGGAGCACCTATTTCTACAAGGACAGCGACACGCGGGGCGGAAAACTGTCCCTGGGACCGCCATGGGATTACGATCTGGCGTTCGCGAATTCGGGCCTTCGTGAAAGCTATAAGCCTGAGGGGCTTGCCATCGATCTGCAATCGGTCCTGGCGGTCAAGGATGGGTTTCCCTTCGCCTTCTTCTGGAAAAAACTGTGGTCCGATCCGGCATTCCAGACGTCGGTGCGATGCCGCTGGCAGGAACTGCGCAAAGACGTATTAGCCGTGCCTGTGCTGAACGCAGTTATAGACAACGCAGTGGCGGCCATTTCCGATGCCGAGAAGCGCCACCACCTGCGCTGGCCAGTGATAGGAAAATCTGTCCCACCCAACCGATTCGTGGGGAAAACCTACCAAGAGGAGGTGAACTACCTAAAGGACTGGATCGGCAAACGCGTCGCCTGGATGGACATATCCCTGCCGGGTCAATGTAACAGGGTCCCACAGGGAACAAACCCATGATCACGAAGCCCATTGCCCGCCGAACCGTGCTGCGCGGCTTAGCCGGGATCGCCGTGCCGCTGCCTTTTCTGGAGATCATGGTTCCCCGTGCGGCACAGGCCGCACCCGGGCCCAAACGTTTCGTTCTGTTCTTCACCCCTAACGGCACCAACGACTACAAAAATTTCATGCCCCAAGGCACCGGCACCAGCTTCACACTGGGAACAGAGACAGAACCGCTGCTGCCGTTGAAGGACAAGCTTCTGGTGCTGTCGAATATCCAGGACAAAACCGCCATAGGACAAGACGGTGACCAGCACGGTGTCGGCATGGCGCACGCGCTGACGGCGACCAAGACCGCCAAAGGCGCAAGTGTTGATGATGTATCCACCTGGGGCGGCGGGATTTCGATCGACCAGCGCATCGCCCAAACCGTTGGCGGGACGACCAAGTTCCGCAGCCTAGAATTAGGGGTGCAGACCACCGTGGGCACAGAAGGGATGGGCGTACACCCCTTCAGCCGCATGGTCTACAAAGATCGGTTGCAGCCAGTGCCGTCGCAGGACGATCCGCGCGAGGTTTGGAAGCGCCTATTTTCCGATCTGCCCGGTGGCGGAACTGCCGTACCGGGCGTGCTCGATCAAACGCGCGAACAAAGGCGCAGCGTTCTGGATTTCGTTCTGCAAGACTACAAACGCCTTGGTACCCGCCTGGGAGTCCGGGATCGCGCAAAGATAGAGAGTCACCTGACGGCCATCCGCGAGATCGAGGGGCGCCTGGCGAAACCGACGGTGGTGACGGCCCTGTGCAAACGCCCCGCCGAGCCATCCGCAGCCCTGATGCCCAACGACCCGAAACAGTTTCCTGAAATCGGAAAATTGCAGATGGATCTGACGGCTCTGGCGCTGTCTTGTGATTTGACTCGCGTCGCATCACTTCAGTGGTCCTGGGCGCGATCAGATGTCGCTATGACCTGGGCGGGCGCCAAGGAGTCCCACCACACAATGAGTCACGGCTCGGCGACACCGCAGCTTTCGTCGGTCAACCGCTGGTACGCCCAGCAGTTGGCGACTTTCGCGACCGCTCTTTCAGGGGCGACCGAGGCTGACGGCCAGAGCGTTCTGGACAACACGTTGCTGTGGTGGTGCAGTGACATTTCGTTCGGACCGCTACATTCCTTCACGAACCTACGCGTGTTCCTGCTGGGTGGCTGCGGCGGCTTCTTCAAGACCGGCCAGCACATCGCCTTCAAAGGCAATGACAGCACCCAGAACCAACTGTTCGTCACCTTCATGAACGCGATGGGCATGGCAGATGCCAAACAGTTCGGAGATCCCACGATCGCGCCGGGGCCACTTTCAGGGTTGGTCTAGACATGGAAATCCTGATGAATTGCATTCCCTGCAAAACCATCAACTGGGTGCTGGCTGCGTGCCTGCTGACCGCTGCCTGTTCGGGTGAAATCCTGCCAAACGCGGCCGACAACCAGAAACCGGGAAGTCCCGCGACACAGCCGGGACGCCCAGATCCGATGTCATCGCCCGCTGCGAAGCCGGGCCCCGCTGGATCCGGCGCAGAGCCGGGCGGCTCCGTGAGCGGTGTCCCACCGGCAGCCATCGGCGTGATGCGTGGCGTGATCGGTTTGCCGCTACCTTCCCGTTGCGTCGCCGCCGCCCTAAATCCAGGCCCGACACCGTTGCGGCGCCTGACCCGACGCGAATTTGACCGCACCGTGGCTGACCTGCTGGGCGACAACACGGCGCCGTCCACCACATTCCCGGCTGAAGAACACGCCAATGGTTTCGACAACAACGCAGATCTGGCGCAGGCATCGGTCCTGCTGGTCGAACAGTACGAATTGGTAGCCGAACGTCTGGCCCGACAGGCGGCCCAGGATCTTCCGAAGCTGATGGGCTGCACCCCTTCGAACCCGGCGACCGAGGATGCCTGCGCGCAGCAGTTTTTGGGCGCCTTTGGGCAGCGCGCCTTTCGCCGGCCCTTAGCGCGCGACGAATCGGACCGACACCTGGCTTTTTACACGACGAACAAGGGCAAATACGGATTCCCGACCGCCGTACGCCTGATGTTACAGACCCTGCTTCAATCGCCCGCCTTCCTGTATCGGGTGGAGGACTCCGGCACCACGACCGCTGCGTCCGCAATGGTGGTGAAGGCCAATCCTTGGGATCTGGCGTCGCGCCTGTCGTACCTTATCTGGGGCAGCATGCCGGACAAGTTGCTTCTTGACGCCGCTGCCACAGGCGGACTGGCCAGCGCTGCTGACGTGACACGCGAAGGTCGACGCATGCTTGACGATCCGAAGGCCAAGGTTGGTCTGCGCAATTTTTTCTCGCAGTGGTTGGAATTGGCCAACGTCGACACCCTGACGAAAGACGACAAGATCTTTAAGTCTTGGAACCAGCGTATCGCGGGTCTTATGCGACGGGAATCGGAAACCTTCATCGACGAATCCATTTTGAAAGGCAATGGGGGGCTGCTGGCCTTGTTGCGCGCGGATCACAGCTACGCCGACAAAGAGCTTGCGACCTACTACGGCCTTCGTGGACCGATGGGCAGTGCTTTTGAAAAGGTGCAGATGGACGTGACGCAGCGATCGGGCGTCCTGACCCAAGGTGCCTTGCTGGCGTCGCTTGCGGGGCCTGTACAAAGCTCACCCGTCAAACGCGGCTATTTTTTACGCGACCGCCTTTTGTGTGCCCCGCCACCACCGGCGCCCGCGAACCTGAACACCAAAATCCCCGCTCCCGATGGCAAATCAAGCACCCGCGAACGTTTCGCCGCCCACCGCGCCGATCCCGCCTGCGCCGGTTGCCACGCATTGATGGATCCTCTGGGATTGGGACTAGAAAACTTCGACGGCGTGGGGCTGTGGCGTGCACGGGACGCCGAACGTGTGATAGACGCGAGCGGTGAGATCAAAGGCACGCGCGACGCTGACGGGCCCTTCGTCGGCGCGGTCGACCTAGCGACCAAACTGTCCGCCAGCGTGCAAGTGCGCGAATGCCTAGCCCGGCAGTACTTCCGTTTTGCTTTCGCCCGCGCCGATCAAGACGGGGATGCCTGCGCGGTGGAAGCCCTCGCCGGAACCCTGGCCGGTGCTGGAACCGTTCGCGGGCTCTTGTTGGGACTGACACAGACTGATGCTTTCTTAATGAGGACGGTTGAGGCAGGAGGCGGAATCTAAGGGTGACGCTGTTTTCCGACTCTCTGTTCCGGCTACTTGATATCGTCGATCGACGTCAGGAACGGCGTAGGCTCGCAGAAGGTCGTGTCGACCACCCGATATTGGATCTGACGGCCTTGTCGTTCAACCTGCAACGCCCCATCCTCGACCAACTGCTTTAGTGCCGACTGGGTGGCGCGCACCGACAGCCGCAACTCGCTGGCGATCTCGTCCGACCCAAAGGCACCACGAGCCGCCAGAAGACGCAGAACAACATCTTCAGTCGGTCTGGCGCAGCGCGGATCGGGGACTATCAAGGGGCTATCCACCCGCAACGACAAACGATCCCCTTCACGCAGCACCTCGGCAAGGCCCTCCACGCGCTTTCTCATTCGATGCACCAACACCCGAAAGGCCCCTTCGTGCAGTGCGGGTGAATACGCCAGGCCGTAGATCGCGTGGAAAAGATCGTCCCGCAACAGCCCGCCTACCCCCGCCGCCGCCAGAACCGCCAAGGCAGTGTCCGTCCTATAATGTTCGCGCGGCGATCCAGATAGCTGTTCAGGCGACGTCGCCCCGGGTGCCGCCAAGGCCAGCCCCCCGTTGAGGATTCGCCGTCCCGCGGCGCCAGGATAGACCACCACGAATGCTATAGCCTGTTCAGGTGCGGTGGGCGTGGCACCATGCAGCCCTAGGGGCAACACCGTTGACAGCGCCTGCGTCCAGGCGACCAGCGCGGGAGGCGGGACACGCGTGAGATCCACCGCGGCCAACAATATCGACGCCTCCTGGGCCAGCGAGGGCCATGTGGCAACGTGACCGAGCAGCCGGGCGGCCGCAGCGTCGAAATCAACACGTCGCCCGTCACGCGCGGCCTCTAGCGCGTCCGTCAAAGCCAAAGCCGCGTTTTGCGCAGGCGTAGGAACGGGGGACGGCATGCGCGCCAGGGCGGCCCCCGCCTCCAGGCCGCCTGCCAGCAGCAATTCCCAGGCAATAAGGGGGTGCCACACCGGAGGGGCCAGATGCCCGAGGGCGGTCAATATGCGGCTGGCCAGATGGGGCTTGCCCGCGTGCCGCCGAACGCGCCCCAGCACAAGGTTGGCAATGCATTCGGCTTCAGGCACAGCTTCGGTGCGCGCCATTCGCGACGCTCGCCGCGCCGCCGACAGCGCCGATTCGACGTCCCCGGCGCCCAGTGCCGCCATCGCCTGCAGGGCCACTGATTCGACCGACAGCAGCACCAACTTCTGGGCCGACACCTCTTTATATAGGGCTTTGGCGCGGGCCTCGACGTCCAGAAACGCCTCGGATCGGGCCAAAAGAAGCCACAAGGCCGCCGCCTCGGCAATGGCCAACGCCTCCCCTCGCTCTGACAAGGCCGCGGCAGCCGCCTCCGACTTCAGTTCCGCAACGCAGCGCCCAAGGCCCGCATGGTCCAGCGCCAAAAAGAAGCTGCGGTCGCGCCTTTGCACCTACCTACACTATATCGCTCGTTCAAGCTTTGGACCAGCAGATCATCAGGCCGTCAGGATCTCCAGCGGCCCCTTGGGGATCTCGTTGCCGCCCTTGCCGAAGTCATTGGTGGGGATCCCAAACGCGGTCGCAAGGCTACAGAACAGATCGTTCATAGGGCGCGACCCCGAGTTTTTCCGGGCCGGAAAGCGAATAAACCGTCCGTCGATTTTCAACTTGCCCCCCGCATTGCCGATAAGCGCCAAGGGCCAGCGGGTGTGGCTTGCGTGATGATCTTCCGCGTTTTCGCTGCTGTACATCATCAGGGTTTTGTCCATCAGGTTGCCGTTGCCAACCTTCACCTTTGTCAGCGTTTCGATGGTCTGCGCAATCATCCGGCCGTTCCATTGGTAGACGTAATCAAGCAGAGGTTTGCGCAAATCTTTGCCCATATGCCCCAGGCCGCTCCACTGGCCTTCCCAGCGGGTCGTCTCGTGCGGGGTGCCGACTAGAATCTTTTTGAGTTCGGGAAATGTGTCGTGTGAAAAGCCGCAGCCAAGGGCGACCCCGACGACGTTGGTGACGCCGCACGCGAGCGCCAAAGTCGCCAGTGAATGCAACGATTCTAGTTTGTCCTCCGGCGTGACTTCGTTAGCCATGGAAGGAACAGTAACTGCGGGGCAGGACAAAGCCGCAAGGGCCTTTTGGCGCAGTTCGAAGTCTTCCATGATGGAAAGATAGATGTCCAACTTGCGACGTTCCGCGGGCGCAAACGAACCCTGCAATCGCGTGATGTCTGTGCGCAAAGTATCAAAAAGCAAACGCTGCTTGGCCGCCCCCCGGTTGATGCCCGATGCATCCGCGACCCTGGTGCCGAAGATGTCGTTGAATAACATCGAAGGGCTTTGGATCTGGGGCTCTGCGCGGTCACGACCCGAAGCGAACACACTGGCGTACAGCGGTTCAGGTTTGGTCGAAATGCCTATAAGCACGGATTTCCGGGGTGTACCAACACCGATTTTGTTGGCGATGAGCTGATCTATGGTGATGCCGCCGGGCGTCCCCGCCTCAGGGTTCAGCCCATTGCCCGAAGGCGTGCAGGACAAAGCCCCGAACCTCATCGAATGGCCGCCGTCACCGCCCACGCGGTTTTGGTTATAAAGCCCGTCCATCAGCACCATGCGGTTGCGGTAGGGTTCAAGCGGCGCAAACATCGTCGGCCAGGTGAACTGCGTGGGACCGTCCAGCACCGGCTGGTTCCCCCCGGCGTCTGCTGCACCCATAAACTCGGGCGGCGTAAAGTTCCACAACGGATGGATGCCATTGGCAACCAAGAAGAAGTACGCGATCTTCCGGTCGGCCACGTCGCCGCGCGCCTCGTTTACCAGCACATTGGCGATGGGCGACAGGAACCCGGCTCCAATACCAAGCCCGACCTTTTCGATGAACGACCTGCGGCTTATAGCAACCATGGTGGTATTCCTTGTGTATCAGAAGCTGCGGTTCAGAAACGATGGCGACGTGAACAAAGTCGTGACCAGGGCGTGGTAGCTGCCCTTGCCGTTGACATACGCCGCCTGCGCGGCATCAAGAGCGCAGCTATCGAAGGCGTCTTCGTCGCGCCCCATGTAGTAACGAAAACCGTGGCGGATAAAACATTGCTCCACCTGGCGCGATCCTGACAGCCGCTGCGACAATTCGACGGCGTCCTTGAACGAACCATCCACATCCGTGCCCGTCAGCATCCCCCCCGCGTTAAGTGGTTTGCCAGCCTCGATCGTGCGGTACTTCCCATAGTGATCATAGACCTCGAACGACAGACCGATCGGATCCAGCAGCGCGTGGCAGCCGGCACACCCAGGCTCAGCCCTATGCAGCGCAAGGCGATCGCGCATCTGGGTGGTCGCCAATTTGGGGGGCAACTGAGGTACCACGCCAATCGGGATCGACGGCACAGGTCGGCACAGGATGGTCTCGTTGACGAAGCGGCCACGCTTGACCGGCGCCGTCTCGTCAAACCCTGCGAATCCGCCTAGGAAGGCCGGGTGGGTTAACAATCCCGCGCGGGTGCCGACCGGTGGCGTGAATTTCACGGTGTCCACCATGGGCTCCTTATCAATGCCGAAGATGCGGCTGCTGTCACAGCCGTAATATTCGACCTGAGAGGACAGCAGGGTTTTCAGGAAATCGGATTTGGCGTTGGTGCCCAGAATGTCGTCGATGACCAGACGCGCGTCCTTAAGCACCCGCGGGCGTCCATAGTGGCAATGCTCCTCGTCGGCTTTGGGGGATGCCAGCACGCGGTCAAGTTTGAAGTACTGAATGATGAACTCACGCAAGTTCGATGCGACGGGAGCGGTCGGGGCGGGCGCGTTGCCGCCGGGGCTGGGACCCGTGGGTGCGGTCAGGGTCAGTAGACGTGTGATCTGGACGCCTATCTGTTCTGAACTCACCAATTCGCCTCGGGCAGCCGCGTCCCAAAGATCCTGGTCGGGCGGGTAGTCGGTCAGCCCGTAGGCGATGGCTGAAGCGACCTCGAACGGATTTAGACGCGCGGTGCCCACCTTGCCCGTCACGGGATCCCCTACCTCGGTGCGGAATAAAAAGTGAGGTGCAAACATCAGCGACTGGAATCCCAGCGCCATCGCTTCGTCTCGCCCCAACATCGCAGCACTATCGCGCACTAGTTTTCCGTAGCTTCCGATCTCGTCGTTGCCCAGCGGTCGGCCAAACAGGACAGCGCCCTTGTCCTTGATCAAGGTATCGACGCACGTGTCGAACATCGTGCCACCGCTGTTCGCACCCCAGCAGGTTGTATTGGTCTTTAGGGCCACGACAAGCCGCCGCGCGATGTCTTCAGTCAGGGCTACCGTCCGACGAAATTCGAAATCTGTCATGCTGTGGTTGCCCGCATAGGTTCCGAACCGATACAGGTCACCTAGCGGTTCAATGGGAACCACAATCCCTGCCGGCAACACGACCAGCGGGGTCTTGGCGCTGCGGCGTCCCTTGAAAAGAACCGCTATGGTGTTGGCGTATTGCGTCGTGGTTAGACGCACAAGCCGCCGCGGCGGCGGTGTAAGGGCCGGGTTGGCCACGCAGGCAAAATCAGCCTCGCCACGCGACGGCAGTGACGGTAACGGTGAAAGTGACGGCGAAGGTGAAAGTGACGGCGATTCACCAACGGCCGCGGCGCCACCGCCCCCATCGGCGCCTGGCGCGGTCTTGGTTGGCTTCGACGCAACCCGACCTGGCGGGGGCGACTGTCCCACGACGGGCGGCTCATCCGGGCCCTCCACACGGCCACTACATGCAACCACGGAAGCTAACAGGGAAAACCCAAGAACGACACGCGAATAACAGTCCATCAGGGCTCCTCGGGCTAACTAAAGGTTCAGCAGGATCCTAATAAGAGACCCCAAAATGACGTCTGCTGCCGTTACGTCAGTTGCGGCGGTCCGGCAACCATCCGGTCCAAACTTAACGCAGGATCCCGGCGATGGCTTGATACCAAACCTCGCCCATGACTTTGTAGCCAGCATCGTTGGGGTGAACTTCGTCAGCCATGTACTGGGCCAGGTTTGCA
>JAYUUT010000483.1:0-9578 GCA_043754455.1 Myxococcales bacterium
CTCCTCCTCGCAATAGCTACGGCTATTGGTTGTCGTCGCGCCTTGCGCTCGGCCCGGCTTGTCGGCCTCCGCTTTGACGTTATTTCGAAGACGGTGCACTAGCGCGGGCACGAAAGCGGGACAAGACGGGCCTGGGGCTGCAGGAGATCTCGTCCGGACCCAAGCTGGCCCCATTCGTCAGCGCCAAAGCAGCGGACGCTGTTGGCAACAAGGACGCAGGTGTGCGCTGTCCCCGCGCCAAGGGCCCGCACACCAGACAGATCGGGAACGGGTTCAGGGCTGAGCGACTGGATTTCGGCGCGGCCTAGCTGGCCTTTTGCGCCGGCGCCAAAACACAGGACACGCCCTCCGGGACCCAGGACACAGGTGTGGGAAGCGCCAGCCGAAAGGGCGGTCACGGGGCCTGTGCCTGGCACGCGCACGGGGAGTGCGCGATTTGCGAGGCTGCCCCAACCAAGTTGCCCCTGATCGCCACGCCCCCAACATTCCAGACTGCCGGTGTCGCGTCCCACCGAGCAGCTGTGATCGCGGCCGGCGTGGATAGACAGGGCGGGTTCGGAAAGGCGCACGGGTGTAGGGGCGGCAACACCTTCTTGAAGGCCATCACCAACCTGCCCGAAACTGCGGTCGCCCCAACAGGACACGTCGCCCGATTGAAACCGGGCACAGGTATGGGCACGCCCGGCAGCAATTTCCACGACACCTTGCAGGTCGGGAACGCGGGACAGGGGCAATTTTTCGCTAAGCGCTGGCAGACCGGATTGGCCCTGGTCATTGGATCCAAAACAGAACGCCTGTCCGCGGGTGGCGACGCACACGTGGGCGGCGCCGACGGAAAAACCGTCAAGGGCGAACAGCCCGTCATACAAGGAAGGCGCAGACAGATCGGACCCGCCCCAGCACCACAGGCGCCGATCCAAGGAACGAGCGCACGCGCGGGTGTCGCCCAACCGGGTTTCAAGGGCCGCAGCGGGCAGGCGCACCACCTTAGGGGTGGCGCGCGAGTCCCGGGTGCCATCGGTCAACTGCCCGTGGGCGTTGTCACCCCAACAGGTCACAGCACCTGTCGCCAAAACAGCGCAGGACGTGTCACCCCCGGCGGCTAAATTGGTCACATCACCGGGCAGGGTCAATATGACAGGCTGGGGTCCTCCGGCCAAAGGGCCAGCGGCCAGTTGGCCGTGGTGGTTGTCGCCCCAGCACAG
Source organism: Myxococcales bacterium (assembly GCA_043754455.1). Lineage (GTDB taxonomy): Bacteria > Myxococcota_A > Polyangia > Fen-1088 > Fen-1088 > JAYUUT01. Next base: position 1,206 of record JAYUUT010000483.1, read on the forward strand.
GAGGCTTCTGTCTCGTCGCAAGGCGCAGCCAAATGAATCGCCTAGGGTCAGGTCGATGACATCGCGCAGTCCCAACACCGGCACGGGTATAGATGACGAGAGCGTCGTGCCTTCGCCAAGCTGGCCAAAAACGTTGTCACCCCAACACTGAACCGTGCTGTCCTTGAGAATCGCGCACGCATGTTGACGACCGGCGCGAACGAGGGTGGCTGGCTGCCGTAGCTGGACCTGGGCTAACAGGCGATCGGGGGTTCGCAGGCCGTCGCCACGCTGGCCAAGGGCGCCTTGACCCCAGCAGTGGATTTTTCCGGTAGCGCTGAGGCCGCAGGCGAAACGGGAGCCCAGCGCCAGCGCGCCGAGGTCCGAAGGCCCAACAATCGTCCGGGGATTTTTGTTATCGTCGCCGTCATCCCCCCAGCATGTGATCTGGCCCGTGGTGCGGATGGCGCAGGCCTGATCGTATCCGACGCTGAGGTGGACGGCATCGTCAAGGGACGGAACCGCCACGGGGATGGAGCTGCTGGAAAGGGCCACGTCGCCAAGTTGACCCTTGTCCCCGGCGCCCCAACACAACACGCGGCCCTGGACCCGCGCACAGGAAAAACCCGACCCGGCAGCAAGTTCATCGGTACTACCCAGATTAGCAACGACTGTGGGCACTGGCGTGGAAACACCCAAGGCCCCAAAGCAACTGACCCCCGTGGCGGTTTGGGCACAGGTGTGCGCAAGGCCGGTGGCGAAAGACAACGCACCCCGAAGGTCGGGTACGATCGTCGCAGCGGGCACGGGCCACGGATTTTTCTGGGCGGCCTGCCCCTGATCGTTGCGTCCCCAACACCACAATTGACCGTCCCGCCGCAGAAAACACGCATGGGCGGCACCGGCCTTGATGGCCACGATCGGATTGGCAGGACATTGCAGACGCAGACATTCTTCCGATGACGGACCAGCGTGATGGCCAAAACGGCGTCCCAGCGGACACTGTGGATCAGGGAAGCTGCACACACCCGACGGTTCGCAGGTTCCCGTTTGCGAGGCGTTGACACATTGGCTGTCCCGCTGGCAGGGGAAGGTGCTGCGCGAAAGGCAACCAACGACAAGACCCGCAAAGGCGACAACGACAAGGAGATGTGCGGATTTCAAAACCGCGCCCCGGTCATCACGACCGCACCGCGATCTTCGATCGCGAGGTGTAAATATCGGCCAAATCCGGCGACAGCTAGGGCCGTGCCTGCCATCGTCGCCGCCAGGCCCCAACGCTGGCGACGTTCGGCGGCGGCACGTCCCGATTGGTATTGCTGGTAGTCGTCGGATCGTCGGGCATCGACATCGAGGCTGCGTGCAGAAGCGATGCTGAAAATGCCGACGGTCCCAAGGGCCAGTCCCCCCAGAAGCAACCCGGGCGCCAGTTTGTCGTGGAGCCAGGTAATCGGAGGGGAAGGCAGGGGCATCTTTTGCGCCACGGCAGCCGGGGGGGGCGGTGGAACCACGCGCAGGGGTGTAAGTACGGGCGGGGCGGTGGCGCGGGGAACAGGAGGCGGATCGGGCACGGGGGCGGGCGGCGGCACGGGGGTTTCCAGGCAACGGGTCATGGCCAACCGGGCAGCCTCGTGCTGACGGGCGGAGGGCGAGGTTGCGATGAACTGGTCGAAAAGACCTTGGGCGGCCTGGCAACGCCCCAACCGACGGAGGGTCTGGGCGCGGGCGAACAAGATATCCGGGCGGGGATCAAGGGCGTAGGCACGTTCTAGTTCCAAAAGCGCGTTGACGAAGTCCGAGGCCCGGTACGCGGCCAGGCCGCTTTCGTAGGCTGCCTGCGACGGCGTGGATTGAAAAGCTAGGACGGGAGCAGACATGGCCAAAACGGCGACGATCACAAGCGGTACCAGTCGGCAGAACACCACCCCAGTGTATCGCAGGGGGCGCACGGGCACCCCCGGTTCCCCACCTAAAGCCCAAGGCCGCGCGAGCCGATGTACCAGGGGTCATCGTGAGATCCCCTTCGTGAGCGTAGGAACCAAACATCCGTCTGCCCCCTCGACCGAGTTCGAGGAGGTTCATACCGACGTGTTCCAGATCGAGGCCGGGCCGTCGGGAATCGCGCGGCTGACGTCGAGCCCCACGTTGACGGTGCTGACCGGGATGCATGCGGGGCTGATCCACAGCATCAGCGCGGAAACCACCCTAATAGGCCGGTCGCACGAATGCGGGTTTCGCGTCGACGATTGGGCGTTGTCACGCAGGCACTGCCGCATCCGGGTTCACGGTGCCGATTTCCTTTTGGATGACCTAGACAGCCGGAACGGCACATTTGTAGGAGGCCAACGGGTCGCGGCGGCAGTCCGGCTGCAGCATGGGGCGCAGATCCAGATGGGCAGGGGCACCGTTATCAAGTTTTCCATTCAGGACGCTGTCGAAGAACTAGCGGGGCGGCAGTTGTACGAGGCTGCCGTTCGGGACCCGTTGACGGGGTTGTTCAACCGCCGATACCTAGATGAACGAATGGCGGCGGAATACGCGTTTGCGGCAAGGCACGGCAGTCCGTTATCGGTGTTGATTGCAGATATTGATCATTTCAAAAAGGTCAACGACCGGTTCGGTCACGGGGCCGGCGACGAGGTGCTGCGCCACGTGTCAGCACAATTGCTGCGTTCGGTCCGCATCGAGGACGTCGCTGCACGAATCGGGGGGGAAGAATTCGCGGTGATCCTGCGGGGTATCGGGCCCCAGAATGCCTTGCAATGTGGGGAACGGCTGCGGCATGCGGTGGATCGGGCGCCTGCACCCAGCAAGGACGGCCCGCTGCCCATCACCGTCAGCATCGGGGTGGCCACGTTTGATACGGTCACGCCCTGGCCCGGTGCCGTGGCTTTGTTAGAAGCGGCCGATCGCGGCCTATATCGTGCCAAGGAGGGTGGCAGAAACCGCTGTGCCACATCAGGGGACAAGAGCTAAAGGCGGATCGTGTTGCCGCCGATTGGTCACGAATGGAGGGAACGGAGCATGAGTCGAATACTGTTGGTGGATGACGATCCGGGCGTGCGGGATGCGTACCGTCGGACGCTGGAAAAAGCAGGCCACCAGGTGACCGTCGCCGCGGGGGGCGAAGAAGGCATCGTCAAACTGCGCGCTGAAAAAAGCGAAGTAATCCTGGCTGACATCGTGATGCCGGGCATGAATGGGCTAGAGTTTTTGAGGGCTGTGCGCGGCCACGACCTAGATGTTCCCGTGGTTTTGATGACCGGCGTCCCGGGGATGGAACAAGCCGTGAAAGCCCTGGATTATGGGGCCTACAAATTTCTGAACAAGCCCGTGGAACGCGACGAATTGTTAGCGACGATTGAATCAGCGGCGCAGTTACACGCATTTACTAGGATCAAACGGGATGCCGAGCAGACCGGCACCAATCAGGCGCCTTTGGGGGACCGTGCGTCCCTGGAATCACGGTTTGAACGTGCCATCAAAGGTATGTGGATGGCGTTTCAACCGATCGTGTCCTGGGATGAAAAGAATGTTTTGGGATATGAGGCGTTGCTGCGTACGGATGAAATGTCCTTGATCCGTCCCGACCATTTTTTGGACACGGCTGAAAAATTGGGGCGCAGCCGTGAACTGGCGCGGGCTGCGCGGGCTTCGGCGGCCAGTCGCATTCCTGCGGCGCCGCCAGACGCCCAGATCTTCGTCAACGTCCATGCTGCCGATCTGATGGATGACGAGTTGTACGACAAATCGTCGCCTTTGTGCGCGTTTTCAAAACGTGTGGTCGTCGAGATTACAGAGCGGGCGTCCCTGGATGGCGTGACGGATTTGCAGGCACGGGTCAAGGCCCTGCGGGCGGTCGGATATCGCATCGCGATCGATGACCTGGGGGCCGGATATGCGGGTCTGGCGACGTTGCCCTTGATTGAACCCGAAGTCGTGAAGATCGACATGTCGCTGGTTCGTGGCATCCACAAGTCACCTGTGCAAAGGCGGGTCATGGGGGCATTGGTCAACCTGTGTCGCGACATGAAACTCATCACGGTTGCCGAAGGTATCGAGACCGTCGAAGAACGGGATGTGGTGATAGAACTGGGGTGTCGCATTTTTCAAGGATTCCTGTTTGCCCGCCCGGAACGAGAATTCAAGTTCCCCACGTTCTGAGCCTGTGTGTCCCCACCCGGAGCCCCATGACCACCCTGCCCCGACTTCACGACTGGATCATTGATGTGTGTGCCCTGCACGATCGTTATCGTGAGGGAAGGGCTACGACCGAAGAATGTGCAGCGTATCTGGCGGCACGAGAGGATCTGACCGGCGCCTTGTTGTTGGCACAGCAATTAACAATGAAAGTCGGGAACAACGCCAGGCGCGCCCTCCGGGTGTCGGCTGCCGTGCCAGTGCAGATGGATCTGGAAGGGGCCCAGGTAACAGCCGTTAGCCTTGATCTGAGCGCGGGAGGCCTGGCAACGTTGGTTGCGCTGTCCCCCCCGATTGGCACAACTGTGCCATTTCGCCTGAGAATGGGACGCGATCAAAAACCCGTGGCCGGGACCGCCAAAGTGGTGGCCGTCGCACAAATGGATGGGACTGTGCGCATGTCGCTGATGTTCGACGAACTAGAACCTGAGGATCGGCTGCGCGTCGAGACCGTCGTCTTCGATGTGGTGGTAAAACGGTACCGGTTGCAGCGATAGTGCCCCTGCAATCTATGTCGGGCTAGACTTCTGGGGGGGGAATCTACGAGGCCACTATGCGGTCGCGGCCCCGGTGTTTGGCTTCGTACAGATTCTTGTCCGCACGCCCCAGGACCTGTTCTAGGGTTTCGCCCGCCGCGTACTGAACGAGCCCGCCGGATATGGTGACAGGGGCTCCCGTCGGCGACGGCGATGCTCCTACGGCCTTACGCACGCGTTCGGCGCAGATCATTCCCGCTTCGGCCCCGGTCGAGGGCAGGACCAATAGAAATTCTTCGCCACCCCACCTGGCCGCCGTGTCCGAATCGCGGAGCTGACGGGCCAGCGTTCGCCCCACCCCACGCAACACCTGATCCCCAACGTCGTGCCCGTGTTGATCATTGACGAGTTTAAAATGGTCCACGTCCAGTAACACCAGGCTTAAAGGCAGGCCATAGCGCCCGGCACCGCTTAATTCGCGACGCAAGATCTGTTCGACCCCGCGGCGGTTGGTTAGGCCCGTTAGGCGATCCGTCACGGCCATCCGTTCGTACGCGATGGTCAGGTCGACCTCGGCGGTGATGTCGGTCGCGACGACCATGGTGCAAGGAAATGGCACTGCAAGGCGTCGCGCCACCCAGCGCAAAACCATGCGGGTTGGCCGGAGCAAGACAATTTCTTCCAGAACGATGCTGTTGTTGCGGGGGAAAATCCGGCGTTCTTTTAGGACCGGCGGCGGATCGTCGACAAGTGTGGCCATATGTTCGGTCAGCCCCATAGGGGTCATCCCGATCATCTGTTCCTGTTCGATGCCACAGATGGATGTAAACGGGCGGCTGGTAAACACGATGCGATCCCGCGCGTCAACCAACATGACGCCACATTCCAGGTTGTTCGCCAGAGGTGACAGCAACGCAAACAACGCCGAACCGTCAAATTCGCCGCCTCCAGGTTCACCTGTCCCGATCGTTTTGGGCCCAAATGACATCGCTTGGCCCTAACCGTCGGCAGAACCGTGCCCGGTGTTAAGCGGTGGGGGAAGAAATTAGGCCACGCATAGGTCCGGTACTGCTGGCAAACCTATCCGTTCCCAACCCCATGCGTTGCAGCATGCTGACGAAAAGATTTGGCAGGGGATAATTGCGATGGGGATCAAATACCAGGTGATGTCCGTGTTTGAAGCCCCCCCCTGCCAACAAAACGGGCAGATTCGTCGTTACATGACTGTTGGCATCGCCCATGTTGCTGCCAAAAAGCACCATCGTGCGGTCCAGCAAGGACGATTCACCTTCGGGCGCCCGCTTCAAATCGCCCAACAGCCCCGCCAACAGTTTCATGTGTTCGTGTTCAATCGCTTCTAGCTGGCCAAGTTTTCCCTCGTCCCGTCCATGATGCGAAAGGTTGTGGTAACTGTCCTTGACGTTGATGGCCCCGATTTGAAGCGGCGGGGTGTCGACCCCATCCAACATCAGGGTGATGAGCCTGGTTGAATCGGTTTCGAATGCCAGCCGGGCCATGTCGTACATGAGCCGGACCTTTCCTAAGTAGTTTCGGTTGCCCACAAGGTCCACGGGCGCAGGTGATCTGACGACAGGCCGGGGCACATCTTCCCACTGCTGTGCCCTAACCAAACGTGCCTCCATTTCACGAACGCCGGTCGAAAACTGGTCCAACCGTTCACGGTCACGTGGTCCCAGATCGCGTGCAAGCTGTCGGGCCTGTTCACCAACCGTATCCATGATGCTGCGTCCGCGTTCAATCCGACGAAGCTGGGTGTGTACTTCACGGGGATCTCCGCGCAGGAACAGGCGGGCATAGACCTGCGAAGGCTTCTGTTCGCAAGGAATCAAGACCCCGCCGGCCGTCCACGACAAAGATCGCTGGCCACTGTCCTGGTTCACGCCCAAGGTCAGTGACGAAAGGCGGGTCAGGTGGCCAATGTATTGTGCGGCATATTGGTCGAGCGAAATGCTGTTGCGGAATCCACCCCCGGCCGGATGAGGGGCGGCCGTTAGGAAACAGTTTTCAGCCGGGTGCCCGCCGTCAACATCGGGGTGCGACAGCCCTGAGAAAACGGTAAAATCGGACCGAAGTTCCCGTAGGTGTTCCAGATAGGGAGACAGCGGGTAGTCAATCCCTTGGGCTGTAGGAAAAAAGCGCCGAGGCACCATGCCCAGGTTGTTGCAAATCGCCAGCATCCGGCGCGTGACGGCTACGGGGGCGGCGGACGCCGAAAATGCTGCCAGCGAAGGCAACGCCAAGGACACCCCCGCTGCTCGGAGGATGTGACGCCGCGAGGGGCCGCGACCTGAATCCAAAGAGGAACGATGAGCGTAGGTTTTCATGGATGTCCTTGGAATTATTTCTGACGAAACAGAACGCTATCGATAATTTGCAGGACCAAGGTGCGCACGCCGTAACCGGACGCCGCTGCCCGGTCCAGAATTCTTTCGACCTGGGGGCGATCCCCGAAACGCACGGGGGATCCCGTCGCGTACACGATCAACTGGTTGGTTAGGTTCCGGGCAATCTGCCGTTCATCGCGTAACAGCGCCCGTTTCAGGTCGCGCACATCGCGAAACCGGGCCCCACCCGGAAGTACCCCCGTGGGGTCGACGGGCAGCGCCTGGCGGAATTCAAATCGGATGCCGTCCTTGCCAATTCCCGTGCTTGCGACATCGCCCTCGCCCATCGCACGGTATTGGGTTCGATAGCCGCCGAACACGTCAAAACTTTCCAGGGCGAAACCGGCAGGATCGATTTTGTTGTGGCACGAGGCGCACAGTTTGTCCGCGCGATGTTTGGCCAGTTGGTCGCGAATCGTTTGTGCGCCGCGGATGTCAGGTTCGACAGCGGGCACACCTGCTGGTGGCGGCGGAACGACCACGCCCAACAGACGTTCACCTATCCAGGCGCCCCGCACCACCGGGGACGTCGTGGTCCCGTTGCTGGTGACCTTCAAAACGCTGGCCTGGGTCAAAAGGCCCCCACGAAGACCGGGCCGAACCAGATTCACCCGCACGAAGTTCGCGCCCAAAATCTGACCCGACTTTCGGGGCAACCCATAGTGAAAAGCCAACCGTTCGTTGACGATCAAGAAATCGGAATCAATGATGTTGCGGGCAGGACGATCTGCATGCAGAAGATCTGCAAAGAAGCGCCGGGGTTCTTCCGTTGCAGATTCGACCAAGTGGTCGTCTAGGTTGTAGTCGGGATAAAGAACGGCGTCCGGAGTGCTGGAACCGATGCGCCGCAGGTCGAGCCAATAGTCGAGAAAACCGTCAACGAAGCGTCTTGATCGTTGATCGTTGAGCAGCCGCAAGGCCTGAAAACGAAGGGATCGGGGCGGGGCAACATCGCCCTTTTGCGCGTCGGCGCGCAGAACGTCATCGGGAGGTGAATTCCACAGAAAGTACGACAGCCGCGAGGCCATTGCCCAATCATCCAAGAATCCCGGTTTTTCGTTGAGGTAGAGGAACGCGGGCGAACACAGGACAGCCGCGTACCCAGAAAGCATGGCGTCCGCGAAACTGTCACCGGCCGCGAGCGCCTTGGAAACCACCGACAGGTAGGGTTCGGCGTCGCCCGGAGTCACAGGATATCGATAGGCCCGCGCCACGAACGACTGCATCAAGCGCCGGGCGTCTAGATCGGGGGCATCGGACATGACCGTGATCTGGCCTTTGCCCCCAACCTTCACCGCAAGATCGCCGAACAT
>JAYUUT010000484.1:0-11561 GCA_043754455.1 Myxococcales bacterium
CCCGGCTTGAAACCCTGTTGGCCCTGCGGCAGGCGGGACGACCCATCGAGGTGGCCGTGGCAGAGGTCGATCGCGCCTTTACAGCCTTACCCTATAGGCGCGCTTGCGGCTGAACGGCTACCGGGACGGCCAGTTTCGCATCAGCGACGCTAAGTCGGTGACGGAAGGGCTGTTTCCGGTTCGGACGTAGTGGCCACTGGCCGAAACCCCACACAACAAGCTGGCCTCGTCATCCAGGCCCAGCAACCGCCCTAGGCAGAACCCGGCGTTGAAATGGTCACCTGCCCCGGTGGTGATCAGCGGCTTTTCGCAAAAGGGGCCATCGACCGAGGCCGCGCCTTGCGAGCTGACCGTCAGAGCCCAGGTGGTGGGGTGAATCAGGATATCGCGCACGGGGACACGCTTGCGAATCTCATGTGCCAGGTTCATGAGCGAATCGCGGGTGGGCCGGTTGATGTCCAGCCCCAGAACCTTGCCCACTTCGTAGGCTTCTTTTTCGTTCATCCCGAAAATCACGTCGAAATGTTTTTCGAACTTTGCGATCAACGAAAGCGCCCGTTCGATATCCGGCGGAAGTCGTTTTTCAGGATCGGCAAGATCAAAAAAGATCGTCTTCCGGGTTTTGGCGGCCGGGCAAACCTCGGCCAACAGGGACGCCCAGACGTCGCTCATGTAGGGGATCATGGTCCAATTGACGAACCCGACCAGATCGGCCCCCAGGAACCGGTCGACAAACTTTTCACGCCCCATCCGGGCCTGTAGGTTTGGCCAGGTCACGTCGTTTAACTGGAAGGTCTTGCCGATCATCAGCTTGCCGTCTTCGAATTCCAGCGCGTCGGTATGACCCGGTTCGGCCACGCTGATGACTTCGGCCCTGCTGGCGAATTCCTGGAATACCGGGTGCATCGTGGGGAAACCCAGCGCGCCCACGTAGGTCATGCCGAATCCCATCTGCCCCAGCGCGTTCGCCATGATCGGACCGTTACCGCCCAGTTTGGTTAGCTGGGTCACAAGTTCGATGTTGGTGCTTTTTCCGGCCGCCGCGCTGACGCGCTCCCCAAAGTTCGCAATGGTGCGCACACGCGAAAACCGTTCGGCATCATCGCGTTTGTCGACGACGTGGATGATTTCATCCACAAATCCATCCAAACCCACGAAGGCCTTGAGGCCGCGTGCTTTGTCGCCCGCCAGGGTCAACCTCTGGGCCACACCTTCCCGCATAGCTTCGGGTTTCATTCCTTTGCGGGATACCACACCCAGGTCGGTTTGGGGGGAACCTTGGAATGAAAAATTGGGGATGGAAGGGAAGGGATGACATCCGGCCGCGCGTCCTTCATAGTGGCGCGCGCATGCCAGCCATTGACGGCCTTCGGGTATCACGATCCAAAATCCACGGGTACGGCGTGTTCGCGACACGCGACTTCAAAGAAGGCGACATTGTCGCTGACGTTGACGGTGTCGCCCTTCGCCTCGAAGAGGTCGAAGACGACGAATACACACTGTGGATCACGGACGAACTGTATTTCGACATGGTTGATCAGACGCGGTGGATTAACCATTGCTGCGACCCAAACGCCGGGGTCGATACCGACGTGGATGCCGAAGGGCGGGTGTCGGCCTGGATCGTTGCCCTGGCCGACATCGCGTCGGGCGCCGAGATCACCTACGACTATGCCTTCGCGGAAAAACACGCGATCCCTTGCCGCTGCGGGTCAGCCAGGTGCCGTGGTCTGATCATAGATCCCGACCTGCTGGAAGAACACCAACTCGCCAGCGCTGCCGCCGGCGGGTAAATTAGAGGCCGTTTCGGGTTTTCCCGGAAACGCGGGGCTAGTCCCCGCGGTTCCGGATGACCATCAGCCGGTAGTTTGCGTAGCCAGCCTGACCACACGAATACAACACCTCGGTCAGCAGACGAAATGGAGTTGTTTGGTCGGCAATGACCAGCAATTCTGAGGAAAACGTATTTCCTGTCATGTCAGCAACCTTTTTCTCGCGGTTGCCGATCTTGGTCATGATGCCCTCGATGGGCGCAACCAGATAGCCGTTTTCGCCCCCCGGCTTATGGGCGCTGTCGATCTTGCCGTTGTTAATAGGCACAACCCCGTTGCCTTCAATGACCACCATCTTCTTGGTGATCTGGACCTGGATGGCTTCCTTGGTCTTGATAACCGAAGAAGATCGCGGGATTTGCAGATCTTTGTCGAATTGGATCAGTGACGTTGACGAAGCAAAACTTTTCAGGAGGAAGACCAAAATGATGGTCATCATGTCCATCATCGGTGTGATGTTCAGATCTTTGATGGTTTCAGGCTCAGCCAGTTTCCGCGCATAGCTGCGGATGACCCGTTTGCCTGCGACCCGGCTCATCTCTTGCGGAAGCATCGCCATCTGTTGTTGTCCGGGTCAGAGGATGCCGGCCGAGAACACAATGTCGGGAAAAAGAATTTTCCCAGCGGCGTCTTCGCGCATGGCATCAAGGGTTTCGACGACAATCGTATAAGGCAAGTCCGCATCCGCGTTGAACGTTGCCTTGGTTTCTTTGGGGTAGTCCTTCTTGATGTCGATAAGCTTCAACGTCAACGCCTTGAAATCCATCAACCCGGTGGGCAGTTTTGGAACTGTGGGACCCTGGCCCGACGGGCTGGGAAGGACACCGCCTGACCCCGCAACGATGAACCCACCCGTAGCCGCCGTTACCGTCAAATTCAACGGTTTTTCCTGTTCTTCTGAGGCGCTGCCGCCCCCGCTACCGATTGTCGGCGCAGATACGTTGACGTTGCCCAAGGGCGGAACCGACTGAATGGAGGCCAGCAAGAAGATGATGATGTTCGTGACGATGTCCATGTAGGGGACAAGGTTGATTTCGCCGCCCTCTTCCTCGGCGTCCTCGTTCGCTTCACGCATCCGCTTCATGGCGGAGCGGACTTGCCTACGCGTCATGAACGGCTAGCTCTTGGCGGGGGAACTCTGGTGAGCCGCCTCGGCCAGCATATTCTCGAATTTTAAAGAGAAGGCCTCGAGGTCGGCAATCTGTTTCTTCGAGAAACCCGAGATGATGGAGTGGGCGATAATGCAGGTAACAGCGATACCCAGACCCATGGCGGTGTTGTTAAGGGCTTCGGCGATACCTTCGGACAGGATGCGCTGCCGATCCTCAGGTTTGGCCGCGCCGATAGCGCCGAACGCGCTGATAAGGCCGAAAACCGTGCCAAGGAGGCCGATAAGGGTCGCGATATTCGCCAGTGACCACAGCACCTGAATACGGCGCTTGATCAAAGGGGTCACGTCAACCAAGGTTTCTTCAATCGACTGGGCAATGGCCATTTCACCCTTGTGAAGCCGTTGCAAGCCCGCCTTGGCTACCTGCGCCACAGGGGCCGTGGTCGCTGAACACAGCTTGACCGCGCGGTCCACGTTGTTGGCCAGGACCAACTTGCGAACCTGTTCAAGGAACGCCCGTGCGTTCACTGAACTTTTGCCTAGGAAAAAAATCAATCTGTCGACGATGAGCGCGAGCACCAGCACAGATGTGCCGAGGTTCACGTACATCAGATGGCCGCCGTCTTCTAGGAACTTTGCGAATCCTTGCATCACGTCCTCCGCGGGGAAAACCCGCTTCGATTGCGCCTTCTCGGGGCCCCGGAAACGTTTGTCCGGGGGGAAGCGCGCTAACTTGCCGGGGGTATCTTATCGGTGTGGCAGATAGTGTCAAGAACCCTTTGGCTAAGTGTTGCTGTCGGAGGATGGGGGGTCTTCCTTGAGCGGTTCGGGTGTCAGAAGACCCGCGTCGTCGACGAAAGGTTCGACATGGATAACGACGTCGGTCAGGTGGGGCAGATCGCCCCGGAGCAGATCTTCAAGGCGGTGGGACAGGGCGTGGGCGTCCCGGACGCTCATGTTGGGGTCAACGGTTAAATGAAGATCTAGTTCTGCCGCGAAACGGGTGCCGCGGGAACGAACCGCGTGAACGTCCCGCAGCCCGTCCGATTGCAGGGGTGCCGCCAGAGCGCGGATGTCCTTGGGGTCAAGGACGGCGGCGTCGACCAAGGTCGGGATGTTTTCGCGAAACACATCCCAGGCCACCCGACCGACCAAGATGACAACGACCAGGCCGCCAAGGCCATCGGCCCACCTGATGCCGAAACGGGCACCGATGAAGGAGGCCAGCACCGCCCCGGACGCATACAAATCAGATTGAGTGTGGCGGGCGTCGGCCAGAAGAAGGGGGCTTTTCAGCCGGTGGCCTTCGGCATGTTCGTAACGGGTGACACCCAGATTCACGGCCATGGTGCCGATGACCACGGCGAACCCGGGCCAGCCAATGTCCGGGGGCGGGGTTGAATGACGGAGCGAGCTGAAAGCGGCGCCGCCGATTTCCACCAGACTCACGGCGATAAGCACGCCGATTCCCAGGGCGGCGATCATTTCGAATTTGCGATGACCGTAAGGGTGTCCAGCGTCGGCGGGGGTGGCTACGAAATGCATCCCCACCAGCGCCAGAATGTTTGCCAGTCCGTCCAGCAACGAATGAAATGAATCGGCGCCTAGGGTCACCGATCCTGATAGGGAGGAATAAATGCCCTTGGCCCCCGCCACGACCAGGTTCAGGACGAGGGTGATGATGAAGACGCGGCGAACCCCGGCATTGCGGGCGCGGGAGGCGAAAGTGGCGTCAGAACTTTTCATGCGGCCGCCCGGATGATACCTGGCGACGCCGAACCTTGCGCGAAGGGGGATAATCCCTATGCGGCCAAGGCGAGGCGGAGCATGCGGCGGGCCCGGTCGGCGCGGGTGCGCAAGGCCCCAGGTTCAATTCCCAGGCGTGCGGCAACGACTGGGGCGGGATCCTCTGTCAGCAGCAGCGCGCGGACCGCTGTCCTGTAGGCCACGGGCAGGGCATCGATCGCCCCGTGAAGCTCCGCAAGCGTGTGTTGGCGTTCCAACGTCTCAACCGGGTCATCGGCCTGCATGGCGCCCGCAACCCACGAGCTGTTATGCACTTCGGCGGTCATCTTCTCGTGGACCCGGCCCGCGCTGCGTCCCTTGCGCAACCGCATCAGCGATGCGTTGGCCACGACCCGGTACATCCAGGTACCGACGGCAGATTGTCCTTGGAAGGCGGCCCTGGCCGCAAGGGCCTGAACGACGCCGTCATGCAGGGCATCCTCGGCGTCGGACGCGGTCATGCGGGTTGCGAGCCGCAATAGTTTGCGTCTCGACTCGGGACGGGACAGATAGGTATGAACATGATTGGATATGGTTGTGTCAGTTGGCGTTTGGCCGATGTTGCTGGTCATTTTCGTTCCTCCGCCCCTTTGAACGCGGCCAACGCACCTGTGGTTACTACGATCATTCGTGCACGAAGCCCTGTAACCTTTGGGGTTGTCGTGCGTTCTGTTGCTGATGACCCTTGTCCAACAAATGTGGACAACCACGCCCTTGGGTGACGTGGTGGCCCCAGACCCGTCGGTCGAGGATGACCGGCTGATGGCCCAATTTTGTATCGGACATGAAGCCGCTTTTGACGAGATTTACCGTCGGCACGCAACTTCGGTTCATTCCTTTTTGCGGCGCATGGTGGGGCAGCCGGACCTCGCGGATGATCTGCTTCAAAACACCTTCTTCTCGGTGGTCAGGGCGCGGGGCCGGTACCTACCGGGGACCAGCCTCCGGTCGTGGATTTTCACGATTGCCGCCAATACCGCCCGTGACGCCAGGCGCCGTGCGCGGGTACGTGCGGATTTAGTTCGGGCCCACGGGGTAGATGAGGGGTCCGTAGATCCTATCCATCCAGATCCGCCTGCGGCCCGCGCGCTGCAGCAGGCGCTGGCGGATTTGCCCGACGATCAGCGCGAGGCGGTGCTTTTGCACAAGATGCAAGGTCTTGGATTTGCCGAGGTTGCCGAGGTATTGGGGATCAGTGTGGGTGCGGCCAAAGTAAGGGCCCATCGGGGGTATGAGAAGCTACGCGCCCGTCTGGGCGCATTGGAGGAGACAACATGAACGATCGCCATGATCCTGTGATTCCGATCCCGACCGAGAGCAGCGAGGCGTTAAGCCAGGTACGGGCCGCTGCCCTTGCGCGGTTTCGTTCGGAGACAGTCGTGGTGTCGTGGCGGCGTCAGGCCGCGCTGTTGATAGCGGGGGTGTCGGGCGTGACGTTGATTGGGGCGCTGGTGGTTGCGGTGTTGCAAGGCCCAGCGCCGGGAATCCTGCTGCGGGTGCCCATTCTGGTTGCCTTGCTTGCGGCGCAGGCAATGGCGGTCTGGGGTTTCATGTCGCCGCGGCGATCTTTGTGGGCGCAGGCTGCCGGGGGGTTGGCAATTGTTGCTGGGGTGGGGATCCTTGCCTTGCGGGGGCCGGGTGGCGGGCCTCAGGGGGCGATGGGCGGATTTATCTGTTCGATGTCTCATCTGGCGGTGGGGCTCGTCCCCTTGGGCATGGTCCTAGGGGGGCTGCGCGAGGCGGCTTGGTCGCCTGTGCGTGCCTTAACGGGCGGGGTCGCGCTGGCCGGGGCGGGGTTGTTGTGGGGTGAAATCGCCTGCGATCGCGGGATGGCGCATGTGATCACCCACCATTTCGGTGCGGCGGTGGTGTTGATGGCGGCATGTTGGGTGCTGTCGCGTTGGTTGCCGGTACGGTCGAACGCGCGCTGAGGGGGGCGAACTGGGCGTTCGGCCGCTGAGGGATAAGAGGCCTATATCTGACAACCGACGGCTACTAAAACTAAAGTGAGGTGATGGGACGACGGCCAATCCGGGTGTGCAAGGCGTTGGGCCGGTTGGCGCTGCTGTCGATCCTGGGGGCGGTTGTGTTGGCGTTTGGGGTCCCTTTGGTGGTGCGGGGGCCGAGGTTTGGGTGGGTCCTGGGCAAGGTGCTGGACCGTTGGGGACCGGTTTTTTGTGGGAAATTGATCGTGCAAGGCGGGGGGCTGACGTGGACTCTGGTGCCCGATCTGATTCTGGGGCGGGCCTTGGGGGTCAGGCTTGATGGGTTGCGGCTGTTATCGCCCGCGCCGACGGGGACAGGGGAAACGGTGGTGGATCTGCGACGGGTGCAGGCGCAGGTGCGGATTCGGGTGTCTCCGCTGCGAATCGACGTGCAATCGCTGCAAGTGGATGCCGACACATTCCGGCTTCTAACAGGACAGGGGCATGTGGGGCTGATGGCGGCTTTGCGTCCGGCGCCGTCGCGGGCCGAGGCGGGGCGTTGTTTGCCACCTTCCCCCCTTGCCCGCAGGGTTCGCGCAGCCCAACCGTTGCCCCACCGCACGACCAAGGATTCGGGGTTGACGGCTTCGGTGACGGTGAACGAAGCGCGCATCACCCTGCGTGAACTGGTGCTGGATTTTCCCGACTGGGCTCTGAAACTGCAAGACGTCGGGGCGCGGGGCGGTTTTTCGCTCGGGATAAAAAATGGGGTGCCGGACCTTCGTTTTTCCGTACGTGATCTAGACGCGGTTCGTGGCGGGACATTGCGTGTGGGGCGGTCCCGATTGCCCTGGTCAACCACGGTGCCTTTCGATGGGGTGCGTATTGGCCTGGTAGGTGTGGATGATAACAACCCTGCGGATCTGGTGTTGCAGGTTGATAGCGGCCAGACGGGCCGGTCGATCTTGTCGGGTAAGGCACGGTTTTCCGAGGTTTTTGCGTGGCAAAGCCGGGGCCAGCGGGAATGGTTGGATGTCGATGTGAATTGGGGGCCGCTTTCGGATGTGATGGGGCGAACGTCGGGGAGGTGGAAATCCGCCGTGGCTTCCTTGCCGCTTGAAAGGCTATCAGTGCAGGCGGGGATTCATGGGCCGTACATGCGGGTCAGCACGCGGGTAGGGATTCGGGGCGATGGGATTGAAATCGACGGGCATTTGGACCCGGATTTGGAAGCCACGGTCAGCGCGCGTTTTGTGGACGTGCAGACACAGCCATATCTGCCAGCGTCTTTACGTCCGTTTTTCGCGGGGATTTTAAGCGGCCAGGTGTCGGCCTCGGGACGGTTGGGAACGTCGGTGCAACGGATGACGGCTGACCTGGACGATGTGGATGTGACGTTGATGCGGGCCAGGCCCGGGCCGTTTCCAAAAACTGTGCGGATGGCACGATCTACGGAAGGATCTGAGGAGCCAGGGACCTTGACCCTGGCTTCAGCGTCGGTGGCGCAGGGACGCCTCCAGGTTCGCGGCGTTCGGGCGGGCCTTCGCGGGGCCGAGGTTCGTGCGGATGCGACGATGACGATTCCAAGAGCGGGCAAAGAGCCTGACGTGCAGGCCACCTTTGACCTGACGAAGCTGGACCTGTCCCGGGTCCTGCCAGGCCAAATGATCGGTGGAAAATTGTCGATACGGGCTGCCCTGCGGGGGCAGGGGGATGATTTGCGGATTGACGTCGCCCAGCGGGGCAACCGCACGGTGACGGTGCGGGGATGGCCGTTGGTTGTTCCGGAGCAGATGACGGCGCGGGTTTCGGGGGGTGACGAATTGTGGGTCGATAGGATAAGTGTTGTTCACCCAGGGGGCGGGGCGATACAAGCGTATGGAAAGGTCGTGTTTGACCGTGACATCGCGGCGCACGTGTCAGTCGAGGCGGTGCCGCTTTCGATCCTGGCAGGAACACTGCCGCGCGGGTTGGTGGCTGGCCGCCTGGATGGCGCGTTTGAGGTGACGGGTAAGGCGGTCGCACCGTCAGTGGCGGGGCAGGTGGCGTTGTCGGGCGTGAGGGTTGGCGGGATCTTGTGGGGCGACGGGGGAATGCGGGTATGGCGTGCCCCGGATGGGAAGGTGAACGTCGCGGGGCAGGTGGCGAACCATATCGTTGCAGATGCTCAGTTGTCCTTCGGCTCCCAGAATCGGCTGCAGGTCAAAGGCGCTGTCAGCGTGAAAGATCTACCTGTTGGGTCGGCCCTGATGACGTGGGCGCCATCGTCCATGCAAATACCATCCGACCTGCTGATGTCGGGCACGGGCAGTCTTGCGTGGACGAGCGGACAACCAGTGCAGGGGCAAGCGCAGGCACAGGTGCGGGGTCGAGGAATCTTCGTTGAGACAAATCTGCGGACCTCGCGTGCCGTGGTGGAGGCGACGGCGCAGTGTGAAGTAGACGTGGCTGTCCTTCGCATGCCAGGGCTGCGGGCGGCCCAAGGCCGAATAGGAATCGCGGCGCGGATTGCCGGTGAGATAACGAATCCCCTTATCACCAGCGAATTGAAGGTCGTGAGTCCCTTAGTGTTGGTGCCCGAAGCGTGGCCCATGGGCCTAACTGTGCCAACGGGACGGTTGGCTTTCGACGGCGCTCGCATCCGCGTTCATGATCTTTCGGTGGCGTCTTTTGGGGGCACCGCACGGTTGTCAGGAACCGTGCTGCCGCACTGGTCGCATCTGGATGAATCGTATATAGAGACATCGCGATTAGAGGCCCAGGTGCAAGTCGAACCCGTTGCGCGGTTTTGGCCGCAGGCCCTGGTCCGGGCTAAAGGACGAATTGATTTGGACCTGCAAGCGCAAGGGCGAGTCAATGATCCGTCGCTGGACGGACGAATCGATTTCGACCAGGTTTGGGCAACACCCGCGGCGATGAGGCCGTGGTTTCTGGGAGGTGCCATCGGGATAGCCCGGGGTCGGATCGATTTATCGGGCCGTCGATTGACTACGAATGGTTTGATGGTTTCGTTGCCCGTGGGAGGCGCAGTGACCGTAGGAGAGCCAGGACGCGCGGCTTCGGTGTTTTGGGGACCAAGAGGGATAGAATCGCTGTCGATCCCCCTGCAGGGACAGGGGCTTTCAGTGATGGCCAGAACACGTGCGGGCTGGGGCCGCGTTGAACAGGGGGCGTTCAAAGTGACAGCGTCCCGGGCCGACGCGCAGTCCCCTCTGGTTGTCAAAGGCAATGTTGTTGCCCAGAAGGTGACCGTTGTCTTGGACAAAACGGCGACATTCGAGCTTGAGGGTACGGTTGGGCCTGGGAAGAAAAAATCCTCGTGGTCAGGGCCGTCACGGGTCTTGGTCGCGGGTGAGATGGGGCTGTCCGTCGGGCAAGGGGAGTTGCGGATTCCGTGGCTCCCTGATCCCAGTTTTCAGATTGACTGTGCAGCGCAAGGGCAGATACAGAGTCCAGTGGATCTGCGCGGGATGTTGTTTTCAGGGAATGTCAGAGGGCAGGGGTTTTATTCAGATCTGGTGTTGTGGGTGACATCGATGGCCAGCGGCGTGCGAATTGGACGCTGTCAGGTGCGCTGAAGGCCGGCGCGTGGCGCGCCCGCAGTACGCCACACACTGGCCCTTGCACTATGAGGTGGCCGCGCTGTAAGACTTGAACACGACATGCGCGCTATCATCCTGCAGAAACCCGGTGTTCTGGAACTTGCGGACGTGCCCTTGCCGCCCGATCCCGGTTCCGGGGAAGCCCTCGTGCGTGTACACAGCGTTGGGGTTTGTGGCACCGATTTTCACGCGTATCGCGGAAAACAACCGTTTTTTACTTACCCGCGCATTCTGGGACATGAGGTCAGCGTCGAGGTGATGGGTCTGGGCGCTGACGTCACGGGCGTCAAAGTTGGAGATCGCTGTGCCGTCGAACCGTACCTGAACTGCGGTAACTGCATCGCCTGTCGCCTTGGCAAGCCCAACTGCTGCACCAGTTTGAGCGTCCTGGGCGTGCACGCCGACGGGGCCATGCGCGATCACTATATCGTCCCTGCGCGCAAGCTGCACCCGTCCGCGACGCTGTCCTATGACGAGCTGGCCATTGTTGAGACACTGGGCATTGGCGCCCATGCCGTTGTGCGCGCCGCGCTTTCGCCCAGGGACACGGTCCTCATCATCGGCACTGGACCCATCGGTCTTTCAACGTTGCAGTTCGTACAGGCGGCAGGTGTCAGTGCCGTTGCGGTCATGGATGTGAATGAAGAACGATTGCGTTTCTGTCGCGAACAATGCGGTGTCAAAAAGACGCTGTCCCCAGGAGGAAGCGTCGACGAGACGGATGCGCGTGTGAAGGCAAATTTTGGCGGGGATCTGCCCACCGTGGTGTTCGATGCGACCGGGAATGCGTCGTCCATGAATGCGGCGTTTCGGTTGCCCTGCCATGGCGGAAAGCTGGTCTTCGTGGGGCTGCACCCCGGAGATGTGACCTTTGCCGATCCCGAGTTTCACAAACGCGAATTGACTTTGCTGAGTAGTCGCAATTCCACCCATGACGATTTTCGCCGGATCATCGCAGCGGTCGAAGCGAAAAAGATCGCCACGCGGTTATGGATCACGCACGACGCGACGGTCGACAACGCCATCGACAGGTTCAAAACCTGGATGGAACCCGACGCAAGGTGCCTAAAGGGCATCATTCGCTTTGCGTAAGGGACCTTGCCCCTGCTGCCGAACTCATGGAAAGCGAACCCCCGCGTATTGAACGGCCGCGTTTAACCACCCATCACCTAAATATCGCCCTAGTGCAGCGTCTTCGAAATAGCGCCAAGTCCGGCCGACGATCCGGGCCGAGCGCAGCGTTGCTCCTCCTCGCAATAGCTACGGCTATTGGTCGTCGTCGCGCCTTGCGCTCGGCCCGGCTTGT
>JAYUUT010000485.1:0-13173 GCA_043754455.1 Myxococcales bacterium
GCCGGGGCGGACAGCAGGCCCGGTTTTTCTTCTAGGTACACGAAACGGGGGGATGACAGCACGGCCTGGTACCCGGCTATCATGGCCTCGGTGAACGGAACCTCGGCGGCTAGCGCCTTGTCGATGACCCCGATGAACCGGTCAAAATCTGCTTCGGTCGCGGGTTCGCGGTAGGCCTTTTCAAGAAACCCCCGCAGCAACCGGCGTGCATCGCTAAGCGGATCCCGGGGCACCACGCGCACCGTGTTTTTGGTCGGCGCCTCGATCGGCAGATCGCCAAATAGCAGCGTTCGGCCCACGGGGGGCCAAGAGTCCACAATCGGGCCTTCCACTTCAAGCCAGCGGTACACGACCCCGGGCTGCCCTTGGGGGGTCGCAAGGGGGTTGTGATAGTTGGGTGGCCGGGACCGAAACAGCCGGGATGAATCGGGACGGATGGTCTCGCCAGCCAGCAGAAACACCTCAAGAACCCCGACGGTCGGATCGACACCGGCATCGAAGGCCCCCAGCCGCCGCAAAAGACGCGGGGTGGCCTCGGCATAAATCGCAACAGGTTCAGGACGCCGTCCACGCGATATGGCATCCAGATCAGGGGCCCACCAATTTGGCCCCTTGCCCGGCCCGACCCACACTGAATGGGCGCTGATTGACAGGCGGTAACGTCCAGATTGTGGGGCGTGAAATCCGTTGAATTTTGGCTCCAAAGGTTCGTAAGCGCTGGCGACCACCCCCATGCCTTCGCTGTCGCGTACGGCCGGATTCGATTCGCCGACGGTCAATGGTTGTTTCGCTGCGCGTACGGCCGGTTGCCCGTCGAACCCCAGCACAGGAAAGGTGGCCCGTTCCGGACTGCGGTTGAATTCTCCGAAGGCCATCGGGCCAGTAAATGATCGCATGTCGCGCGTGTGGTAACGCACGATCTTGGACACGGGCTTGGTGATACTGGCCGCCAGCACGGCCCGAATCGCTTCTTCGGCCGCCAGCAGGTACTGCGCCAGTTGAACGTGCGAAACATCCAGGGCGTCGCCAACCTTGTTAAAACGGTGGGCCTCGCCATCGTCGGGCAAGGTCGCCTTGACCTGCAACCAGGGCGCCCCAAACAGATCACGCAGCGTGTTTTCGTATTCGTATCGGTTAAGTCGCCGCCGCGTGGCCCGGCCTTCGACTGATTCCCGCACAAGATCTGTTGCCACCAGGGGATCCGCCAGGGCGGAGAGGAACGCCTGTGTCTGGGCAACGGGGGGGCGGTCGCGTTTGGCGGGGGGCATTTCCGCACGGCTGACCCGATCCCAGACCTTGACCCAGGTGCTGAACGTGCGCGAATCGTCAAACGCCATCCCCAGGCGATTCAGATCCAGCCCCGCCTTCGCGTCGGGGCCATCGTGGCAGGAAAGGCAGTGTTCGGCGACGAAGGTGCGAATACGGGACGTCGGCACAGCGGCCCGGGCGGAAGATCCTGCCGGGACAATTAGCCAAAAAGCCAACAGCCAAGAACGTGCGAACCGGTTCATGCGGGGTGGCATTTATCATGGGGCACCCAGCCAGCCCCCCGGTAAAAAGCCTGTCATGTGTACAGCCCCGACGAACCAAGCTGTTTGTGACCAAGGGGGGGCAGTGGTGGTAGGCTGCGCGCCCATGAAAACCCCTCCATCACCTTTGGTTCGTTCTTCCACCTTCGCCCTGTTCCTGGCGGCCGGTTGTGCCGGTAGCAATGCCCAGCAGGCCCCCGCAACCCCCGCTGCGGCTGCGGCTGCCCCTGCCGCCCCTGCTGCCGATGAAACCGCCGCCAAGCTGACCGCTGCGTTGGCGGGGGCGCACCGTGCGGACAAAAACCGGGACCGGGACGTGTACCGGCACCCGCAACAGACCCTGTCGTTCTTCGGCCTGAAGGACAACATGACCGTGATCGAACTGGCCCCAGGCGGAGGCTGGTACACCGAAGTGTTGGCGCCGGTGCTCAAGGATCACGGCAAGCTGGTCCTGACATCGGGAGATCCGGCCACCAACAAGGGCGCCAAGGAATTTCAGGATCGTCTGGCGAAAACCCCCGATGTGTTTGGCAAGGTTGAGTACGTGGTCTGGGGACCACCCGCAAAACTGGAACTGGGGGCCGCGAATTCGGCGGATTTGGTCGTCACCTTCCGCAGCCTGCACGGCTGGGTCGGCGGCAAGACGGCTGATAAGGTGTTCAAGGCCGTGTTTGACGTTCTGAAGCCGGGTGGCGTTTTGGGGCTGGTCGAACATCGGGCCAACCCCGGAATGGACAGCAAGACCGGATATGTCGAGGAATCCGTCGCCATCGAATTGGCGACCGCAGCGGGGTTCAAACTGGACCAAAAGTCCGAAGTGAACGCCAACCCCAAGGACACCAAAGATTATGCTGACGGCGTGTGGACCTTGCCTCCGACGTTGCGTCAGGGTGACAAGGACAAGGAAAAATACCTGGCGATTGGCGAGAGCGATCGCATGACCTTGCGTTTCGTCAAGCCAGTCAAATAAGGAGGCGGCGGGGAGACCCGGGGCGTTGGGCGTTTCGCTCGGCCCCCGGAGGCAGGCGGCGGCAACGGGATCGCAATCGGCGGTATAGTGCCTGATCGTGGATTGGAGACATGTGATCCATGCGACTGGCGTCGGCGCCCTGCTCGGGTCGGCATTGGTGATGGCTGCGTCCGATGCTGGAACTCAAGTGCCTCAACCTCTGGGAGGCCCGACGGTTCCGGCGGACAGGGCCTCTGCGCCGTCCACAGCAAACGACCGCACATTTGAACTATCGGGCCAGGTGGTGGACATTGCGGGCCGCCCGGTCGCTGATGTTGGCGTCTTCGCCACGGAATCGGGAACCACCCAGGTCCGCGCATGGGCCCGTTCGGATCAAACCGGCGTGTTTCGGATGAACCTGGGATCGTTGCCGCACGACTTTGCGGTTAAATCGCCGATCTGGATCGCGACACGGATTCGGCTGGTTGACGCCCGAAAAATTGTGATCGTCGTCACGCGCACATTTGGCGAAGCGGGACTACAACCCGGAATGTCGCGGCTAGAAAAATGGGTCACCGTACGCGTCGCATCGCAGGCGCAAGCACCCCCACTGGCTGGATCTACGACGCAAATAAGCGGGCCGGCGGAAGCGGGAGCGATAGTTCGGAAGGCCAAAAGTGGGACCTGGCTGGGGATCCTGTCCGGGCAGATTTTCGACGAAACCGGAAGCCCCCTTCCGGGGGTCGTGGTGCTAGCGGCCGAAAAAGGAACCAGTGCCGCGATCGCATCGGCACGCTCGGATAAGAATGGCCGTTTTGCGCTGGCCATGGCGGGGGGCGTCTATTTGATCTCGGCCCAGGCCCCGGGGCTTCGCTTGGGCCGCGCCAAGAAGCGGCCTTCCGGTCAGGTAGATTTGGTGATGAGTGTCGACGCCCGCGCAGAGACGGTCGAGATTTCTGGTCGCCCGGTTCTGCGCTTCAAAATCACCGATTCAATTTGGCCCGAGTACGTCCCCCCGCCTGCCGTACAAAGCGAGCTTCGGTTCACGTACGGCATCGACGTCGACACCTTCTGTCCCGGCGATCTCCTGACGGGTGATCCCTGCGGTAAAGGCCGTCTCATCAAAGTCCCGTGTCAAGGCCCCGCGGCAACATGTTCCACCAGCATGTGGCAGCGTCAATGTAAGGTCCCAAAATTCTGGTGGCTGCGTCTTTTGCGCGCGACCCCTCCAAGTCCTGCCCGCCTCCCAGCCGGCTGCCGGTATTGGGGCGAAATGATGGCCGAGCTACAGGCAGCCGAAGAGCGCGAAGAGCAGGCCATCGGCAAAGGTCCCTGAGTCTCCGGCGTATCTGCGCTACCATTATGTGTAAAGTCGAACAACCTGGGAGTCGGGCCATGGATCAGACGCGTATGATCTCAACGTGACGGCCCGAGGCGGTTGCCAAGGGCTCGGTCCGACCTCGACGCCGAACAGGGCTTTGGCCAATAGGGCCTGCCGAGGGCCGCGGCCATGCCACGCCTGGGCCACGACCCCTCCATGCGTGACGGCGACCGTTTCCGCCAACTGAGCGGCCTTGAAACGACGCCACATGGGTCGCTCGTTTCGCTCCAGCGCCAGCAGCGCGCCGGTGTCCACAACCAGCCTCACGCGGCCCGGCCTCGACCACGGGTCGTTCGGTGTTTGGTCGGACCTCCACCCCGGACCACGATGGCCGCCTTCTCGTCGGCACGTCGCTGCGCGGCCCGTCCCTCCGCCACCGCCTGGCGGGATGGGGAAACTCCGAGCCGGGGTGGGTCTTGAATTCCAGGATGGACTTGACCAGTGCCACATGTCCATCATCTATCTGTCAACACGGGGACCGGCGGGGGCGACGAGGTGGCGCCGGTGGGTGAAGACGTAGACGAGCTGGCTCTCGGAAACGCTCCACAGGCGTTCCCGGTGCTTGTCGATGTCAGGGTGCATGTCCCAGTCGCCCGGCGAGTAGTTGAAGGCCCCGGCGCCATGAATCACCACCGACGCCGCCAGGGCCGCCGCGAAGACGAAGCGTCGCGCCCCGACGAGCCCCTCGATGAGCGGCCCCGCGGCCAGGCACAGCGCCGGCGCGGCATCGACCAGCATTCGATACCCGAAGCACCACCCGCCGTACCAGCCGTAATAGCGCGAGAGCAGGAGCAGGAGCACCAGCGCACCGCCGAGTTGGAAGCGCAGGAAGGGCGGCTGCCGCTTCCAGGTCCAAAGGAGCCCCACGACGACGAACAGAAACGCGGGGGTATAAACGAAGAGCCCGCGGGAGGGGCTTAGGAGCTGCCCCAAGAGGCCGACGAGCGGGTTGTTCGCCCAGTACTCGGCGTCCGGCAGCGCGTCCTGTCCGGTGACCTTGAGGGTCTGCGCGAAGTGCCATGAGGCCCCGAAGTGGCTGTGGTTGTAGGCGAGCTGCGCGAGCGCCAGGGGCGCGGCGGTGACAAAAAAGATCAGGAGCCGCCGCGGCGTGCGTCGCCAGCAGACGAGCGCATGGGCCGTGGCCGCCAGCGCGAAGACCGCGTCGGGAGGCCGACAGAGCACCGCCGCTGCGAAGGCTGCGCCCGCGAAGGGCCCTCCCCGCCCGGCAAGCAAGAAGAGACCGAGGGCGAGGAAGAGCTCCGCCGGCCCGTGCTGCCACAGCGCCTGCGAGGCCACCGAGAAGGCGCACGTCCCGAAGGCGTAGAGTACGGCCACAGCGAGGGCGTTCGCCCGCGGCCATCCCGCCCGGCGCCCCGTCAGGAAGAGGAGCGCAGCCGCCGCCGCGACGCAGATCGCTCCCGCCAGCCGCCCGAGCTGGAACGCCTCCGCCTCGGTGACCTTCCCCTTCAGCAGAAGCACCGGCAAAAACACCGGCACTGCGACCAAAGGGGGGCCCATTCCGAAGCGCGACACGCCGCCGCCGTCCCGTGTGGGGAGCACGTAATAGGGCCAATTCGGCAGCTTTCCTTTGAGCGCGGGGGCGAACTCGTCCAAATCGAAGTCGGCGCGCTTGGCCAGGCTTACCGCGGTGAAGACCGCAGGCCGGGTGTCGTTGCCCAAGAACTGCAGCGGGGGCGACAGAAATACTGCCAACGCGGCAGCAAAGACGAGGCCCGCCACGGCACGATCCCCGAGCCGCCGGGGGGAACGTGGTGAACCGGAAGGGGGCGTGGCGTCTTGCAAGCGCGCCGATCGTATCAAAAAAGTCTAAACCGGGGTTTGTTTTCGGACGGGGGAAAAATCGGCGGCGCAGTGGCGCTTTTCGGCTGGCGCAGCGCAAGGCTGTGGCTTTTGTTCCCGGCCCTCTGTGGCGGCGCTGCCCTGTGCAGTCGCAGTGGCCGACAATGACGAAGGAAACGAAAGATTCAAAGGAGAACCCACTGGACCCGGCGTTCCCTCATCCCGTGAAGAACACCGATCTGCCCGTATCCGGCGAGGGCACCGGATTGGGCCCCGTCCGACGAAAATGGCCTCCGCGGCCCTGCGCGTTCTGTCTCAGTACCTGGGCAAACCACAAGGCCCCCATGACAAGCCGGCCCTGCCAGAGGTGGTGACACATTTCTGTGCGGCTGGTGTTTCCCCTGGCAACCATGCCAGCGCACACCACCGCCACAGCCCTCCTAGGGTTGCTGTTTCTCCTGTCGCAAGAAGCGGCCGCAACCCTCTCCCTGTCCATCCTAGCGATCGCGGTCAAAGACCGCCAATCGGGTCAGCCCGTAGACGGGGCGGTGGTCCTGCTCGACGGAAATGTTGTTGCGGAAACCGGGGCCACGGGCGCCGCCCGGGTCGAGGGGGTGCCCTCGGGCAGGCACCTCATCAGCGTGGTCAGCGCCAGCCACGATGTGCGCGACGAAGAGTTGCGGCTTAGCCCCGGCGAGGTCAGGGCGCTGGACATCGCCATGACCGCATCGACCGCCGAGCAGGTGAACATCACCGAAAAAGCCATTGTCGATCGCGTGCCGATCTCCGAAGTGGCGCTGTCACGCGAGGAGGTCACACGGGTTGCGGGCACCATGGGGGATCCTGTGCGCGTCGTGGAAAGCCTGCCCGGAATGGGGCGGGCGCCAGGCGGATTCGGAGGCGCCCTGATCGTTCGCGGCGCCAATCCTGCTGATACGTCGGTGTTTGTCGACGGCGTCGAGGTCCCTCTGCTGTATCACTTCGGCGGACTGACGTCTGTCATCAGCGGCGAATTGCTGGGCGACATCACGTTTTCCCCAGGAGGATTCGGTGCCCAATTTGGCCGTGCGACGGCTGGGGTCGTGCAGGTCGGAACCAAGACGCTGAATTGCGATCGGCTGCAGGCAACAGCGGCGGTCGATTTTCTCGACGCCGAGGGCTACGTCTGTGCCCCCGTGGGGCGCTGGAAACTGGCCGGCGCAGCCCGGCGGTCCTACATCGACGCGTTTTTGCCCGCGCTGATGCGAGGCGCGGCCAGCGGTGACGAGCCTCCCATCGTCGCGTCGCCTTCGTACCTGGACTATCAGGCCAAGGCGGAACGAACCTGGATGAACCACCGGTTCGACGTGTTGGCCTTTGGGTCGCGAGACGCCCTGACGCTGTCGCGGTCCGGATCGGCCGAAAGTTCTGATCTGGGCGTCGAGGGTGCCATCGCTTTTCATCGCGTGCAGCTGCGCCACAAGTATTTCTGGAACGGCAGCAGCAACCTTGAAACTGCGATCACCCCCGGGTACCTGTCACAAGACATTGGCGATCATTCCCAGGATCTGGACATCGAGCACAAGGCCGGGGCCCACATGAGCACCCTGTCCTGGCGCGAGACCCTGAACATCGGCATCGCTGAGACGATGACCCTTCGGATGGGCCTTGATCACCGGCTGCTGTACTGGAACGCGAACTTTGTCAGTGACCTACCGACACTGGGGCACCGGTTTCCGACGCCCGTTCCGTTCGACAGGCGGGTGCAGAATCCTTGGAACTCATCTAGTCTCGACCTCGACCAGGCTTACTGGACCGAGCTGTCGCTGTCGCCCACGAGGCGCCTCACGGTTTTGCCAGGCCTGCGTTACTCGCATCTAGATTTCGACAGGACCGAACGCTGGGTCCTAGAGCCCCGTCTGGCCGCCCGTTACGACCTGTCCGAGCGCACGCGGTTGAAGGCTACGAGTGGAGTCTACCGTAAGTTGCCGGATCTGTTTTCGGGCGTGATGGTCGAAGGCATCGGACAGCCAGCCCTAGCCGCCGAGCGCGCGTTTCATCTGACCGCGGGCGTGGACCACGACTTCGGTCCCCTGCTGATCAACGTCGAGGGGTTCAAGGTTTATCGTGACAACTTGCCCTCGCCCACGGACGCGCAGATCATGAAGGACGGGCAGCTGCAACCCGCGCTGTTTGACAGCGGCGGCAAGGGTGAATCCCATGGTGTCGAGGTGCTGGTCAAACGGAACGCACAGCCCGATCGACGTTTTTCGGGCTGGCTGGCCTACACCCTGTCCCGTTCAACGCGCAGCGATCGCAGCCCGGACAGCCCCGTCCCGGGTCAACCAGAAGGCGCCAACCCGGGAACCCCGCGCTTTGCGACCCTGCCCCGAACCGAGCAAACCCAGCTTTCGCCCTACGACCAGACTCACATCTTGACGGCCGTGGGACAGGTCGCCTTGCCCTGGAACATGAGCCTCGGTGTACGGTTTCAGCTTGTCACTGGCAATCCCCTAACGCCGCAGGATCGCGGACAGATCTATTTCGACGCCGACGCCGACGCGCACAAGGTGGTTCCCGGTACCGTCGCGCGCAGCTCTGATCGGCTGCCCACATTCCACAAGGTGGACCTGCGCGTGGACAAGAAGTGGCAGTTCCGTTCGTTCAACCTTACGGCGTACCTGGACGTCATGAACGCCTACAACCATCAACCCGTCGAGGCCCTAGGCTACGACTATCGTTACCGCAACCGCACCCTGCTGCTGGGCCTGCCGATCCTGCCGCTTTTAGGCGTCAAAGGAGAAATCTGATGTTCAACTACACAGCGCTGTTCCCTACTGCTCTCGTTCTCCTGATCCCATTTTTCGCTTGTGGCGATCCGGCGGATCGCCCGGAGCTCGTCAAAGATTTGCGCATTCTGGCCATCAAGGCCGAACCGCCCGAACTGTTGTTCGATAGGGGCAACGGTGCCGCCACCCAGTCTGTGGTTTTCGACGCCTTGGTGGTGGATCCGCGCGGTCAGCCGACAACCTTTCACTGGAGTTTCTGTCCGCTTGAGACAAGTGGCCTTTGCGCGGACTTTAACGACAACCGCCTGCGCCTGACGGCCG
The DNA here is from genome assembly GCA_043754455.1 of Myxococcales bacterium. Classification (GTDB taxonomy): domain Bacteria; phylum Myxococcota_A; class Polyangia; order Fen-1088; family Fen-1088; genus JAYUUT01. The sequence goes on from JAYUUT010000485.1 coordinate 8,749, forward strand.
CGCAGCAGGCCGCGCTGGATCTGCTGCGCGCCATAAACGTCGGGGGGGATGGAACGCCCGATCCTCTGGGAAAGTTCAGTGTCGATCCGCTGGCGGTTGCCCTTCCGGGTCTTTTGCTGCAGGCGCATGTCGAAAAGGGGGCGGTGGGCCCGGGCGGCGGCGCCTGGCCGGCGGCGATCTTGTCGCTGGGACGCGGATCGGACGCTCTTGTGGCTACGAAGCGGGTCGCGGTGAACGCGCGAGATCTGAGCCAGTGGAACGATGTCACGCGTGCGACGATTGGCAAAGATGTTTGCGCTGCAGATATCCCCACGCCGGGATGTCTGGCGTTCACCCCGCGCCTTGCCAACCGAAATCCCGTGATCACCGGACTTCGTCTGGCCCGGGGGCGCGACGCGCTGACCCCATTTTCGCCACTGCAAGAGCCCGTCACCGTGGCCCCCGGCGAGGTCGTCCGGATCGATCCGGTTTTGTCGTCGGACTCACTTGAGCCCTATCAAGAGCTGGACGCGACCCTAAAAGGCCACGACGTGTTCGCGGTCCAAAGGATTGAGGAACCCGTCGTTTCCTGGTTCGTGACGGCCGGCGACCTAGCCGATCCCGTGACGACCGCATCGACCACCAAAACCCTGGACAACCGCTACACGGCGCCAGATGTGGTACCCGCCAGTGGACAGATTTCGCTGTGGATAGTGGTGCGCGATCAGCGGGGTGGAACCGACTGGCGGCAACTTTCGATGCGCGTCGCGAATTGAGACCACGCGGCATCCCGTGTAGACCTGCGCGCTTGCCTCCATCTGGCCTTTCGACGACCCGACGGACAGCCCTTTGCTGAATGCCCGGTCAGTGACGAGGGCCTGTGGCCTCCTCAGATCCCTTCGGTCGTTCTCACAGAATGCCTTCAGGGACACGCCGGTCGGGATGCAAACGCCAACAGGTTCTTGAAGACATGCGAGATCATCGAAGAAGTTCCGCAAATGCGCGCTCGGCGCGCAGCTCTTTTGCGGAGACTTGCTCGGCGCGGGTCCGCTGTCGACGCGCTTGTTGTGGCAAGCGCTGAGCCTGGAGGAGCCGTCTTGACTTCGGACGTTGGAGATTTGGAGGCGCTCGCTGCCCATGCTGCCGACGTGCAGATTGAACGCGCGTAGATCCGCGATCCGATACCCCGGCCCGGGTTGATTCAGGGCCGGGCCCACTGGTTTCGTGCGGCGACGGTGGGTGACATCTGCCGTTGGGGCTCGAAGGTAGACGTGAATCCTGCCAGCGCTGCGCCAGGATGGCCCGCACGCCCATGACCCGTTCGGAGCGAGACGGAACGACGTCGGATCCCGACGACCAACAGGACCAGCAGCCAAGCGGGGAAGGGCTCCCCTTTGCCCCCGACCTCGCACGAACAGCCGCGAGGTCTGGTGAGGCGGGGGGCGGCGTCCGCATCGGGACGTTCATCGCCAGAATCCTTTGGGGCCAAGTGCCGGAGAATCCCCTCGGGATGCGCGTCGGCGACGATTGGCACCGGAAGCCAAGCGATTGGCACCGGAAGCCCAACGGTCGCGTCGGCCATACCGACGGCGGCCTTCACGTCGCCCGCAACGCCCGCATCCAAGACCCGCGTGCCCGCGATCTTGAAGACGGCGCTTGAACTAAAGAAGCTGGAACTCGTGTTCTGGCGCGTATAGACGTATAGAACGCGTCCCGCCGGTAACGGTCCGAGGTAGCGGAAGAGCCGCGGTGTCCCTTCTGGGACGAACCTCATAGTCAGCGACGATGGACAGCTCTTGTTCAAGTCCTCGAAAGTCCCAACACCTTCGTACCTCTCTTCGGCCGCCCCGAATATCCTTCCGGGATAAATCCCCTCGGGTTGCTTGTCGGCAACAAGAGCCAGCAAGGACGCGACAGCGGGGGACCACGGGATGCAAGGACGTCCAGCGGCGTCAACGCCGGGGGGTGAAGGGGAGCAGGATTCGCAGGCCACGGCAAGAAGGGGGCGATCCGTTTCCGAAACCTTGTGGCTCTCGGCGGGCATGCTGCAATCGCTGTTCACAGGCAAAAGGACACAGCGTTGCTCCGAGCCGAAGGCCTCGGCCACAGGCAACGCCCCGACGACGAAAATCAGCCCGCCTATGAAAATCGTGCGCTGGCGCTTGGACATCGCACCATGGTAAACCGAAAATTCGCGCGACGACGGCTTTCGTCTTCAGCACCGCACACCCCAACCGGGGGTAAATTTTCCTGCCAGGGAGGTGGCAGCGCTGCGGCGGGGTCGTTGGAAAGCTGCGAGGAAAACCACCCCCTATCGGGAACCCACCAGTGCGTGGCCGTCCGAGATTTTCGTCCGGGCCCGGTTTTCTTGTCCGGCACCCCGGCCACGTTGGCAGATACTTCAGCGCCCATCCCACAACCCGCGCCACCTTGGCGGTTGGCATGGCCTTCGCTGCTCATCCGGACGAGTCGTTTTACAAAAACATTCGCTACGAGGAGGCACTCATGTCCACGATCAAAGAGAAGTTGAAGGCCGTATCCGCCGCTGTTGCGGCCATTGAGAAGCAGTTTGGCAAGGGCGCCATTATGTCGCTGGGGGGATCCGACGTCCCTGATGTGTCCGTGATTCCGACGGGGTCTGTGGGCCTGGATCTGGCGCTGGGGATTGGCGGGCTGCCGCGCGGGCGCGTGATTGAAATCTATGGCCCCGAATCGTCGGGGAAGACCACCCTGACCCTGCATGTGATTGCACAGGCGCAGAAATCCGGAGGGGTGTGTGCGTTCATCGATGCCGAACACGCCTTGGACATTACCTACGCGCGCAAACTGGGCGTGAAGGTCGAAGACCTGCTGGTGTCCCAACCTGACAACGGCGAACAGGCGCTGGAGATCGTCGATAGGTTGGTGGCCACGGGGGCTATCGATCTGGTGGTCATCGATTCGGTGGCGGCCCTGGTGCCCCGCGCCGAGATCGAAGGCGAAATGGGCGACGCGCACATGGGGCTGCAGGCCCGCTTGATGAGCCAGGCGTTGCGAAAATTGACGGCGTCCACATCCCGCAACAACACGGCTGTGATCTTCATTAACCAACTACGCCAGAAAATTGGAGTGGTTTATGGGAATCCCGAAACCACCACCGGCGGCAACGCGCTGAAATTTTATGCCAGCGTGCGCCTAGACATCCGGAAGACCGGGGCCGTCAAAGACGGTGACGTGGTCATGGGGGCCAAGGCGCGGGTCAAGGTTGTAAAGAATAAGATGGCGCCGCCATTTCGGGAGGCCGAGTTCGAAATCATGTATGGAACGGGCGTGAATGCAGCGGGTGAGATTGTCGATCTGGGCAGCGAGGCGGGCGTGTTGGAGAAAAGCGGGTCGTATTATTCATGGAAGGGGGAACGGATTGGCCAGGGGCGTGACAACGCCTGCAAATGGATGCAGGAAAACCCGAAGGTGGCCGATGAAATTCGGGGGCTCTTGGTTGAACGCCGCAAGGCCGAAAACGCACGGGCGGGGGGGGCTGCCCTTGTGACGCCGCAAGCCGAAGCGGAAGCCGCTTGACCAAGATTTGGGCTGGATAAGGGTCATTCCGACGCCCCCGGGTCTTGAATCCGGCGGGCGCGGCCCCTACAGTTTCTCATCTAGTTTTTGGACCCGGTGGCGGGGGAAGCCTGACGAGGAGCGTTGTCCTAATGATCGTTAATTCGAGCTTATTTGCATTGCGCACCGTGGTTGCGTTGGGGGTCCTGCTGTCGGCTTGTGGCCTAAAGCCCGTGAACAATCCAACCCTTCCCCCAGCGGAAAGCGGGGAGGGAGGGGCTTTGGGGGGCCCTGGGGCCGGGGGCCGCGCCGGGGTGCGGGCCGAGATCGGGGGGGCTGGGGGAGGTGTCGGCAAGGGGCAAGGCGGATCGCCCGGGGGCGGGGTGGATGCGAACCGGGGTGTCGACGTGCCGGTGGTACGCCCCCCCGCTGCGGGCGTGAGTGGCAACGGGGCGGCCTGTTCCGCGGCATCGGATTGCGCTTCGAAATTCTGCGTCGACCGGATCTGCTGCGAGGTTTCGTGCGCCGGGGCCTGCGTGGCCTGCAACCTGCCGGGCTTGGTGGGGAAATGTACATCAGTGGGTGAAGGCATCGCGGATCCGCATGGCCTTTGCAGGGATCAGGGGGCCGAATCCTGTGGTCGCACGGGCAAGTGCAATGGGCAGGGGGGATGCGCTTCGTATCCGGCGGGGATCTCGTGCGGTGCCTCTGTTTGCGATGGCACCAACTGGTCGCCGCCGTCCACTTGCGACGGGGCCGGATCTTGCCTTCGGGCGAATCCCGTGAATTGTTACCCCTATCTTTGTGCCGGGGCCGCGGGATGTCGCCTGCGTTGCGAAACGGACGCCGACTGCCTAAACGGGAAACCCTGCGCCAATGGCCTGTGCGATGTGAAGAAAAATGGCCAGC
>JAYUUT010000486.1:0-8405 GCA_043754455.1 Myxococcales bacterium
CGGCGCTTTGTGGTCGAAGCTGGTCCGGTGCAGGTGGTGGTGGTCGGAACCGAATTCTTTGTCGATCGCGACCGCGAAGGAAACCAAGAGCGCATCACGGTCACGGTGCAACATGGGACGGTTTCGATGAGCCGGGAGGGCCATCCTGAGGCGTGGCCTGTGGGCACGGGCCAGTCGGTCACGGTAACGGCGCCCCTTTCCGATGACGCTGCTGGGGCAAAAGCCCCCCCGGCTATTGTGCCCAAGACCGCCGCGGCGCCCACCGCGAATCCTTCGGGCGACGTTCCTCCCGAACCTGTCAGCCAGGGGACCACGCGTTCGATAAGCTCCAGAAATGGGCGCGCCTCTGGCGTCCCTGATCGCGAAAAGCCGTCCAAAATGGTGGCTTTTGAAACCGCACCGCCAGCGCGAAAAGAGCTCCCCCGCGAATCGATCCCGACCCAGGCGCTACCCGCGCCCCCACGAGCCTCGCCGGTACAGGCAGCAGCGCCACCCGCGCCCCGGCCTCCCGTGAGCCTCGCACAGAACGTGGCCCCTACCCAGACCGCAGGCGGTTTGCTGAGGCAGGCCGAACAGGCGCGCGCCGAGGGCCGTTTGCGCGACGCTGAACGCACCCTCGATCTCATCCGCACACAGTTTCGTGGGGATAGCCGCGCGGCCCTGGCCGCATTCGAGCTTGGCAGGTTACTGCTGGATCGTTTGGCCAGCCCGGCCCGCGCCGTTCAGGCCCTTGAGGACGCGGTGCAGCTGGCGCCCGCGGCACCGTTTCGCGAACACGTGGAGGCCCGCCTGGTGGAAGCGCTGGCGGCCAGCGGCGATACCGCCGGCTGCCTACGCGCCCGCGCGGCGTTCCTGAGCAAATTCGCCGACAGTGCCCACGGCCCAGCCGTTCGTGCGCTTTGTACACCAACAGAATGACGGGATTGCGAGCCCCCGAGCACCAACGGGGACCCGCGGGTCATATCGCGAGGAGGAACACCAAATCAGCCGTCCCCGATCATGACGTTTTTGTTACCGACTCTTGCCACTGCGATAGCGACCATGGCCTCGGCTGAGGCGGGATCTCCTTGTGGGCTATCCGGGCGTCCGCACGTCCTGGTGGCGGTGGCTCCCCCTGTTGCTGCGATCCAATCGATCGGGGCATTTACCGCCCATCTGTCCACCGCGTTGCGCGAGCGGGGCATGGACGTGTGTGCCGCGGGACCGACATCGGGTCCTCCCGCCCGGGCCGAGGTCAACGTCAGCCTGGGAGCAGGGCAGACCATCGAGCTGCGCATGCGCCTAACCGATGGCGGCGTGTCCAAGCAGATCGATCGCTCGATTGATCTCGCAAGCATCCCGGAAGACGGACGCGCTCTTGCGCTGGCGGCGTCCACGGATGAGCTGCTGCGGGCGGGCTGGCGTGCGCTCGCGCTTGCCCCGTCGGCTCCTCCTCAGATCGCGGCCGTCGCGCCCAAGCCTGCGCCCGCGCGCTCTGCGACCGTCGAGGTTCTGCTCGGTGCGGCCATGCTGGCCTCGTCCGGCGGCGAAAGGCAAGGCGGCGGCGACCTGACGCTGCGGCTGTGGGCAGGCCCTCGTTACGGGTTCTTCGCCCGCGGTGGCTATCGCCGGTCGGTTGAACACGAGGCGCCCCACGGCCAAGTCGACGGGACAACGTTCGATGTTGGCGCCGGCGGCCTTTTCGCCGTGATTCCACCCGCCAAACCTCTAGGATTTGCCGTGGCACTCGGACTCGATCGCGCCCAGGTTGATTTCACCGCCAACGCGGTGACGCCGGCCAGCGCTAAACACGCCGCCGCCACCGCGTGGCTGGTCAGCGCTGGTCTTGAGGGCTGGCTCGCCTTGACACCGAGGTTCGCTTTGGCGCTAAGGGTCGCCGCCCACCGGACTTTGCAGGCCGCCGTCGCCAAAGAAACCATGGAGCCGACAGGCCAAGAGAAATCCAGCGCGTTCTCCGTGACCGGGCTCAGTGGTTTTGGCATCGAGGCCACCCTAGGCATCGGGGTGCGGCTGTGAAAAGGATCGCGATGGGGATGGTCCGCCTTTGCCTCTTGATGTCCCTTGGGGGCCTGCTGTTTGCAGATTTTCTTGGCTGTGGGGTCGATACGGCCGAGGTGATTCGTGTCCCAGGGGGCAGCGACGCGGGTCGATCGCTGACCGATGGGCCGCGCCCTCGCGAACCGGACGCGTTGCCGGCCTTCTGCGATCCCGCCGGGCTCACCGGCCGCTGCGGTCCGGTCGGCAGTACCTGTGCTCTGCCCTGCGAGATGGGTCCGCAGCGGCCGACCATCTGTGTCTGCGAGGGAGCACAATGGCGTTGCGAACCCCAATCCGGTTGCGGAGGCCCCGGCGGACGGCCTTTCATGATGGGCCCTGGCGGTGGTCCTGCTGGTGCCCCTCCGGCGGGTTCCCCCGATGGGGGGGGGCGCCCTTGAGCAGATAGATTGCGTGGAGGATGGGCTCACGGGGGCGCCCGCTTTGGTCGCCAACCGGGTGCCGAAAATCACCTAGACTTCCACGACGGCAGAACTCCGACGACGAAGGGGGTCAGGATGGACACACGAATCGAACACGATTCCATGGGCGATGTTGCAGTGGCTGTCGGAAGTTTATGGGGGGCGCAAACGCAACGGTCTCTCGAACATTTTGCTATTGGGGCTGACATTTTTCCGCGAGCGTTTGTGCGCGCGCTTGGCTTGGTAAAAAAAGCGGCGGCCTTGGTGAATCACGATCTGGGCCTGCTTTCGACCGACCGGCAGACCGCGATTGTTCAGGCCGCCGATGAAGTTATTTGCGGCGCCTTAGATTCACATTTTCCCCTCAAGATTTGGCAGACAGGCAGCGGCACGCAGACGAACATGAACGCCAACGAGGTGATTTCCAATCGTGCGATCGAGATTCTAGGGGGAACCCTGGGCAGCAAGACTCCGGTTCACCCGAACGATCATGTAAATATGTCCCAATCATCTAATGACGTATTTCCCACAGCCATGCACATCGCGGCGGTTGACCAGATCACTTCGCATTTGCTGCCGAAAGTGGAGCGGCTGCGCGAAACGCTCATGGCCAAGGCGCGACAGTTCGACAACGTTGTGAAGATCGGACGAACACATTTAATGGATGCGACGCCCCTGACACTGGGTCAGGAGATAAGCGGCTGGGCGGCGCAAATTGGCTACGGCATTGACTTTCTTCGGCAGGCGCTGGTACCGCTTTATGAGTTGGCACAGGGCGGAACCGCGGTTGGGACCGGGCTCAACACCCATCCTGAGTTTGCCGACCGGATAGCGAGGGTCTTGGCTGGTCTCACAACTCATCCATTCGTCACAGCCCCGAACAAATTCGCGGCGCTGGCGGGTCACGAACCTATCGCCAATGCAAGCGGGGCCATGCGAACGTTGGCGGTGGCCCTGATGAAAGTCGCCAACGACGTTCGCTGGTTGGCAAGCGGGCCTAGATGCGGAATCGGCGAATTGACCTTGCCCGAGAATGAACCGGGCAGTTCCATCATGCCGGGGAAGGTCAACCCCACACAGTGCGAAGCGCTGGCAATGGTTTGCACCCAAGTTATAGGGAACGACACGACCATCGGTATCGCGGCAAGCCAGGGCAACTTCGAACTCAATGTCTACAAGCCTGTCATCATTTTTAACCTGCTCAATTCGGTGCGGCTGCTCGGGGATGCCTGCGGATCTTTCGATATCCACTGTGCGCGCGGAATTGAACCCGACTTGAGACGAATCGGGTCGCTCGTGGAACAATCCCTAATGCTGGCCACCGCTCTTAACCCGGTTATCGGCTACGACGCCGCGGCCCGAATCGCAAAATCAGCGCACGAGACCGGCCGCACCTTACGTCAGACCGCGATTGATATGGGGTTGCTGACGGGGGAGGCTTTCGACGTCGCCGTCAACCCGTCCCAAATGCTGGGGCCGAAAACATAAGTCGATCAGCCGAGGCCCGCCAGGGGCCCGGTGGTCACCATGGGGTCGCCGAAGTTTCCTTCTCCGCCCATCGCTTGGTACACCGACGTAAGCAGGTTGTTGTGCGGGACGTTGGTATACGTGAGGAACTGGCCCGTCTTAAAATGGCCGCCCGCGCTGCCAATCAGTAGGAACGGCATGTTCTTGAGCGTGTGGGCGCCCACCGCGATCGGGGAGCCGTACAGGATGGTCGTCCCGTCGAACAAGGTCGCGTTGGGCCCGTCGGGCGTGGCCTTCAGCCTCTCCACCAGCATAGCAAGCTGCTGCATAAACCAGTTGTTGACCTTGATAAGCCGCGCGCGATTGTCCGCCGTGTAATCGAAATGCGACATCGAGTGGTGGCTGGTGGCTTTGGCGTCGTCGCGGTTGTCCGACGCGTAGGGGTTGCCGTCGGGGCCGATGCCCAACCAACCAAAAGTCCACCCGGGCGAAGCTCCTTCGGTGCGGAACATGTATGTGCCCACGCGCGACAGATCGCACGACAGGGCGAGCACCCAGACGTCGAGCATTTCTTTCCACATCTCGGGCAGCTTGGCGACGTTGTCGTCGCTTTTGCCGGGCGAAAAAGCGCTGCCTATGCAGGTGTTTGTGCTCAGGGAAAGCCGCTGCTCCACTTCACGGATGGCATTGAGATGGGCACCTACGCGCTGCCTATCGTCGGCGCCGAGCCGCGGCTGCAGCCTCGCGTAGTCCGCCAACACACGGTCCAAGATGCTGGCCCGCCTGACACGCAAGGCTTCCAGATCGGCGGCGCTGGTGGCCCCCACGGCGTTGCCCGGCACACCCCCTGAAAAGATGCGTTTGAACAGATTGGCGGCGGTGCTGATCTTGGGCAGGGCCATCCCCGATCCGGCGTAAGAGAGGGCATCGTATTGGCCGGACTGGCGCCAGCTTCCGAGCTCGAATGAGCGATACGGGGTGCGGCTGTTCGGATCCTTGGCGAAAAGGCTGGCGACCTCCTGATCAAGCGTGATGCCAGAGGACCGATTGGCTGCCAGCGGGCGGCCGCTGAGCAACGAACAGATGCCCTGACCATGGCCAGAGCCGCTGGGTCCGTAGCACCGGTTGTCGATGCCTTTCATCACGATGAGATCCCGCAGGTGCGGCTCCAACGGGGCGAGAATCGGGCTGAGTTGAAAGTCGGTGGCGGTGCCGGTCGGGAACCACGCGCTGGGGATGGTGCCATTGGGCGAGACCACGGTCAGGAAGCGCCGGCGGACGATGCTGGCCGCCGCTGCTTTGTTGGGCAGCATGGCATGCAGCAGCGGCAACCCAATCGCAACCCCGCCCGCGCCCCGCAAGACCTGACGACGGTTCAGACGAAACGAGCTCATGGAGATCTCCAATTAGGGGGTCTTGGCCGGGAGAAACTGGAAGGCGTCCGACTGCGTGAGCGCCATGACCAAGTCCTCGATGCGGCCACCGGACTTCGCCACCTGCTTGACCACGGTTTGGACCGCGCAGGCATCCTCGGGCACCTCGGGTCGCCCGTTCATGTAGCGGAACCAATGACGGACGACACACGACTGCGCGCTTGCACTGCGGGCGATCCGATCCATCAGATCGACGGCGTTGTCGAAGGGGCCGTCGACATCAGTGGCGATGAGATCACCATGGCCGTCGATGGGCACCCCCTTGGCGGTCTGCCCCTGGTAGGCGCCGATGCCGTCATAGACGCCGAACGCGAAGCCCACTTGATCCATCAGGCGGTGACAGGCGGCGCAGACGGGATCGGAGGCGTGGGCGGCGTAGCGCTCACGATCGGTCTTCAACACCGCGGATGCCGCCGGAACGTTCTGCACCACGTTGGGCGGTGGCGGCGGGACGTCCGTGCACAGGATTTTCTCGCGCACGAAAAGGCCACGCCTGATGGGTGAAACGGCGTTGCTGCCTCCCGTGAGGGCAAGGAGGCTGGCCTGGGTCAGGATGCCGGCGCGCTCGGTTGGGTCGAGGTTCACTTTGCGCAACTCGGGGCCCGTCACCCCAGGGATTTTGTACAGCGCGGCCAAGGGCTCGTTGACGAAGGAGGATCGGACATTGAGCAACTCTTCGATGGTGCCGCCCCCCCAAACGCGATCGTCGATAAATTGCTCAGTCTCCTGGCGAATGGCTTTTCTCAGCGCCGGGAAACCCGGGTACAACTTCGCATCTTTGGTCAGGGTGTCGATCTCGCGCAGACCCAACCACTGCACGTGGAACGACGTCATCACGTTTCGGGTGGCTGGAACTGGCTGGCCGGCCGCATCGCGCATCATCCGCCGCACCTGCACAGCCACCTGGTCACGGTTCGTCAATTGCCCAGCACTGGCAACGGTCAGCAGGGTTTGGTCGGGCATCGTGCCCCACAGGAAATACGACAGACGCGAGGCCATCTCGAACGACGTTAGGCGCCGCGGCTGGCCAAGGGACGCCGACTCGCCCAGTTCCAGGCGATAGACAAACCCGGGCGCCTGAAGAATGTGGGTGAGCGTGTATTCGATTCCTGCGCTCACGCCGCCCAGGTTTTTTCCCAGCAGATACGTGCCGTACAGGCTGTTGACGTCCGCCGCCTCCAGAGTGCGGCGGTACGCTCGTTGGCCCAAGGCGCTGATGAACTTGCGGACACACGCCTCGTCGGGGGCCGTCGCATCGCAGGGAAGCAACTTGGTTGCGCTGGGGGTCGCGGCCTTCGCATAAATCTCGGCATCAGCAAGGTATTGCTCGACCACGGAAGAAGACACCGTCAGGTTGGTGATGTCGTTGTCGAAGCTGTCGTCGGCCAGACGCGCGGGCGCCTCGGGCGCCTTGACGACCACGCTCAAAAGATCCTTCACCGTGCTGAAGTACTCGGCCGGCGTGAGCCGACGCATCGGCGCGGGGCCGAACTTAAACGATGTGCCACAGGCCAGGGAGGGAGATGAAGACGGCGTGGATGCGGCTTCGGAGGCCGGTGCCTCGGGCGCCCCCGTGCCAGCCAGACCCTGGTTGCTGGGCGGGGATTTTCCTGATCCGGGCTTGGTCGATGAACCGCCGGAAGGCGGTTCCAAAGAACCGTCGACGTCGCCGACGCATGCCGAGGCCACAAGCGCACACACCACGACCGGCATCCACCGCAGCGGAAAAAACGACGACTCCTGATGATGCGTAGGCACGGGATTAGGCCAGCATCTCGGCAACGGGACCCTTGACGGGCTCTTCCCCCAGCTTGCCGAAGGTGTCGGTCGGTGCGCCCAGCGCGTGCGCCAGGCTGCAGTACATGTCGGCCCATGCGTGGGTATCGGATGCGTTGCTGCGGACCATGTTCGTCTGCGTGAAGAGGTTGCCCTTCACGTAGGAGGTCGGCACCTTCAGGTAGCGGCCATCCGCGCGCAGCTTGCCACCCGCATCGCCCACGATGACGCCGTTCCAGCGGAACTGGCCCGGATGATGGTGAAAGCCGCCGTTGTTTGACTGCCACAGGATTGCGCTGTTGCCGAAGACGCTACGGTCACCTTCCTTGACGGCACTCAAACGGTCAGCCACGCCTGCGATGCCGGTGGCGACATGGGTGAAGATCTTTTCCAGCGCGTTCCATCCGTTGCCTTCCCCGTGCGACAGCGCGTGCACCGACTTTCCCTGCCCCACGTCCGCCAGTGCGCGGCTCCAGGCGCCATAGTGATCAGATCCTGTGGCGATGGAGACCGACGCCACCTGGGTCAGCCCGCAGGCCAGCGCCTCGGCGGCGATCGCCAGCATGGCGTCGACCAGATCCTCGATGGGGGTCGCCGGGGTCGGCGGCGTGCCGCCTAGGCCGGCCAGCAGCGGCGGTCCCGCCATCGTGCAGGCCGTCTCCTGCAAACTCATTGTCCGCCGTTCGATCGTCTCGATGGACCCCAGGTACTGATCAAGCTTCACCTTCTCCCCCCCGGCGAGGCTTGTGGACAGACGCCGGATGTCTCCGCGTACCAGATCAAAGATGCGACGCTTGCGCGCCAGGACCGCCGCGGCCATGGGATCGTCCTTGCTGCGAATCCCGCCGAAATAGCGCACAAGGGCGTCCTTCGGCGAGCGGAGCAGAGGGACAGTAGTGCCGCGCCCGTACGCGAGCTGCGAGCCGTTCGCCGAGTCGAGCGAAGCCATGAGGTCGACGGATCGGAACACGCCGCCCCCCATCGTGGACGCCGAGGCGAGGTACTGGTCGAAGGACAGCCCGCCCGCGACAGCGCCTTCGCCGCCGTTCAGGTTGGGCATGCACGTGACCGACGAGGCGCCGCAGCCGTGGTTCGAGAACAGGCCGTTTTGCCGGTTTGCGAAGCCATCGACGATGAGCATCTTCTTCTGATGGCGAGCGAGCGGCGCGAGCGCCGACGGCAGACTGGCCCAGTCATTGCGATTGACAAGGGTCTGCGACGTGGCGTGGTCCCAGGCCGCCGCATTCCAGCCCGTCTCGGGCTGGCGACGAAA
>JAYUUT010000487.1:0-27253 GCA_043754455.1 Myxococcales bacterium
ATCCAAAGGCCCTGGAACGGGATACCTTGTTGGTCGATCGCGTGTTTCAGGACTACACACGTCTAAAACAGAATAAACGCCTGTCGGCTGCCGATAAAAAGGTTGTCGATCAATATGCGAATCTGGTGGCCGAACTTCAGGCCAAGCTTAAAAAACAGCCTTCGTTGTCGTGTACCAAGCCGATGATGCCGCAGGCGTTGGCGGACAACAACGGGACGAACCCAACGGATATCAAGGCCAAATGGGACATCTATTTGGATCTGGTGGCCGCGGCTGTCATGTGTGATCGAACGCGGGTGGTGACGTTGGGCGTTCATAAGGCGCTGGGGCCGGGGCCTGATGCCGCCAATACGGCGCTGACGGGCTTCTATCATTCCGAAGACGCCAATGGCGGTACCTGGCACGGCCTGGCACATGACTTTGGGAATCCCAACGCGCGCCGGATGTTGAAGGGCGTCAATAGCTGGGTAGCCAACGAACTGTTCGCGAAACTGCTGGATAAACTGGATGTCCCCGAATCGTCGGGACGCACATACCTAGACAATTCACTGGTCTACTGGGGCAACGAACTTGGGTTCAATCACATCGCCTACAGCGTCCCTTGTCTGCTGGCGGGCAGCGCGGGCGGGTTCATCAGCCCGGGCCGATACCTGGACTACATCGACTGGGAGAAAAACAAGATTTTCTTCTCCCAGGAAGACGGACCGGTCATCAAGGGCATTCCCCACAACCAGTTCCTGGTCACGGCCCTTCAGGCAATGGGCCTGGCACCTGCTGACTATGAACGTGGCGGGCAGCCTGGCTACGGCCAGACCAGCACTGTGGGCCGCGATGCCAAGGCCTGGCCTGTGGACTACGACATGGCCAGCATCGGGAAGATCCTGCCCGGCATTCAGGGCTAGACGCAGAAACGGGCGAGGCCCTCAGAAGATTCTGAGGACTTCGCCCGTTGGGTGGGTTACGCGACTGCCTTAGTTAGTAGGCGCGTCGGACGTCGACACAGCGTCCACCGAGCTTGTCGCATCAACGGGGGCATCAACGGCCACGCTGACTGGCACGTCGCCAGCCCCGCCGTCGGTCACTGCCGAGCTTGCGTCAACGCGAGCGTCACTGGTACCGCCGTCACTGGTCTTCGCGGCGCGTTCGACCTTCAAAGCAAAGTCGAAGCTGATGTCCGAACTTGCCACGTCGGCCTGATGGATCTCAACCGCGATGGTGTTCTTGCCCTCTTTAAGCTTCATGCCGCTGAGCATGTCGAATTCATTGATCAGTGATTCATCGGCCCCGCCAATCGAAGTCGCCGAAAGGGTCTGGGAGGTGATGTCGCCAACCGGCATGTTGAGGCGCCACACTTCTTCTCCGTTGAGGTAGACGACCGCACCATCGTCAGCAACAAGCTGAAGCAGGACTGATTTTGCCTTCGCGGCCTCTTTGAGGTCGAAGGTATGGCGGAAGTAGGTGGTCACGAACTTCATGGTCGCGTCGGGTCCGAACTCGACCTTCGTGGCTTCGTCATCGTCGCCATACCCAAGTTCAGCCGGACCGGACTTCCAGGCGGTGTCATTGAAAGCGGCGGCCTGCCACAGGGCCTTCTGATCGCTGCCATTGTCCAGATATTTCCAGGTCGACTTGAGGGGAACGATCGTTTCAAGAACTGGTGCAGCGGGGCCGCTGTCCGGGGTCGACACGGCATCGGTGCCACCGTCGCGTGTTGGACCGCCATCGGGCATCTTCGCGCCGCCCATGGCCATCGCGCCACCCATGCCCATGCCGCCCATGCCCGCCCCGCCCATGCCCGCCCCGCCCATACCCGCGCCACCCATTCCCGCCCCGCCCATGCCCGCGCCGCCCATGGCCATCATACCGCCCGTACCCTTGCCGCCTGCGCCGCCCATGGCCGTCGCGCCACCTTTGCCCGTCATGCCACCAGTCGCGCCGATGTCGTCACCGGAGCCTCCAGCATCGGGGACCTTCTTCTTGGTCTTACTATCGCTGCAAGCCGTCGCGGCTACAGCTAAAAAAATTGAACAAGCAAGCGAAAGACCACGAGTTGATTTGGACATAGTTTTCTCCTAAAGAAGCGTTTGAAGCCGGAACCTAGGGCCAAATGGGAAAGTTTCCAAGTAAATTGGCGCCTGATTTGACCCGGGCGTCCTTTCACGCATTGCCAAATCGTATGTTTTGTTACAAGAAAGGAACGTTGTGTATTGAAACGGACAACCGTCCTACGACTAGTGGCGCCGTCCGTCGTGGGATACAATGCCCGTAGAATGCGGAAACGACGGGCCTTTTGCCCCGGGATCTGGACAGTTTTTGTGGCCGTGGCGTCCGCGTCCGCCTGCGGCACGGTCGATCTGGGCGAGCCCCCCGCCGATGTGACCGCCTGCCGCCCCAGCGAACGGTATTTTGCCGAGGCGGTCTGGGCGGGGGTTTTGACCAAAGACTATGGGGGCAAGCGCTGTGGGGACGCCCGCTGCCATGACGCGACGTCGGGGCAGTCCCTGGTTATTGGGGGTCCGATGGGGATGCCGACTGTGCCGCTGTCGCGCGACTGGGAGGCCGTTTATCGGTCAGTGACGGAACAGTTGTCGTGTTCGAACCCTTCAGGCAGCGCCCTTCTGCTGAAACCCGATGGACGCACAAGCCACGGGGGCAAACAACTGTTTGCGCCGGATGGCCCCGAAGCCACGATCATCAAGATGTGGGTGGCGGCGCCATGAAATGGGTCATGACCGCAATCTTTGGGATCATGGCATTCACAGGGGAATCGCCGAAGGCAGCCGCCGAAGAGGTGATGGTGCGGGTTCTGTCCGAACGGGCGGAGGTGCGCACGGGTCCCAGTTTCACGTTCCGTGAGATCTATGTGGCCCGGCCCGGCGAAATATTGCGTGTCGTGGGCCGGGCGCCCAAGGACTACTGGTTTCGCGTGCTGCTGCCCGACGGCACCTACGGGTGGATCTTGGGTGACGAGGTCTTGCCGCTGGAAGTTGAACCGAGCGCGCCACCGCCGCCGTCGTTTGGCGTTAGGTTCCTGGCCGCTGTGTTTTCACCCCCACCGCTACAAACAAGTTCCGTGGGCCTGTCGTTTTCTGCGGGCTTGCTGGGGGGCGAAGGGTTGGTGTTGTTTCGTCCCTCGGTGGTGTTGGCACCGCACCTGGCAGTCGAGGCGTACGTGGGCGAAACCGTCGGCGAGAACACCGATGTGTTTTATTACGGTGGTGGAGCGAATCTATTTCTTTGGCCGTCATCCCCTGTGACCCCGTTCGTTGGGCTGGGCGGCGGCGGGGCGCGGGCGCGGGGCAAGGTCGACAAGGTGCCCGCGTCCCAGGCCGGGAACTATGCCACTGCCAACGCGGGTGGGGGGCTACTGTTCGCGTTCAAAAAACGCATCACATTCAGGATTGATCTGCGCCACCACCTGATCTTCGATCCCAACTACAGCCGTGAACTTCAGGAGTATTCTGGTGGCCTTGTCGTCCTTTTTTAAGAAACTGTTGCCCGTTGCGCTGGCGGTCGCGGGATCTGCGTGTACCGGCAGCCGGTACTGGTTGGTCAAACCCTACCAGCGTGCGTATCTGTCGGATCGGATCATGCGGCTTGATTCGGAAAAACAAGGTCGCGCTGCCGATCAGCATGTGATGGGAACCCGCGAAGGGGCCTTTGGCGGCAACGGCACGGCAGGGGGAGGGTGCGGGTGCAACTGATCCGCGTCTTGCCTGCGGCCCTGGCTGTGGCGCTGTTTTCTACGGTTGCGCATGCGGATGTGGAAGGCGCCTCACACCTAACCGTGTTTCGCGAACCGTCCAGCCGCGAAGGATCTAAAGGTGTCACCGTGGTGCATCCGCAGGGCGACGTTTCGGCCAACGTGGGCACCACGTTCAATGTGAACGCTGGGTACGAACTGGATATTGTTAGCGGGGCGACTCCACGCGTGTTCGGGCCAGCCGCAGGGCCCGATGCCGTGACGGCGGCGACGGGATTTTCCGACACGCGCCATGCGGCCCGCGGGGGCCTGGGATTTGAAACCCAGACCGTCGGGGTGTCGGGTGGGTATTCGTACGGATGGGAAAATGACTATCGGTCCCACACGATCACTGCCGCTGTGCGGGGGGATTTTCTGGAACGGAATTTTACCTTGGGCCTCGCCTACACCCGAAATTTCGATTCGGTATGCGACCAGAACAACAGCGGTGCGCGGTCGCCGCTCGATTTCCAGCCGCTGGGCAATGCCGATACCTGTTTCAAGCCAGATTCGACGACGACCGTCACCCAGCGGCTGCATATCGATTCGTTCGAACCCACGCTGACCTGGACCGTGACCCCGACCCTGATGTTACAAGGTGGCGGCACCTTGCAGTTGTTAGACGGGTTTCAATCGAATCCCTATCGTGCGGTCCTGATAGGATCGCAGGGCCGAACGCCCCAAGAACACCTGCCGGGGCAACGACAACGGTTCGCTCTGTTCGCACGGGTCCACCAGGCCGTGCCCGTGTTGCGGGCGGCGCTGCAAGGGTTTGCGCGGGTGTACCGTGACAGTTGGGATGTTATGGCGGCGACGGCCGAGGCCAACGTGCTGAAATATCTGGGGCCATCGATCATCGTGGGGCTGCGTGGGCGTTACCACCAGCAAACCGAAGCGGCGTTCTATCGGTCCGGGATTGACTATCGGACCCTGGGGGCGCCGGGGGCCTACTGGACCGGGGATCGCGAACTGTCACCATTTTCCACCTGGTTGGTCGGTGCCAAATTGACCTATCTGCACAGGCGGCAGCAGGAAGCACGCGCGTTTATCGAAGAAGTGGAGGTCACAGTGAAGACCGATATTTTGGTTTACCGGCTAAGCGAGGGATCTCCGAATGCGGATCGCAAAAGCGCGCTGGTCACCCAGGCCGGACTGACCGCACGGTTCTAACAACATGGCGCGCGTGAAGATTGACATGCCCAGCGTGTTTGGGTTTTCGACAGAAATTGAAGTGCGGGTGACCGACCTGAACTACGGCAATCATCTAGGCAACGATGCCATGTTGTCCCTGATCCACGAATCGCGTGTGCGTTTCCTGCGCCATCACGGGCTGTCAGAGGGTGATGTGCAAGGGTGCGCGATGATTCAGGCCGACGCCGCGATTGTTTATCGCGCCGAAGCCTTCCTGGGTGACAGCCTGCGCTTCGATCTTGCGATTGGGGATCTGGGGCGCGCCAGTTGCGATTTTTTCTACCGGGTGACCCGGGTGGCCGACGATCGTTTGGTCGCCATCGCGAAAACCGGGATCGTGTTTTTGGATGGCGGCACCCGAAAAATCGTGGCATTGCCTGATGTGATTAAGCGCCTGGTGTAGGGGGTGGCACTGCCCCAAGTCGAAGTCGCGCACAGGCGTCGGCCAGGCTGATCACGCGTGGAAATGGGCACTGGACCTCCTTGAGCGTTTTGAGCAGTCGGAAATCCACCGTTACCAGCTGAAATCCCTGGGCTGCGAAAAGGCAGAATTGTTGGTCAAAATAGTCAGTCGCGTGCTTCTGAAAATTGTAGCCGTGTTGGCTTAGAGCCTTTCGGTGTAGCGCGACTCCAAAATAGCTGTGTTCTCGATATCGGCTTCGTATTTCTTCCTTCGGCCGCAAGGACGCCCCGCGTGTCCCACCATCACGTGCTTGTTCTTCAATCTCTGGCCAAATTATGTCGAACAGCCCTTCTGCAACGGCTTTGCAATCAAAATTGCGATCGGCACAGATTCCCTTAGCGCGAAGGGATTCATACGCGCGTTGGTGGGAATCGGACCAGCTGTCCCTGTCCTTTTGAAGCAACGGGGATAGCTTTGCGAGGCAAGTGCGGTCGTTTGACGATAGGTTGTTGAAAGACGTGGTTTTGATGATTCTGCGTCTGAGCTGATTGGGAATTGCGCTGTCTGGGGCTTGATCAAAGCCATCAAACACTGCCTTGTCGATTGCGTGCCTGGTGTTTCCCGCAAATCCTGTGTCCCCACAAAGGTCATCCATCCATACGAGGGCCTCGCGGTACATCTCAAAGTCGTTTGCCTTGCCTTGGTGGATATGTTGAACGATTTCCTGTAGCGCAATATTAGAGGTCCAAAGGGTGCATTCAGTACCTTCGTAGGCGCCAGCTTTACGAAGAGGTTCTTCAAAATCCTTCAGCTCACCACAAGCAAGTTTTCGAAAGATGTTGGAGTCCAACAAATAGCGAGCCGTCGGGTGATGGTCGACCACTTCCGTTAGTATAGCCCCCCACATGGACTACCCGGCTGACTGTCTGGATCGGCTTCTGGCTGTCCTGAAGGACAACGACCAGGACGGGCCGAACTACGCCGATGAGAACCAACGGAACCGACGGTTGTCATCACCGCACCCGACTCGGGATCAGCTTCGCGAAATTCTTGACGTCGCCCACGCGGGATCGTTGCAGCCAGAAGAAGGTCGGCTGCCCCAGTTTGCGTTGGCTTTCGTGCCCCGGACGGTCACTGGTAAGGGTTACGACGTTCATACCTTCGCCAAAGCAAAGCCATTGAACGCCAAAACGGTTGGGAAGCTAGCGCCCGCCGCCAATCCGAATCGAACGTTCCTGGGCGTGGACGTGGACGCAGGGGGCGACCTCGTGATCTGGGGGCTTATTCATGATCGGCGGAATCAGCGCTTCAACACCCATGAGGACGCCCGATCCGGATTTCTGCCGAACCACGTTTGCCTGATCGTTCGCGTCCACGGACCCGGTGTGTTCTTTGTGAGGTGGCCTCAACCCTCCTTGACCTGAGCTACCCGTTCGATCCTCCGAACGCAGTTCTCAAGGACGCCTTGGCCGAAAGTGAAAAACGGGCGCATCACAAGGACACCCATTCCCCTTTTCGATCGACCCTTGACTTCGTCGCGCAGCTCACGTCTATCGATGGGATCGTGCACCTTCATTCTGATCTGGTGATAAGGGGCTTCGGGGGCAAAATCGTCAAAACTGATCCAGCGGGGATACGGCTGCTCGCGGAAGATGCCGCCCCTTCGAACGAGGTCAAGGAGCCGCCCACGCGCCCACTTGATTGGTCGGAAATCCCGGGTATGCGGCATCGCTCGGCGGCGCTTTTCTGTGCGCAGCAGGAAGGACAGGCCCTGGCCATCGTAGTTTCCCAGGACGGCGACACCACCCTGTTCGGCCGTCAGGACGATGGGGCTGTCCGACGGATTGGGCCTTTCGCCTTGGGGATCGCCATAGCCGTCGAATAGGCGGCGCCGGGAATTCCTACGGGTCGATGGGGGCCAACAAAATTTTCCTCGCCCAGGAAACGCGAACTCGTGCGAAACTAACGCGCCGCCTTGGAACTCACCAATTTCCACGCCAAGTACCTTGCCTTCGAGCTGACCAAACGGTGCGCGTCGGACAGTGTCGAGAAACTCACGCCCGCCTTGGCCACTTTCACGAACGTATAGCGTTCCTGCCATGGCGCTTCTCGACGACATCCTGCAGGCGGCCCGGATAGGTGAAACCACCGATTGGGAATTCAAATCCGTACGGGGCGGGTTTCCCGGCAGTTTTTGGGAAACTTACAGCGGCATGGCCAATTCCGAGGGGGGCGTCGTGGTTCTGGGGGTGCGTGAAGATGCCGTCGGCGCCCATCTTGATGGCCTGAACCGGGAACAGATCACCCGCTACCAAAAGGCGCTTTGGGACGTACCTATCGGAGGCTGCACGAGGGTGACTACCTGTGCAACGATGCTGAGGTTCGGCGCCTGCTGGCGGATGCGGATCCGGTGGCGGCCGACCACCGAATCCTGCGCGGGTTCAGTCTTGACGATCTGGATCGGCCCAGCCTGACCCAGTACCGACAGCGTTTTCGCGCGGCCAAGGGCGATCACTCGTGGCTGGCCCTGGAAGATCGAGAGCTGTTGGATCGCTTGGGCGGGTGGCGACGTGACCGAACCAGTGGCGAAGAAGGGTTGACCTTGGCCGGGTTGCTGATGTTTGGCCGTGACCAAGCGATCCGAGATCCAGAGGCAGCGCCTGCGTTTTTTGTCGA
Source organism: Myxococcales bacterium (assembly GCA_043754455.1). Taxonomy (GTDB): domain Bacteria; phylum Myxococcota_A; class Polyangia; order Fen-1088; family Fen-1088; genus JAYUUT01. Next base: position 8,013 of record JAYUUT010000487.1, read on the forward strand.
CTACCGTGAAAAACTGGATGCGGGCACGCGCTGGAACGATCGCATTTATCCGGACGGAACCTGGGAAGCAAATCTGTTTCAGTTCTTCAGCAGGGTGTGGCCCCGACTGGGCGTCGCCCTGCCTATGCCCTTTCAACTGGAAGACGGCGTGCGGCGGGACGAAACCCCCGCGCATGAGGCGTTGCGCGAGGCCTTGGTGAATGCGTTGATTCACGCTGACCATACGGCGCCGGGCGGTGTCGTGATCGAACGACACGCGGACAGGTTTCTGATCGAGAATCCGGGAACGCTGCTGGTTTCGGTCGAGCAGTGCATGCGGGGCGGCGTCAGCGAATGTCGAAACAAGGCGTTGCAGCAGATGTTCCTGATGATGGGCGGCGGAGAGCGCGCCGGGTCGGGCGCCGACAAGATTCGATCGGCCTGGCGGGCGCATCAGTGGCGGGCGCCCCTGATTACCGTTCGAAATCAGCCCGACCGCATTGAGTTGGTGTTGCCTATGGTCAGCCTGATTCCCCCCGGGACCTTGGTCCACTTGCGAGATCAGTTTGGATCCCTGGTCGACAAGCTATCGCCCCCCGAAGTGCAGGCCCTGGCCACGGCTGAGATCGAGGGCTCCGTGTCCAACATGCGGCTTCAGGAATTGTTAGCGGATCACCCGGTGGATATCGGCAAGATGCTGCAGCGCCTCTGTGAACGCGATCTGTTGGTATCTGACAACCGGCGCCGCTGGACGACCTACCGCTTGGCAGGGCGTCCGCCCGTTCTTCCACTTTTTGAACCCCGAGGGAACTCCACTCAATCCGAGGGGGGGACTCCACTCAATCCGGGGGGGGACTCCACTCAATCCAGGGGGGGACTCCACTCAATCCGGGGGGGACTCCACTCAATCCGGGGGGGACTCCACTCAATCCGGCGCCGTGCTGACCGCAATCGCGGCTTCCGTTGCGCATCGTCCGAGAGCCCGACGCGACGAAGTGCAGAGCGTTATCGCAACGCTTTGCAGTGGCCGCTTCCTAACCTCCGTCGACCTTTCCAGGCTGCTGAACCGCAACCCGAGAAACCTTCAGGCCCGACACCTTCGGCCCATGGTCGCGGCCGGGCATTTGAGGACCCTTTATCCCGACGCCATGAACCGTCCAGACCAAGCGTATACGACGGCGGATTCGTATTTGAAAAAAGCCCCATGAAACTTCAATTCGACCCGAACCAGCCCCACGTTGTGTGATTGTGGAAGGCGGGCGGGTCCGGGGTATCCTCTGGCGCAACCCATGTTGCGTATTTCCGGCCCCCTGTTTTTCTTCTGTGCCTGGTCCCTGATTAACCCACCCGAGGTCAATGCGGCCGGGACGCGAAGTTTCCGGCAGACCACGGCCCGGGATTTTGAAGAGGGTGAAGCGACCTCGGCGATGGTGTTGCCGTCGGGCGAGGTTATGGCGGGCCAAAAGGCGCTGCAGGCCCCGATTGAGGCGGCGTTTGCCTGGTGTGCGGCGTTGTCCCCCGATGGGAAGACGGGCTATTTTGGAACCGGGGATAAGGGCCGGATCTTTGCCGTGCCGGTGGGTGGGACCGACGCACCAACCCCGCGCAAGCTGGCCGAAGTGGACGCCCCTTGGGTGACGTCACTGGCTGTGCGGCCCGATGGGCTGCTGTTGGCCGGTTCGACGCCGGGCGGACGCGTTTTTGCGGTGGATCCGCGCACGGGGACATCGCGGGTTTTTGCCAAAGTTGCGGCGGAACATGTCTGGGCACTGCACCACGATCCGAAATCAGGGACGACCTATGCGGCGGCTGGCGCGCCGGGAAAACTGTTTGCGATTGATGCCAAGGGGGCCGCGCGGATGGTTTGGGATTCGGGGGACAAACATATTGTTTCGCTGTCACCACACCCTGAAGCCGGCGTGCTGGTTGGCACGGCGGAAACCGCGATTCTGTACCGGGTGACGCCCGATGGCCGGGCGACGGCGCTGCATGATTTCGACGCTGATGAACTGCGCGCGATTGTGAGGGTGGGGGCCGTGACCTACCTGGCTGTCAATGATTTCGAAAAATCAGGCGGTGACGGGGGCGCATCCACGATGGGCGCGCCCACGGCGGTGGTCACGGCGGCGCCCCGGGGGACAAAGATTTCAGGCGCGGCCCCGGCCCCGGCATCCGTGGGATCCCCGCCGCGTCCGGGCGCGACCAAGGCAAAAAGTGCGGTCTATCGGTTGTCCGACGATGGGGCTATCGAATCGGTGTTTTCACTGACCGATGGGTACATCACGGCGTTGCTGCGCGATTCTTCGGGTGATGTGTTTGCGGCGGCGGGATCGCAGGGAAAACTGTACCGCCTGTTTGGGGCCCGCGCGGGCGCCGATGGGGATTCGCGGGATCGCAGTTTTGCGTTGGTGGCCGATTTGCCTGAACGGCAGATATTGTCGTTGTTGCCTGCGCCTGAAGGTTTTTTGCTGGGGACGGGGGACGTGGGGGCGATCTATCGTGTCCGTCCGGTGCGGGGGACAGAATCCACCTATTTGTCGAAGGTGTTTGATGCCGATCAGCCCGCGCGCTGGGGTCGGTTGCGTTTTTCGGGATCGACCAGTTTGGTGATCGAAACGCGATCGGGGCAGACCGCAAAACCCGACAAGACCTGGCCTGATTGGCGTCGGCTGGAAGACGTGCAGCGCAGCGGCCCTGAATCCGATGGTCGTATAGGCAGCCCGCCGTCCCGGTATCTTCAGTACCGGGTCGGTTTTGTGGGGGGCGATGCCACGCTGAAGGACGTGCAGATTCACTACCTGGCCCAAAACCAAAGACCACGGGTCCTGGACGTGACGACGTTGGCTGATGGCGGGGCACCTGGGCCCGGCTTTGGCGTGACGGCGCCGGTTGTGCGTTCTCATTCGCCGGTCGTGAAGCTGCGGTTTCGTATGGACAACCCCGATGGCGATGATCTGTTGTTCAAGTTGTGGTTCCGCCGCAGCGACGAAAGCCTGTGGCGTCCGTTTGGGCCCCCCGAGCCCCTGACCAAACCTGAATATGACTGGAACACGGAATCGATCCCCGACGGCCGCTACCTGGTACGGGTTTGGGTTTCGGACGAACGATCGACGCCGCGCGATCGGGCGATGGATTCGACGTTTGTGTCGGTGCCGTTCCTGGTCGATAACACCCGTCCCGACATTGTCGAACTGGCTGCCAGCGGCGCTGTGGTCAGCGGCCGTGCCCGCGACAGCGGTTCACCGATAGCCGCACTGGACATGTCGATCGATGGGCAAGAATTTCGACCCGTGGCACCCACCGATGGAATTTTAGATCAGGTCAGTGAATCGTTTTCGGTGCGGCTGCCAGCAGGGGTGGGCAAGGGGCCACATATCGTGAACATTCGGGCCTTGGATGTGGCGGACAATGTGGGCGCGGGGCGGATCGCGATCGACGTCAAATGACGGGACGTGACGATGTGGTGGGGCTGCCTCCCGCGCCGGGGGTCGTGCAGATCGAGGTCGGCATGATGCAGAATTTCTGCGAAATTTTAAGCTGCCCCGACAGTCTTGAGGCGGCGATCGTCGATCCGGCCTGGGAGGTGGATCGCCTGCTGCGGGCGGCTGCGGGGCTGCGGGTGACACAGATCTTGATCACGCACACGCACCACGATCACATCGAAGGCGTTCAGGAATTGGTGGCAAAAACCGGGGCGACGGTTTGGGTGCATCCCCTAGAAGCAGAGCGGGTCAAGGCTGTGTCGCCTGATTTGAAGTTTCTCGTGGATGGGGGGACTGTGATGATTGGGCGACGGGGGCTTCGGGCCTTGCACACGCCGGGGCATACGGTGGGGGGGACCTGTTTTCTGGCCGATGGGTTTCTGATAGCCGGGGATCTGTTGTTCGTGCGGGGCTGTGGCCGAACTGATTTTTCTGGTGGCAGCACCCAACAGATGTGGGACAGCCTGAATCGCATCGGCGGTTTGCCCGAAGAAACGCGCGTGTTTCCCGGTCACAACTATGGCCCGACGCCCACGTCGACGGTCGGGCAGGAATTGCTGGAAAATCCGTATCTGCGTTGTGCGAATTTTGAAGAATTCAAAGATCTGCGTGAGCGGAAGAGGAAGGCCTAGGTTCGGCGACAGGAGATACGCCATGGCGGTCTGCCATTTCGGCCACGGCTGTTCGAGCGCGCTGGACGACGAGTGCCTCCTTGGCCGGGGATTAGCTGTTCGCGCGGGGCTGGGATCGAACTGATTTTAGGGTTCAGGGGACGGCATCAGAAGGCGACGGGGAAACGCTCGCGGCCGCGTTTGGATTCTGCAACTGGGCCGCCACGACGCTGATGAGTTCACCCTGAAGGAGCCCCATCAGTCCTCTGACGGTCGTGGTTGATATGCGGGAGCCCGGGATGGACATTTGTTGGCGGATTCGTTCCAACAACAACGACCGCAGCCCCACGATCCGTCGGGCAACCGTCGCACGGTGAACGTGATACACGCGCGCCAAAGCATCGAGGTTGAGCCCATCGAGAAAGTGCAGGCGCAAAAGCGTTCGATCAGCGTCGTCAATGGATGCGAGTCCCGCTGCGATTGCCGCGCGAAATTTTCCCCCATATAGATTTTTCAACACCTGAATCTCGGGGCCGTTGTCGCCAAAGACCAAGCGTTCCACGATGTCCGTGGTCAACCCCTGGGAAACCGAGTTCATTTTCCTGCTCAGATCAATCGCGGTGTGCGCCAAGACCACGCGCAACCAGGCCCGTAAGGGACTTGCCCCTCGGTACTGTTTGATGGCAGGCCGTTCACCGACAAAAAGTTTGACCCTGACCACCTGCGCCAGTTCATCGGCGGCCACCGTGGGATGGCGGGCCGCGACCGCACGCACATGGCCCCTAAACTGAATCTCGAAAAGCCGAAGCGCGTGGGCAACCTGGTTGGCACAGGCGGCGACGAGAAAGAGATCGCTGGCGTGGGTTTCGAGATCATCGGGCCCGATGGGGGGATGGGTGATAAAGGAAACAAACGCCTCGAACGAAAGCGTGAAGGTTGGAAACGCCGCTTGGCCACCTCGAAAAACCCGCTGAATTATGCCGTGATCTGAATCACCCATCCGGCCCCTTTCAAGTCGAAAATTCACCCACCGTCGGACTCTAATACGGTATCTACGTATTCACTGCAACAACGCGACGAGTTTGCGTTGCCCGCAGGGATCATGAACGCAGCCGGACCCAGTGAAAACAAGGAATGCCTGGACGTCGACGACGCACTGGCCTTTTGTACAGGTGCAGGTGCGTCCCCGGATGCCGTGCGTGCGCATATCGGGACGTGTGATCGGTGCCGCATTGTGGTGGCGGAGGCCGCCCGATCCCTTGAAGAAAGCCGAGCCACCGAGGTTGGGGTCTTTCGGGTGCTAGCGGATGGCGTCACGGTTGCCGAACGCTATCGGATTGTTTGCTTTATTGCCCGGGGTGGCATGGGGGAGGTTTACGAAGCCTTTGATACAGCCTTAGGCGAACTAGTGGCGCTCAAGACCCTATCGGTTACGGGAGGCGATGATCCCCACGCCGTCTCGCGCGTGGGGGCGGAAGTTCGTTTGGCGCGCCGGGTGACACATCCCAATGTCTGCCGCATCTTCGAATTTGGCCTGCACCAAACGGCTGCGGGGCCATTGCCCTTTTTCACGATGCAGCTATTGCGGGGTGAGACACTCGGACAAAAATTAGCGCGCGACGGCCGTTTGAATGATCACCAATTGCGACAGGTGGTGCGCGAAGTCATCGACGGGCTCAGCTGCATTCACGCAAGCGGGATCGTCCATCGAGATCTGAAGGTCGACAACATCTTCATGTTCAAGGCCGATGGTCACGAGCCGCGCGTCGTCTTGATGGACTTTGGCCTCGCGCGATCGCCCAGCGAAACGTCGCGGTCTACGTTGTCCTCGGCGGGTACCGTCGCGGGCACCGTCGACTATATGCCCCCCGAGGTTTTGTCGGGGGGAACGCCGACGCCCTCGGCAGATATCTACGCGCTGGGGGTTGTTGTGTTTGAACTCCTCACGGGGCAAAAACCTTTTGTCGGTGGATCTCCGATAGAACGGGCGGTTAGCCGCATGCGGGATCGCGCGCCGGCGCCATCGACGCTGGTTCGATCGCTTTCAGCTCAGTGGGATCCTTGGGTGGGAGGTTGTCTCGAACGCGATCCGAAACAGCGGTTCGCCGGGCTCGCAGAATTGCCGCCCATTCCGGCAATCATGTCGAATCCAAAACGACGACTGGTTTCGCGGACGTTGGCTTTCGGAGCGGCAGTCGGGGCCGTACTGATTGCGGTCGCCTCCTTTGTGACGGTTTCACGAATATCGCGCCGGGGACAGGCCGTTCATCTTTCCAAGGCGCCAGTGGCCGAAGCCGTCAAACGGCCCGATCTTGTAGAGCCGCAGGCCAAATCGGCGCTGGTCGGTCGACCTTGGCCCAAACGAGAAATCGAAGTCTGTATCGTGACGGCGCCTGGCGATTCCGTGCCGTTTGAGAATCGACAATATGCCCTTCGGTCCAAGGCGCAAACCACGTTTGGAACGTGGACCGACCTATGGTTTGACTCTGGTTCAAACTGGGCCCGCTGCAAAAAACCCCGTCCAGGCACCATCATGGTGTCTTTGGTTCCAGGGAAAGAAACCCGGGCGGATCTTGGCTACAACGATGCGGCGCCGGTTCGGATCGAGTTTGGGATTGATGACGAGGTGATGAGCCAACGGATGGCCAACGGTCTGGGAAGAGCCCTGGGGTTCGTTATGAAGGGAGGGCGCTATCCAACGGTTGAGGAAAAAATCTTGTTTCGCGCAACCTATGGACGAAAGCCGGCCGGATCGCTGGTAGGGGGATGGGGCCGCTGTGTCACGACCCGGCCTGGAAGCCCGCGACTGGATCTGTCGCGATGCACGGGGGATCTGTCGGACGTATGGTCGCTGCGTGACGGCCGATTGCAAAACAACGAGGGCGCGCCCCGTTGTTTGGCCAAACGCCCGAGCGGTGGTTGGGACAGTCCCGCCGGTTTCACCAATTGCCAGAGCCCCGCATGGGACCGGCTTCGATTTCAGGGGGTGACCGTGCGTTCCTTGGGGGACCGTTGCGTGGTCGCCGCCGAGGCACGAGAGCAGTCGTCGGTCCATGTCAAAGACTGCTCGTTTGATGCGCGGGAGCGCTGGGATCTCTTCGATGGCGATCGGTTAAGACTGTCAGGCACCAACCTATGCATTTCGGCCCCGCTTGACGTGGTTGAGATCGGAAAGGGCGCGCGCTTGCGGCTGACAAAATGTGGGGATCGCCGCGCGGGCTTACATGAATTTAAGTTCTCGCCTGGCGGTTTTTTGAGCGTCGCTGCGCATCCCAATCTATGCGTCATCGCCTTCCAATCCGCATTTGCGAGAGATGCCGGAGAAATGGGCCTGTGGACGGAATGTTCCGAAAACCAAAATCTTCCAGACAGTTATTTCTATCTGAAGGGCGCTGTGCGTGCGCAAGACAGTTGTCTGTTCCTCAACGGCAGTCTGGAACAGGATTCGAAGATTTGGTTCGGTCCTTGCCTTGTCGGTCGCGAAAATCAGGAATGGGAATATCATTGGTAGGGTCGGTTTAAAGCACCTATGCCATGAACGCAGCCGGACCCGATGAAAACCAAAAGTGCCTGGACGTCGACGACGCACTGGCCTTTTGCACAGGTGCAGGTGCGTCCCCGGATCTCGTGCGCACCCATATCGGAACGTGCGATCGGTGCCGCATTGTGGTGGCAGAGGCCGCACGATCCCTTGAAGAAAGCCGCGCCACCGAGGTCGGGGTGTTTCGGGTGCTAGCGGACGGCGTCACGGTTGCCGAACGCTATCGGATTGTTCGCTTTATTGCGCGCGGTGGAATGGGGGAGGTCTACGAGGCCTTTGACACAGCCTTGGGCGAATCGGTGGCCCTGAAGACCCTGTCGGTTACGGGAGGCGATGATTCCCACGCCATCTCGCGCGTTGGGGCGGAGGTTCGTTTGGCCCGCCGGGTGACCCACCCCAATGTCTGCCGCATCTTCGACTTTGGACTGCATCAAACGGGAGTGGGTCCGCTGCCCTTCTTCACGATGCAGCTGTTGCGGGGCGAGACCCTGGGGCAAAAAATGGCGCGCGATGGCCGACTCAGTGAGCAGCAGCTGCGACGGATGGTGGAAGAAGTCGTCGAGGGTCTTGCGGCCATTCACGCAAGTGGCATTGTTCATCGGGATCTGAAGGTCGATAACATCTTCCTCGCGGAGGCCGATGGTCACGAACCGCGGGCCGTCCTGATGGATTTTGGCCTCGCGCGCGCGCCAAGCGAAACGTCGGGGTCCATGTTGTCCTCACCGAGCAGCGTCGCAGGCACCGTCGACTATATGCCCCCAGAAGTTTTGTCTGGGGGAACGCCGACGCCGGCGGCAGACATCTACGCGCTGGGGGTCGTGGTGTTTGAACTTCTGACGGGACAAAAACCCTTCGTCGGTGGATCTCCGATCGAACGGGCTGTTAGCCGCATGAGAGATCGCGCACCGGCGCCATCGACGCTGATCCGAACCCTTTCGACGGCGTGGGATCCGTGGGTGGGGGGCTGCCTTGAACGCGACCCAAAGCGGCGTTTCGCGGGGCTCGCGGATCTGCCGCCGATCCCGGCGATGACGACGGATACGAAAAGACGACAGGTGTCCCGGGCGTTGGCTCTGGGGGTCGTGAGCAGCGTCGTGTTGATTGGGGTCGCTTCCTTTGTGACAGTTTCGCGAATCTCTCGTCGGCGCCAGGCCATGGTTGTTCCCAAGGATCCGGTTGTCGAGACCGTAAAACGACCCGCGCTCGTAGAGCCGCAATCCAAATCGGCGCTGCTGGGACGACCCTGGCCTAAACGTGAAATTGAAGTTTGCATCGTGCCGGCCCCAGGGGACTCGGTACCTTTTGAAGCGCGAAGTTTCGAGTTCAGGGCCTACGCGCAGCTCACCTTTGGAACGTGGACCGATCTGTGGTTTGACTCGGGTTCAAACTGGGCCCGCTGTGAAAAAAATCCTCGTCCGGGCGCGATAATGTTGTCCCTGGTGAAGGGCAAAGAGCATCGCGCTGATCTTGGTTACAACGAGGCCGCCCCTGTTCGGGTCGAGGTCGGGATCGACGACGAGGTGTTGATCCAAAAACTGGTCAATGCGCTGGGCAGGGCGTTGGGTTTCGCGATGAAGGGCGGCCGCTATCCGACGCCTGAGGAAATGATGTTGTTTCGCAAGACGTACGGGCGCAAGCCCCCCGGATCGCTGGTGGGGGGCTGGGGCCGTTGTGTCACGACCCGTCCCGATAGCCCGCGCGTTGAATTGTCGCGCTGTACAGGGGATCCGTCCGACGTCTGGTCGACGCGCGAGGGGCGGCTACAGAACAACGAGGGCACGACCCGTTGCCTTGCCAAGTACCCGGGAAATAGATGGGAAAATCCTGCGGGGTATACCGATTGCCAGACACCGGAGCGGGACCAGATCCGGTTTCAAGGGGTCACGTGGCGAGGCTTGGGAGATCGCTGCGTGGTTGCCTCCGAAGTGCGGGAGAAGGCTGAAGTCCATGTCACGGACTGCTCGTATGATGCGCGTGAGCGCTGGGATTTTTTTGATGGCGATCGGGTGAAACTTTCCGGCACCAATCTTTGTCTCACAGCGCCGCCTGACACTCTTGAGATCGGAAAAGGCGCTCGGTTGAACTTGATAAAATGTGGAGATCCTAAAGCCGGCTTTCAGGATTTTAAACCCTTGCCGGGGGGCGTTTTGAGCCTCGCAGCTCACCCAAATTTCTGCGTTGTTGCGTTTGAATGGAACCAATCTGGTTCCGCCGGAGAATTGGGCCTGTGGACCGAATGTCACCTAAGCCGAACGCTGCCGTCACAATATTTCAATCTCAAGGGTTCAATTCACGCGGGGGATCGCTGTTTGGCGCAGCGGGGCGACCTGGCCCAGGATTCAAAGGTTTGGTTCGGTCCTTGCCTTGTTGGCCGTAGCAGCCAGAACTGGGAATATCACTGGTAGGGACCGGGCCCCCCGGTGGGGGCTGAAAATATTTTTTTATTTCTCTGCGACAAAAGTCTAGGGGCTTCGTGTATGGGATGTGAAACCTCACTTACCCCCCAAAGAAGCCCTGCTACAGACTGACTTGCGCAGATCCGGCCCCGACTCTGGCAAACTGTCCGGCCTGGGTGCCTTGGCCTTGACGCTGTGTGTGGCCGGCGCAGCCTGCGAATCCTCGAAAAAAGCTGAAATCGAGGTCAGGCGGCAGGCGCTGACGGGCGAATGCGGGGGGAATGAGGCTGGCTGTTACTACCGGCAACAAAGCTGGGCGGGCGGGACGAACGATTGGATGGCTGGCGGGGTGGCGGTGCAGGCGCAGCAGCCCGACGGGGACGGGAACAACGTCATGTACCACCCGGGGAATCCGTGGAGCGAATCGCCTCGACGATCTGGGTATATCAACGTGGACGCTGGTCAATCGTATTGCATCAAGGCGCGGATCAAATGGACGGGGGGCTGGCAGCCCACGTTGCAGATGGAACGGTATGGGGGCCCGACGGGGGGCACGGGTCACTATCTGATGGGGTATTCGGGATGGGGGGATGGGTTTGGGGGACTTTCGACGACGGTTGAGGATACAAACGAGTGGCAGTCGCTGACCAAGAAGGTCAGGTTGCCCGAGGGGACGACGTCGATTGTCTTGGTGGTGTGGCCGGCGGGATGGGAGAAGGTAAAACCCGAAAGCGCGGGCCTTGGGACATTCGTCGATGACGTGCAGGTGCTGGCCGGCAGCCAATGTCCAGACGAGCCCGCTGTGGCCGCCGGGACGTGCACGAAGTCGCCGCAGGGGGCTTGTTCGGTTCCGTACAAGCAGGATTTTGAGACCAAGGGAGGTTGGTACATGGAAGGGGGATCCATGCGGCTCGGCGAACCGTCGTGGACGGTGGCGGCATCGGGGCCTGGCACCCCTTCGGGCAAGGCAATGATGATTTCAGCCGACGATTTGGGGAGCCGTCGGTTTTCCCCGTCGATCAGCGTTCAAAGCGGGAAAAGTTATTGTTTTAAGGGGGCGGCACGATTCGAACGCGGGACGACTTCGTCGGTTGGGGTGTATTGGGACGGTGGTAACCGGGGGACGTCCGAGCTCGCGGGAAATCAGGGGTTTATGGATCGCATGGGGGGATGGGTGGCGCCCTTGGAAACGGTGCCGGGCGTCTGGCAGTCGATTGTGAAGCCGCTGAAGGTTCCCGAGGGCGCGTCCACGCTCATGTTTGTGACGGGACCCAACGGCCCGAACGACGGAAACACGGTGGCGAATCTGTCGTATTTCGACAACTTCGAGCTGACGGAGCTGAATACGCCCGAAGAGTTCGCGGCGTGTCCCGAGGTTCCGCAGCAGGTGGACGCGCGGAACAAATGTCATTTGGCCGAACTGAGCCTGACGACCTGCGATTTGCCGTATTTTGAGGCGTTCACGACGGGGCGGGCAGCAGGGTGGACCACCGTCGAGCCGCACCCGCAGTTCTTCAAGGATTCGGGAGAGCCCCAGGGCAACGCGCTGATTGGGTACCCCGGGTATGTGTCGTACGGAATGCAGTCGCCGCTGATCAACGTGGAGGGTGTTGGCACACTCCGCGACGTATGCGTGAGCACGAAGATTCGATGGACCTCAGGGACCTATCCGTGGATGAGCGTGGATTTGTGGGCGCCGAATACGTGGGGGCGAACGACGGTGCCGTTTCTGGGGCCGGCGATAGGCCCCCAGGGCGGGGGGAAGTACAATGTGCAACCGGAGTTAGGACCGGAGTGGAAGAAGTATTCGCGAACGATTCAGTTGACGGCGGACGACGATCGGATTCGGCTGCGGGCGTCGCTGGCGATGTATGAATCGTGGGGGGTTGGTGGCCCCAATGACGCCTTGTTTGATGATTTCGAGGTGAAGCCTGGCGCGTGTCCGGAGGACGAAGAAACGAAGGTGGCGCTGGACTGTGGCAGCTCGGGCGCAGACGCGTGTCAGCTGCCATTCACGCAGACTTTCCAGGACAGCGTGGCGGCGGGATGGTCGCAGTACTACCCGACCAAGTTTGTGACCACTGTCGCGGATCCAGATATCACGTTGCACACAAATGTAGTCCCCCGCGGCGGGGTGTTGAAGTTCGATCCAGCGGGGGCGTGGACAAGTTCGCCCACAATTCGAGTGCCGGCATCGGGTGTTGCGTGCGTAACCATAGACATGAAATGGGCGGCGGGTGCGGCCCCGCATCTGTACGCCCAGGTGTTCAATAGCAGCGGAGCCTTGATTCAATACAACGGCCTTTTTGGACCGACGGGGATGGGGGACTGGGTGGACCTACGTGTGTCCCCGCTGGCAAGAGACAGTGATGGCTGGAAGACATACCAGCGGACGATTACCGCGCCTGGATCTTCGGGGGAAAATCCAACGTACTTGGCCCTGACGATGCACTTCGGAGGAATCGCGTGGCTTGGTTACCCCACCGGATCGCCAAAGCCAAACCTAGATCCGTCGAACCCGGGGTCGCAGACGTGGGTTGACGATCTGAAGGTAACCGATGGCCCGTGCAACCCGCCGGGGACGGGGGCTGCGGGCGAGGTGGTTTTTGCGGAAGACTGGGAAGGAAACGTCCGTCAGGGGTGGAGCAGCAGCGCTTATGATGAGCCTGGGGCCGTGGCGCCGCCGGTGGAGGGTGATGAAACGTCGCCCGCGGGCCCGACAGCGTTGACGCTGCGGCGAAGTGTGGCTGCTGGTGGGGATTACGTGGGGCCAAAACTGAACCTTGCGGCCGGCGAATATTGTGCGATCGCCCAGATCCGATGGGACGGAGGTGGGCAACCGTTTTTGGGGTACAAGATCTTTGGCGCCGATGGGCGCGGCGTGGTTGGTGATCGGTGGTTGATCGGAAGCGAAGGATACAACGACGGCACAAGTGGCCCGGTCGAACCGGTATGGTCCGACGACAGTGGATGGAATGAATATCGAAAGACGTTCACGGTTGCTGAGGGGGGCAACGTCATTGCGCTGCAGTTGCAAGCGTGGAACAACGTGGTGAAGCCGGGCACCACGAACGCGCAGACCTCGGTTGCGTTTGACGGGATCAAGGTGACAAAAGGGGCTTGTGCCTTGCTAGAGGCATCCTCGACGCGGCCCTGTGGCCGCAGCCTCGGGGGTGCGTGCGAGGCCCCAGTCTCGTCGACTTTTGAAGATGACGTAGTCGGCGGTTTCCGTGCCAACGACGGGCAGCTTCCCACGTTGGTCGCGGATCCAAATCCCGGTGAAGGCAACGGTGGCAGTCGCGGCAGCGGCGTATGGCGGATGGAGCGCGAAGCTGAGGGCGGCGACTTTGCGGGCCCTTTCGTCAAGGTGAACGGCGGCCAACATTATTGTTTCAGCGCCGACATCAAATGGGAACGCGGGGCGATTCCGTTCCTCTGGGTGAACCGTCACGACACGGCCGGGGTCCAGGTGGCCACACATTTCCTGTTCGGTCCACCTGGGAACCAGGACGGGCTCGGCGGTTGGCTAAACCCGGTGGTCCGCGAAGGAAGTCGGTGGCATCGCTACACCAAGACCCTTCGTATGCCCGCAGGATCGGGAAGCGTCCGTTGGGTCACGGAACTGAAGCCCGATGTGCGCAAAGACGGCGATTCGATTTCGTACCTCGACAACATTGAAATAAAGCCGGGGTACTGCGAACAGCCCGATGGCGCCGTACTGTTTTCCGAAACTTGGGACGAGGCGGTGAAAGGGTGGACCGATGTCGGAGGGCAGCCGGTGGCCTTGACATCGGAAGCAGCCGCACCGCTGATGGGCAATGCCCAAAAGGTCGCACGCTCGCGCGATGATGGGGACTACGTTTCGCCCGCCTTCCCGATATCTGGGGGACAGATATGTGTGTCGTCGTCGATTCAGTGGTTGGGGGGTGGCGCGCCCTTCGTAATGCCCTTGTACTATGATGCCGCAGGACGAAGGCTGTTGTTCGCCTATGCCATAGGCGCGGCGGATTCTCACGCGAATATTACAGCGGTCGATCCCACGGTAAGTGAGTGGAAGGTCTACAGGAATACGATGATGGTGCCCGCCGAGGCGGTCTCGATGTCCTTGGTGACGGCCCTTTCGCCGGACGGTGGTAAGGGGGGCGATGCAGAGGCGTATTTTGATGACCTAAGCGTGACTAAGGGGGCGTGTGCAAGCACGCCCTTGGTGCCTCGACGCGGACGGATCGAGGCGGAAAGCTTCGATGCCGCTCACACCATCAGGACCGACCAGGTGGAAGGGACTGTTTCCGCAGAAAGTTCAAATGCTTGGCTACAGTTCAACGGCGTTGATTTTGGCGTTCCGGGGCAATTTGGCGCGATCGAAATGTTGATTCTTGGCAGTTCCGGCGACCGCAAGCTTCAGGTCTACCTGGACTCGATTGACGGAATTTTGGCCGCAGAGCTCTTCACTCTTCCTAGTGGAAATTCAGACCTTAGTGCACGCCCCCAGTCCGTCGACTTGAAGGTTAGCGTTTTCGGGATCCATCGCGTCTTCGTAAAGCTGTCCGACCCCGAACTCGGTCGCATTGATTGGACTGCACTGAAGGCCAGCGCCGGCGGTGGGTTTCGGGCGTTTCCTGCGGGATTCCAGCATGACTATCCAGATCAAAGACTTCAACTGACGGGTCTGGCTGTGGCGTCGGAGCCTCCCGAGGACGTCGTTGATGCCGTGGCTTTAGTCTCAAGAAGTCCGATCATTCTTCAGCCGGGCGGACAACGGTCCATACCTTTCCGAAGTTCTGCTCCCATGCGGGTACTGGGAAAAGTAGAGTGGCAAGGACCATCGGATGCGTTGACACTTGAAATTATAGATGAGATGGGCTCCAAACTGGCCCAGGCTCAGGTTGTTAAATGGCCGACCGGTGGCGTTGCGACAGCGATGACAGCGTTCTTGCCTGCACGACAGTTTGCATTCCTGTTGAAGAATACCAGTGGAAGTTCCATCACATTCACTTTCACTGCGAGCGGCGTGCTTGCCAACGAAGGACGATCCAATGAGTAAAAAAGTCCTCTGCTTTATGTTCTTTGCGTTGCTCTCAGGTGAGCTTGCTACCGGCCAGACACAGTCGATTGTCCGGTTTATGGATTTCGAAACCTTTCCAAATGGTGAACTGCATCGTGACGTCCGTACGGAGATCGTTGATGCCCAGTTTGCGCCCTGGGGGCTGGTGTTCGAGCGAGGTATCAGCGATCGAGGCGCTAAGGTTGTCGACCTAAATGGCTCTGGTAAGAAAGCCCATTCACCAAATTGGGTGTTGGCAAGTGCGGACTACGGAGAGGAATTTGTTGACACGCTCCTCACGTTAAAGTTCAGGGCGCGTCAAAAACGGGTGCAGTTCTACGCGATTGGAGCCTGTGGTCGACCAGACAGAGACACGTCCCCTGCGGGAGACATCCGAGGGACTTTAACTGCATATGATGCCGCAGGAAATGTCCTTCAAGTTGACGGCCCACGCGTTTTGTCGAGCGCCCAATACGCATTAATGTCCATCTCTCGCGACCAGTCCGATATCGATCGAGTGGTTTTTGAGGAACAGCAAGCCGGGGCAAAGTGTCGCGAGATTATTGATGACCTTACAATTGAAGGCGCTCCTCCTCCTGTCGCGGATCCGGACCCGATCGTAGAGATCGAAAGTCCTGTCGCGGGGGGCGGATCGTTCTATTCGTCTCCACTCGTCCTTAGTGGGAAAGTGCGTGGACTCCACCTCTTGAGTCAAGGGGACTTCACGATGACTTTGTTAGACACTGAGAGAAATCAGCCGTATGCCGTTCAGCACAGGGGGGTGAGTCTCTCAAGAGTAAGCGATGATGTCTTCTCGTTCTCGACCGTTGTTAGTGAAAACAATCTGGTTATTGGTCGATATAGGATCGATTTTGTCTCCAAGAACTCAAGCGGAAAAATCGGAACGGCATCGGTGGAGTTTTCGAACTTTCCCACTCCGGTTACCGATGCTGTCGGTCGTTTGGGAGATTTCAAGTTCGGTAGAGCGACGGGCAACTGTGTTGTGGCATTTTTCGAACGTGGCGCACTTGGGATGAGGACGGCGGGTGAGTTCTCGAAAGCACTGGCTCCTTTTGACATTCCGACGGCTATTGCAGATAAATGGCGAACGATCAATACGCCCATGCTGGGCCCATCCGGAAATTTGGGATGCCCGATTGCGAATGTAGAAAAGCCAACCGATGTCGCAGCGACGGGATGGCAGATCCAGAACTTTGAACGCGGGCGCATCTACGTGCCACCGAACCGTCCTGCTTTGTTCATGCCCGGGATTCTCCGTTCTGCCCTTGAACAGCTTGTTAAACACGCCTCCCAGGCAGTAAACACCTATCATGAGTTTAGGGTCATGGGAAAACCCTTGGCTGACCCAGACAGCTCTCTGGATGTGGATGATCCGACGTGGATTTTTCAGAGGTTTTCAGGACAGTATGAAGGGGACTACCAGTGGGCAAATACAATGGAAGTGCGCGGTCGGTCGCCCCAGCTTCATATAGAGCGTATCGGCGGGGATCCTGATGAGTTTCGCCAAGCTATGGACAGTCATACTCGCGATGAAAACACGCCGACCCATTGGGAGACGTACAAATGTTCCGGCAGCCCATGGCCCACGCAATGTGACTTCAGCCACGAACTCAGTGTGATTGATGTCCCTATTGAAGAAAGTCGAGTTAGTGGGGGACGCGAGTGCAACTTTCATACCTGGCCCTTGAGTCCACAGTGGGTAACAGTGGGCGGCGACAGAAACGATTTTAACAGAGTCTCTTATATGGGGATCATCAAGAAATTCGATGAGGGTGGGCCAGCACCAGGCTCTCATCTGGCGTCGGGGGATGCTTTTTACGCACATGAGCATTGCAATGCGACAAGTTCAGTCCGCGAGGCTGCAGACGTGTTAGCCCTGGGATCGTGTTTTGCGGGATTTTTTATCGCTTGCGCTGCCGTCGCATATGAGGCCGCAGACTACTGGGTCAATGGTAAGAATTGTCGCTCCGATTGGAATTTGCATACGCGTCCGCTCCCCAGGCCTCAGGACTGGAGTCTTCTCGCGAACAACAACGTCCAGGGGGCGACTTACTGCATTGCGAATACCGCTTTCTGCAGTGCGGACTTCGAGATTGAATGGGAAGCAAAGTGGGCGGAAGGTTTTATGAAAAGGTTTCTGCCGTGGGTTGGCGATATGGTCTACATCAGAGGTAGGCACATTGCTGATTGTGGCCATGACAATTTCAATGCGGAAATTCATCCGCCCGATACCATCGTTGTGATGCGGAACTACGTCGCGCCGACCATTCGCGTGGCAGAAGGCTTTGTGTGGGTGAATGATTTGTTCGATAGTTCGCAAACCTTTACGGTCTTTGCGCCTCCCAGGACGTCCGCACAGGCACGCTTGGTGGTCACAATGAACGAACAGGGGTACTTCAAATCTAAGGGGCTCAAAGTCAAGGCGGAGATCGTGCCAGAGGGGGTGCGCTTCAGCTTCACAGCTCTGACAGAGGCCGCGGTGCGATCTAACTCGCACGGACAATGGTACTATCCGGCGTCGAGTGAGACTGTAACGTTCACATCGCCAAGACCTCAGGGCCCGGGTACTGAGACCGTGAGCATTGTCCGGTCCGTCGTGGCGAAAGAATATCAGGACTATATCCGGCTTTACTGGGAGTCCCCCAAGGACCCCATTGCGTTGCCCTCTCGGCCGTTAAAGGCAGTTTCCTGCAGTGCCGGTGTCCGGTCTCCGGATGGCACAGTTTGCAAGTGCAACATTCACGCTGAGACCTTGAGCGATGGTTCCTGTCGAGAGTGTCTCGCGGGTCAGATTTACGACAAGAATGCGGGGCGTTGCGTGAGCTGTCCGACGGGGATGACCCCGCGCCCGACTCAGGAAGTCTGCGAGGCGCCGCCCGATGACCAGTGTAATACAACGGAACGGGTGCTGTGGAGAGATGGCTCATGCGTCCGAAATGGGGCGGATGCCTGCGCATGCATCCTGGATGCCGCGTGTGGCCAGTCCTGTGGGTCCAGCGGTGGAACGGAAAGAAAGGAAGGCGTCGAACGCCGATGCATCGTCTCCGCCTGTCCCGCATCAACTCCCGGTGGCGGGGGCACGGAACCACAGCCGGATAATCCGCAACGATCGTGCGGAGAGGGTGAAAGGCTGAGTTGTCTGGATTCTGGCCGCTGCTGGACGGCCCCTTGTGAATGCCGCTCTCCTGTTTCTGATCATGGCTGCGAATGACTCAGTCTGCATTAGTCTGCATTAGTCTGCATGGATGTTCTGCTCCTCAACGAGGAATCACTCAAATGAGGATCACGAAAATGTATAAGCCGGTCGCTACCTTGGGGCTGTGGGGGCTCTGTCTTTTTGTAAGTCTCAGTCATGCCGTGGAGGAGGCGCGTGCTGAGGAGATCCCCCTTTACGAGCAAGACCAGGTTGGTCCCGACTACGACAGGGAAGTACATGAAAGCATTGCCGGAGGTGGTTTCAATGTGTTGACGTTGAGTCCAACGGTGATACGGTCGCCGGCAACAGCAATGTCCGTTGGTGGCTACGATAGCGCCCGCGGTCGCGCGGTCGCGAGGTGGTCGACGCGTCCGTGGAGGTGCGTCTCGCGTCGTGTTTCTCGGTGCGGGTCGGCAGCACTTATGGCGTGTTAAGTGAGCGTGCTTCGCCGAAAGATTCAGATTTTAGATCAATGGCGCCACGGTGTAGCTGGCGCTGGCGCTGTTTCGGTTTCGTATAAGGGCGAGGGATTCAGCGAGCCGGAAGGCGAGATCGAGACGGTGATAGCTTTGGGGCGGAATTTCGGTCGGGCGAGTGTCTTTGCAAATCTCGTCTACGGGCAGGATCCAGAAGCACGTGAGAGCGACGGCGAGATTCGGCTAGGCGCTACGCTTGCGCTTTCGGACTCGCTCTATGGGGGGGCGACGGTCGTGTACGACACGCATTCAAGAGAAAAGGAAACGGCGAGTCGAACTCAGAGCTGGCTGTTGGGCCAGTCCTGGCGTATGCTATGGAGAGGTTCGCCCTCGTCTCCCAGGTTGGTGCCCATATTGTCCAGCGAGAAACGAAGGACGTGGGCGTCTTCGTCCTGGGTGATTCTGGCACTCTGAAATTGACCCTTTTGGCCTTCTGAAACTGATCCACCCCTCTGCGCGGATGTTCAGCGGGAAATTCCCCGATGGATACTCCGC
>JAYUUT010000488.1:0-9228 GCA_043754455.1 Myxococcales bacterium
CACCTGCAATCTTGCGCCACAGGACGCGCGCTTCTTCATCGCTGTGGTGGACCGTGTAGACCAGCCGTTTCGGATCAAGTCCATATTCCTTGATCAGCAATTGATGGGCGAACGCAATGGCCTGCTCTTTGAAATAGTCGCCGAAGGAAAAATTCCCCAACATTTCGAAGAACGTATGGTGGCGGGCGGTACGACCCACGTTGTCCAAATCGTTATGTTTTCCACCGGCCCGGACGCACTTCTGCGACGTTGTTGCGCGCGTGATGTCTCTTTTGGCGTTCCCCGTAAATACGTCCTTAAATTGGTTCATCCCGGCATTGGCGAATAACAACGATGGATCGTTGTGCGGAACGATGGACGCGCTCGGAACTTCTTCGTGGCCGTGGGACGCGAAGAAATCCAAAAACGTACGGCGAATTTTGACAGACGGGCGAAGGACGGCAGACATGGGGCGCGAAGACTAATCGACAACGCGGACCCGCGCGAGAGCCCAGATAAGTCGTTAGCGCTGACCTTCTTCGAAACCGATAATTCGCTTTCGTAAGCCCTCGAAAACCGCTTGCGCCGCAGGATCCCGCGACAAGTCGACCTTTTGGCCCGGATCTTTGTTTAGGTTATGCAGCTCGAACCGCCGTTCGGTCAGTTTGTGCGTCAGCTTGAAATCGCCCTGCACCATCATCACCTCATGTTTGGGCCAGGCCGTGGCGGGTAGCAGTTCGGAAAAAATAGGGTGGGGCGGCTCTGGCTCACCCTTCAAACGCGGCAGCAGGCTGCGCCCCTGGAAGCTGGGGCCCGGCGTCAAACCCACCAGGTCCAGCAATGTGGGGCCCAAATCCACGATGGCTACGTTGTCATCGGGCGCGCCCGGCGGCATTCCTGGCACGGCGATGATCAACGGAACTCGAAGTTGTTCTTCGGTCAGATCGGTGCCGTGAAAATACTGTTTGTGCTCGCCCCAGGCCTCCCCGTGATCGGCGAATACCACGACGGCTGTTCGTTTTGAAAGCCCGTTTTTGTCCAACGCCGTCAGCATTTTTCCGACCCATTCATCGACGAAGGCGATCTCAAAGTCGTACTTTTCCTCTAACCCTTCGACGCCGCGTAGGCTGGTCGGATATTCCGGGTGGGCCATGTAACTTGAATGCGGTTCAAACAGGTGTGTCCATAAGACGAAACGTTCCTTGGACGTCGCCAAACGATCCAGTCGGTCAATGACCCGGGGTACGATGCGGGGGGCCGCGATATCTTTATTGGAATCGGCAATCGAACCAGCTCCGTCGTTGGTCCAGGACGCAAACCCCTTCTTCAGGCCTCGTTCAGGGGTGAAATAGAAATGCGAAAATATGCCGTACGGGGCAAGACCTGCCGCTGCAAGATCCTCGAAAAACGTATGATTGCTGGGAAGCAGAGGCGAATAATTGGCGGTTTTCTGCTGCCAAGCCACATCGGATGGGTAACGGGACGTGACGAACGCCGGAAACGATCGCGGGGTGTTGGGGGCCTGGGACCAGGCGCGCCGAAAATACGTGCCCCGCGCGGCTAGGGCGTCCAAATTCGGCGTCAACGAATGCCCTTGCGGCCTCCCATAACCTGCCACGCCCAGCCTGTCGGCCCGCAACGAATCGATGCTGACGATGAGGACGTTCCCGTCCCATGCGCCGCCCGATCTGCGCGCGGGGGAGGGCGCGGCGGCTTCCGGGCCCTTCGTTTCGGGCGCCAATACCGCGTCGCCACCCTCGCAGTTTTGGTCGATGCCGTCGCCCGGAATATCCTCGGCGCCCGGAAATGCGTCTCGGTTTCGGTCATCGCAATCTCCGCCCCCAAACCGCCGTGCAAACCCGTCCCCATCGGCATCGCTCAGTTTTCGTGCCAACGCCAACGCTGCACGCATGCCCCAGCCGCGATCTTCAAACGCAGAAAAAACCCGCGAACTTTCGGGCGTCCTCGCGCCGATAAAGGCCAGGGCCACTATGCCCAAAACCGCAGCCACCGCAATGGGGCGCCTGGGCCACCTTGGTAACAATCGGTGGCTTAGGGCACGGTTGCCGTACCAAAAAACGTGATGGGACACTCCGAACAAAGCGACCGCCAAGATCGCCTTAACCGGGCCCAGATCCAGGGCACGCCAGTCTGCCATCCCTACGGCACCAATGCCGCCCAGCAGCGCGATCGCTGCGATCGCCAGCATCAAGGCGCCAGTTTTTCCTATGCGGGCCGGGCGTCCCAGTCGCAAAGCAAAGCGACGCGCGACAGGAAATACAGCCAGCGCTGCCAGCCCGCCTGGAACAGCCATGATCAACACAAACCCAAAGGTCGCGATCGCCGCTAGCTTATTGTTGTGCATCCGCGACACCACCAACGCCTGCCCGGCTGTCGCGCCAACAGCCAGCACCACCAGACCCGAAAGCGTTGCCAAGATCGCCGCCGCCGTGTGGTCATCAAGCTGCGGCGCATGAATCAACGTCGCCCATCCTTCAGGTAGGCGCGAACGGACCACGGCCCCTGCGACGGAAACCGCCAGACCGACCAAAAGTCCCAGCACCCCAAACAAGCCCACCGTGAGCGCCAGGATCTCGAAGGTCCCGCCCGGGTCAGGCGCCCGCAGGGCCACAAGGGCTTCAACGAAGCCAGCCCCTATGAAACCTGCAGTTACGGAGGCCACAGGCGCGAACGGGAGCCAGCGGGGCCAGGTCAGCATGATGGGGCGCCCACTATACGCGGCGTGGGCGATCTGACGAAAACTCTACGCCTTTGTTTCTAGGGCAGGCAGGCACCCCAGATTTTGTAATCGGGATCCTGAAGCTTCGTGCAGGTACGTCCGGCAGCACAGTCGGGGGCATCCAGGCGGCAGATGGGACGGCAAACGCGACCTCCCGCCTGGCTTACGCACAACAATCCCGGGGCACAGTCACGTGCGTCGCCGCAGGCCATCCCGTCGGGGCCGGCGCGTTCGGCGCCTCGGCAATCGCAATCCGTCACTTCGCCCGGGAAGATCAGGCAGACGAGACCAGGAGCGCAGCCCATTTTCCCCTCAGCACGTGGATCACACGCAATCGAACAGGCCCGGTGCGAGGTGGGCATGGCACCGCAGGGAACTCCCGTGAAACAGCGTGCCCCCGGACCGCATTGCCCGTCCTGTTTGCAGAACTTCAAGCACACCTTAGGCGCCTGGGTCCCGCAAGAAAACCCGAAACACTGGGTACCCGGCTGGCAATCAGCGTTGTCGGTACAGGGCTCGCCGTGCTGCCGGGAGCCGCCTTTCGTACAAATTCCGGCCCCGGGATTTTCGCCACACCCGACAAAACAAGTGTTGCCGACCCCGCACGAAGCAGGCGCCGAGGGTTCGCAGGTCGGTCCCCCGCCTCCGGGCCTCAAATCAGGCGTCCCGCCGTCCGGCCTTCCCGAAGGCACCCCCTTCGGCACCGCCGCACCAGGGGTCACCACCACGGTGACACGGGTGGTCCGTTCGGTGTTTCGGTGCTGCGTGCCTACGCCGTAGCCCAAAGGGGTCAACGTCATGGACAGCGCTGTGACACTAACCTCAAGGACGCCCGTGCGGTTTTCCGAAAAACTGAGCGAAAAGGTAAGCGGCACTTTGTTGTCAAGCTGAAGGTTCCCTTCAGGTTTCTTGGGGAAGAACACGGTTTCCTGTGTGTAGCCTAGTCGGGCTTCGACCCGAAGCTGCGCCACCCCGCTAAGAGCCCCCTCGGAACTCAGGACGGATACCACCGCGTACGACGTATCGGAGGAGCAGCCCCCTGGGATCATGAGGGTTGCTGCGATCAGCCCTAACCGAGCCCTGGTGTTTCGAAAAATCATGGGTTGTCACCAAAAATGCGCATGTTGCCCAGGCGCGTGTTTGGCGCTGACGAAGCAGTCGACGCCCATACCAACGCCAGGACGGTGACGACAGCCAATCCGCCGACGGCGCCGAATACCAAAAACCGATGGTCCGCACGCGCAGGGGCCTTCGGCGGTGACGCGGACGTGGCTGGCACCAATTGTCGTTCCGGAGGCGCCACCACGGCCTGGGGCAGAGGCGGTCGTTTTGGACCCTGCGCTCCGGCCGCTCCCGGAAACGCACACGCCGCGATCATTACGGCCAGCGCGTGCTTCGCGATGAGGCGGCTCACTCTTTCACGCGCTCCCAGGTCGCCGTCTCCAGGTTCCAATTCAGGCTGTCACCATCGATAAATACGTCGACCTCTTTGTCCTGGGTGGATCCGTCTGGAGCGATCTGATGGTAAATGCCTTCATATTGATTGACGCCCCGTGGCTTAAAACTGAAGATCATCGTCTCGGGGCCGGTGCGCAAGCCTGTCACATCCAACAACCGTTGCCCCTTATCGACCAGGTATCCCAGGTATCCGATACCCTGTTTTTTGAACTGCACGACGCGACCGTCCATACGTCCGCCTGCAATGACCAGCACCCACTTTGTTCCGTTCAGTTGAACCGGGGTGTTGCTTTTCGGCGCGGACGCTGCACATCCGGCCATGATGGGGGCCAACGACAGCGGCGTGGCCACCGCAAGAAGTGCCGCGAAAACAGTTCGAAGGGTGTTCGTCATAGGATCCCCCTAACACCCGTCTAGGTTCCGGGTCAAGGCGCCCCGCTCATTCCTTGAATCGTTCGATCTGAAAATCCGGCGTGCTTCCCTGTCCGCCCCCATGCCCGGCGGCTGGCCGGGCCGCTGTTGGCGGTGGCTGGTGCCCCGATCCCGTGTCCAGACCAATGGCGCCTCCCTTGTCCACCCCCCGAAAATGCAAGGCAAAATCGGCTGGATTCGAACTGTTGGCGCTCGCCTCGGCAAAGGTCACCAGTTTTTTCTGCACCAGTTCCGTCAGGCACTGATCAAAAGTGACCATACCGTAGGGGTCTTTCCCCTGTGCGATGGCATCGTGGATCTCCCGCGTCCGTTTTGGATCTGCGATCAGTTCCTTGACTCGTGCGGTCGCCACCAGGATCTCAATAGCGGGGACCATTCCCTGGCCGTCGGCGCGGGGGATTAACCGTTGCGAAATCACCCCCTTGAGTACCGACATCAACTGCACGCGGGCCTGACCCTGCTGGTGCGGCGGGTACATCGACACAATGCGGTTCACGGTTTCCATAGCGTCCGTCGTATGCAAGGTCGAAAAAACCAGGTGCCCCGTTTCTGCCGCCGTCATCGCGATCTCCACGGTTTCAAGATCGCGCATCTCACCCACAAGCACCACGTCCGGGTCTTGCCGTAACGCGGCTCTTAGGGCCTTGGCGAAGGACACCGTGTCGAATCCCACCTCCCGTTGATTGATGACGCTGCGTCGATCACGGAAGGAATATTCGATAGGATCCTCAACGGTGATGATGTGAACCGCCTTGGTCGCGTTGATGTAGTCGACCAGGGCGGCAAGGGTCGTCGATTTACCTGACCCCGTGATTCCCGTGACCAGCACCAGCCCGCGCTCTTCGTCAGCAAATTCCATCACGCGTTTGGGCAGGCCCAGCTTCTCGAAGGGTGGCACCTCCGGCGGAATCAACCGCAACACCATGCCCACGTTTCCACGCTGCTGAAATACGTTGACGCGATAACGCGTCCCGTCCTGGGTCGAATAGGCAAGGTCAACATCCCAGGCCTTCTCGAAGGTGTCTTTTTGCCGTGCGTTCATCATGCTGTAGGCAAATTCCTGCACTACCTCGCGGGCTAACGCGGGTACGTCACGGACGGTCCGCATATCGCCCTTGATCCGAAACACTGGGGGAAGCCCCGCTTTGAAATGAACGTCAGAAGCACCCAGTTGTCTGGCCGCCTGAAGAACCCTATCTAGTACGGGATTCATGAGACTCGCGATCGTATCACGGAATGGCTTTTCCCTTTCGCGTCGTAATGACGGATTACCCCCAGGATTTTGACTTTCCCCCTGAAGGACCTAGCCTTTTTTCAGGAAACCCCCGTGAACGAGCCCCGCTCTCCCGATGATCGTGCCGGCCAGGAACTTCTGGTCGTGGATGCTGATGAAACCATCCGCCGGGGTTTGGGCCGTCTTTTTCAGGATCTCGGCATGACCGTGACCACGCTTTCCGATCCGGAACGCGCCCGCGATCAGATCGCCAACCGTTTTTACCCCGTGGCCCTCATCGACCTGGACACGCCTACGGAACTCGAAGGCCTCAAACTTCTGGAATTCGCCAAACAGAAATCGCCGCTTACCAGCGTTCTTATCATGACGGGCCGTCAGACCTTTGATGCCGTCGCGCCGGCGTTTCGCGCTGGGGCAACGGATGTCTTAATCAAATTGCAGGCCCAGGTTCCCTATTTGCGCGATCGTGTGCTGGCAGCGTCTGACGATGTTCGGGACCACATGTCCCGCGATCGGGTGCTGGCCGACGTGTCGGAATTTCATGACGAGTTTCTGCGAAAAATGGTCGACATGCAGCGACAGGTGACCGATCTTGAGGATCGCCTGTTCGGCCGCGACGAATCCCAGGCCACGCCGGTTGGCAATCCAGACGCCGTCAATCTGATGCTTGTCGATGACGAAGACGATCTGCACAATTTTCTGGAGAAATCCCTCCCGCCGGACCAGGGGTGGCGCCTGCGCCGGGCTCAGTCCGGTGGGGAGGCCCTTGATTTTGCCACCCAATCCGCGCCGCAAATTGCGGTCGTGAAGGAACAGCTTCCGGATTTGGCGGGTAGCATGGTCCTCAAGACCCTAAAAGCCACGGCCCCTGATATTGTTGGAATCTTATTCACACCGCCGCGGGGAACCGAATCCGGCGACGTTCGAATGCTTGAAAACAGCAAGTTTCACACCCTGCTGCCGTCGTATTCGGAACCCTCCCAGCTTCTTGCGTCTTTGAAGGAAATCCGGGGCGCCTTGCGCCGAACTTCCAAAGAACGCCGTTATCTTTCTATCTTCCGAAAACAGCATTTTGAATTCCTAAAACGCTTCAACATCCTGAAGCAGAAGATGGGTCGGCCCCCGGCTCCCTAGCCAACCTTTTAGTCGTCCATAACCGCGATATGGGGCAGGTTTCGGTAGCGCTGGCCCGCATCCAGTCCGTACCCCACGACAAACCGATCGGGGACCTCAAAGCCCACAAAACGAACCGGGATTTCCACCCGGCGCCGGGATGGCTTCGACAGCAAGGCGCAAATCTCAAGCGAACTGGGCTTTCGTGCCGCCAGCAGATCCGCCAGGTAGCTTAGCGTCAGGCCGGTGTCCACGATGTCCTCGACCAACAGCACGTTCTTTCCTGCGATCGGACTACAAATATCGGCCGCAATTTTTACCTCGCCTGAACTCTCGTTCGCATCGCCGTAGCTGGTCACGGCAAGAAATTCGCACCGGACGTCCCTGGGGATTGCCCGCACCAGGTCGGCCATGAACACGAACGCCCCTCGCAGCACCCCCACCACCACCAGTTCCCCCTCCGGCATTTCCCTGGCAATCCGGGCGCCCAAGTCCCTGACTTTCTCAGCTATTGTCGAAGCGTCAATCAACGTCGTGAGAGGCACGCCGTATCATCTAACCGGCGTCGGATGTCGGCAAGAACTTCTCGCGTGGGAACCTGGATGGCCTGTCCGTTGTCCGTCAGACTTACAACCTCGCCCCGGAGGGCAACATGACTCGTTGTTTCACTGGCCTGAATGCTCTTGCCCTCTTTTGCTTGGTTGGGTGTGGAACGCTCGCGCCCCGCGCGGAAGCGCCGGCCCCTGCCCCTGCGACCCACCTG
Organism: Myxococcales bacterium; assembly: GCA_043754455.1. Taxonomy (GTDB): domain Bacteria; phylum Myxococcota_A; class Polyangia; order Fen-1088; family Fen-1088; genus JAYUUT01. Next base: position 7,720 of record JAYUUT010000488.1, read on the forward strand.
GAAATGGAACCCGTGAAAATTGTGGCTACGCCCGGCCCTGCGGGAACCCAGATCGAATCCTTCGACGCGGAAGACCTCTTCGAGCAGGCGGGCGCCGCCTTATCCCAATCCCGGTTCGCTGACGCGACTCGGCTTTACGATCGCGTTCTCAAAGAATTCCCAGCGTCGGTGTTCGCCCGTCCGGCCCTCTACAACCGGGGCCTTGCCTTCCGCGATCAGAAACAGTGGCTTGCCGCAATCGCGTCATGGAAATCCATGGTCGAGCGTTGGCCAGACCATGCCGACACCAAAGATGCCCTGTTTCAGACCGGCGCCTGCTTTGCCGAGCTCGAAAACTGGCCTGCGTCGGCCGAAGTCTTTGCGAGGCTTTTGGACCGCAAGGATCTGAGTTCGGACGACCGCATTGAGGCGATTGCCCGGCGCGGCTACGCCCAGCTCAAGCTTGTGGACCTCGACACGGCAGAAAAAACCTTCCGATCGGCTCTCAACTTGGCGCAGCAAATTCAAAGCCAGGAACGGCTCGAAACCGACTTCTACCTTGCGTTCTCCCAGTTCAACCTGGGGGAGATCACGCACGAACGTTTTCGCAAATCGCCCATTCGCCTGCCCGAAGCGCAGATGGAGCGGGATCTAGAAGCGAAGGCGGGCCTGCTTCTCAAAGCGCAGCGGTCCTATATAGACACTATAAAATACGGCAATCCACGTTGGGCTTCTGCCGCAGGGTTTCAAGTTGGCTCCCTCTATGAGGAGCTTTACGATGCCTTTGTGGGGGCGCCTATTCCAACTCAACTCGGGACCGAAGCGCGCGTTATCTACCAAGACGAGCTGCGAAAAAAGATCCGAATCCTGCTCGAGAAGTCGTTGCGTTGGCACCGTGAAAACCTCTTGATGGTCGAGCGTCTGGGCGTTGACACGGATTGGGCTGAAAAGACACGGCTTTCCTACGCAAAACTGGTGCGATTGCTGGATCCTAATATGCCCTTGGATTTCGGGGCTTCGTCAACGGGCACCCCGCGCGGTCCGTCGGCTCCAGGTCTCGGGGTTCCCGCTGGATCATCGCCGCCTGCGTCATTGCCCCCGGCCGCCCCAGTTCGTGACTCAACCCCGCGGGTACCGGCTCCCGAATCTGCGCCCGCCGTGCAGCGCCAAGTTCTCTAGGGCGGCAGTGAGCCCGGATATTGCTTGACAGGCTTTGAATCCCGAACTATACGTTCGCGCTCTCATGGGCCTATCGGCCCCGTATGCCCTTTCCCAACAAACCCATAACCATGCGAGATTAATAGAGTTTATCGCTTAAGACCAAAAAAAACCTCCCGACGGCGCTGGCGTAGCTCAACTGGTAGAGCAGCTGATTTGTAATCAGCAGGTTGCGGGTTCGAGTCCCATCGCCAGCTCCGAAAGAAATAAAAATACATCACCCTGTCGGAGGGATTCCCGAGCGGCCAAAGGGACCAGACTGTAAATCTGGCGCTTCTAGCTTCGAAGGTTCGAATCCTTCTCCCTCCACGA
>JAYUUT010000489.1:0-2642 GCA_043754455.1 Myxococcales bacterium
GGCGCCTTGAAATCGAATATCCATTTGGCTTATTCTGGCCGCCAACACGGTGATGTGTTCGCCACGATCGGAACCGCGATGGGATTTGCGACGGGATTCGAACGTTTTGGTCGTATGGGCTACGGCACGGGAGTCATGACGGACTGGCTGAAGTAGTCAGGCCCATAGGGCGCGTTTCAGGGGTCCTTGCGGTTGTGGTCACAGCGTGTCATGCTTTGGGCGCTGGTGGAATAATCACAGCCTAAGGAGCTCCTATGTATGCAGGGCGATTACTTTTTGTCGCGGGTTGTCTGGGCTTGTATGGAGCATCTTGCACCGACGCCTCGGCGATTGTACGTCAGCCGCCCCCACCGGACGCGGCGTCTGCGGGACCTGTAGTCAAGACCCCCGATGCTGCCGCGATGCCTAGTGCTACCGTCGTCAAACTCGATGCTGCCGAGCTGCAAACCCCGCCGAATGCCGCTGACGCTGCCCCGAAACCGGTCGTTGCCGCAGCGCACGCGGTAGATGTTGTGGTCATCACCGCTACCCAGATGACATCGGGACTGGATGACAAAGCCTACGGGGCCCAGTTGGCCAAAATGTTGGACGGCCTTCGCAAGACCGAGGGCGTTGATCTGCGCATGGCTTTGATCGCGCCCCGCGAGGCGATGGATGGCACGTTCCTGTCGGCGCTGGATGGAAAGATGGGATTTGACCGGTTTCGCGCGGTTGATCTGGGACTAGAGCCCAGCAAGGGCCTGATCGCGTCCATCGTCCTTGGATGTCCGGAGTCGGCTTCGGATTTTCCGGCCCTGACACCAAACTCGACGAAGGGGCCCGTCATCTGCGGCAAAGATCTGGCGATGTTGGCGGGGGTTAGCGTGGGATCGCTCGAACACCAATGGCTGTGGGAACTGGAACCCCTACGCGGCAAGCTGATGGACTTCTTCCGGCCCAACGCCCGCCGGATCTATGTCTTCGTCGCGGGTGGCGGCGCCGGTTTCCTAACGCCGACGCAGTGGACGGATCTTGTCGCTGCCCAACCCCAGGACAAAAAGCCCGTGGTGGTTTCTGTCGCCCCCCTGGCCATGAGCAGCACCGGCCTATGTTCCGGCGGCGGCCCAGACAAGGTGTTTTCTGCGTTGGCCAAATCATCTGGCGGCGCCGCCATGGATTTTTGCCTGGCCAACTGGATGACAACCACGGTGGCAACGGCTGACATCGTGAAGAAATCCGCACCCTAGTGCTGTGCATTCGGCATTTCGCGTCCGCATTTGGGTAGCGCTTGTCCTTGCGCTGGGGCCCCTGGTTTGCGCCTGCGATTCTAGTCGCGCCGCCGCCCCGGACGATGCGGGCCCCCTTCGGATCCACATGGGCCGTCCCACGATGTCATCGGGTCCGCCCGTTTGCGAGGACGCCGTGACCGTCGCGGCCCCTGGCAGCCGCGATCCCTTGGATCACTTTCTGACAGCGACCGGCGTATCGGCGGTCTACCTGGACAACTGCGCCGGTTGTCACGGCGAAGCTGGCTTGGGCCTGCCCGGTATCGTCGGCGTTCGTGGTGCGCGGACGCTGGCGGAATTTGCCCAGGTCGTTCGCAATGGACGCGGCACCATGCCCGCGTTTCCTGAACGCCTATACCCCCAGGCGGCGTTGCAGGCAGATTTCGCACGCCTAGGTGCAGACGCGCCGCCGCTTCAGGCAGCGCTGCCGCCGGGATTTCGCGACGTCCCGTTGCCGCCGTTTTCGCCCATCACAGACGACGAACACCAGTCGGCCTTGGTCGCGGGGCTGCGGGCCTTGCGTATGCCTGGGACGTTTGGCGCGTGCGCTTCGTGCCACGCCCCTGACGGCATCGACCTAGCGCGCATCGGGTACTCGCGGTCCCACATTGTCCGGCGTTCCCTTGCGCAGGGACGGTCCCCCGTACAAGCGATGGCCATCGCGGATCTGGTGGCCGCCAACCGCCGGTTCTTCGACATCACAACCCCTTGCAGTCCGACGTTGTTTCGACCCTTGCAACCAGGGGGCCGGATATTGTCCGAAGACGCGGATCTGGGACAAGAACTGCGCGCGCGGGGCCTGCCCTGGGATCAGGCACCTTCGGACAGAAGTGAGGCGTTGACCTTCGTGAAAAGCGCGGCGGCCTTAGACGTGGGCAAGGTTCCCATCGTCATGCCCCTGTCAAGGTGGAGCGCCGATGCGATTTTCGGAAGGGCAGATCATACGACCAACGATTGGATCCCGGAACTGGCCCTCGAACCACCCAATCCGGAAGCCGCAGACATCTGGGCCCGGCTGACGAACCAATACCTGGAAACACCGAACGAACGCAGCCTGTGGGCCCTATACGCGGGCATTCCCCAATTAAACGGGGCCAGATTTGGCGCCGCAGGAGGCATGGCCGAACGTCTGGCGCGGGAAAAATTCCGCGCGCTACTGTTGATGTCGCACCAGATGCGGACGGGACATAGGGGACGGCCTTATTTCGACGGTGTAGCGGACTGGCCAAAGATGCCCCAGTGGGAAGCGGCCCAGATAGCTGGGATCATGGCGCGGGGCTGCGCAGAGACGTCCACCACTGAACTTCTGCCCTGCTGGAAGGCCCCCGACCGCTTCTTCGACAAGATGGGACGGGACAGGACGGCGTTGATCACCGA
>JAYUUT010000490.1:0-3617 GCA_043754455.1 Myxococcales bacterium
CCTGGTATCGGTGCGATTCAGCTTCTGCTGCGCACGTTGCCGCCGTCGCTTCACACCACCGAGCCTGAGGTTTCACGGCCGCGCCTGGTATTTGGCGCCCGTCCCTGAAGAAGATCAAGAAGATCCCGCCCGCAAGAAGATCCCGCCCGTGGTTGGTTTCAGAGCGACCGAAATTCATCAAAACCAAAAGCCTTGGCGGACGGCTACCTGATGAATCCGCGCCCAAAAACCCGTCGCTTTCAGAACGCGGGCCCCGCAGGCGGCACCCCTGCACACGCCGCCGCCTGCAACCGCCCCAGCAACGCTTCCCCCTGGGCCAGCAGGTCATCACTGCCAACCACCTGAAGCTCCCCGTCCCCGGGCGCGGCTGCGGGCGCAATCACCCCTCGTCTTTCCAGAAACCGCACAATACGCACGGCCGCACGGTGCACGACCGCCTCGATGTCGTCTTGTTCAGGTGGCGGCGTTGGATGAAACACAGGCGCCCGGCCCACAGCGTCGGGCACATACACCCCGTCCACATACAGGCTATGGAAGTGTGGATTGAGCCGAAGGTCAGAGCTGGCCCGCTGTATCGCTGTCACCGCGCCGTATTGCCCTAGGTGCTTTCCGTCTGTCGACTGTCGACTGCGGTACCACGTCCCCACTGTGTCTGTAAAGATTCGCAACACTGCCCCCAGTAGCGCCCCATCAAACGCCAACGGAAATCGCAACGCATAGGGCAGCGTCGGCACCTACTGCCGTATCGGCACATGGTCAGGAAGCACATGATCCACTAGGTTTGCGGCACCTGCGGCCATGCGGCGGCCTCCGCAACTGGGGCAAAATCCCCGCCCCTTGCAACAAAACGCCACAAGGTGTCGCGTACGGCATTTGTCGCAATACAGATGCGCGAACCCTTTTTGTGGAATTCCACAGTCTAGAAAACCCCGCAATTCTTCCAGCACAAAACGCGGCAACGTTCCACCGTCGCCTTCGTCGGTCCAGCTTTGCTCGAACGTCCCCAGATGCCTCTGCATCACGCGGTACAGCCCCGTCGTTTCGGGATGCCGACCGGTGAAGGCGACCACCGGGCGCGCGACTGCCGGTAACACACGCGTGGCGGCCTGCACAGTCCGCCGTTGTCGGCAGCGTCACCCCAAAGTTGCGTCCCCTCGTCTTCCAGGCAGGTCGCAAGGCAGGTCGCAGGCCCTATGCGCACCCCCGTGCCCACCCACTTTGATGGGCGGGTGTTCAGGCACATTCTGCTCCCCGTGACCGTCCTTGCGGCTGCCTCCCGGCGTTGCACCTGGGGACACGGGGGCTGGGCGTGGTCAATTTCGAAACGATCCGCTGACCCCGTGGTCAGGCCGCATTCCACACGAAGAGGTCGGCTTCGCAACCGACAGCGCCACTGCGGCTGCCCATTGCGTACGAAGGATTTGGCGAACACGCACCCGCCGTCGTCACCCCGGACAACAGCGACGAGCCCCGCAACCGGCGGGTGGACTACATCCTCGCTGTCGAAGAACCGGTGTTGAAGGCGACTGCGTTCCGGGCGACCTGGAAACGGGTGCCTTGATACGGCCGTCTCCGGGGGACATCCGTCGCCCTTTCGTAATCTTACAAAGGATCGTCTTCGCGGGCCGCGCCCGGTGCCTGCAGCGCCGGATCCGTCAGGTAGGTGTCCGTTAGCCGCCTTGGTTGGGGAACCCCTGGTATCCACCGCAGAATTGCGACGACCCGACCCCAACACGCCAATAGAAATTTTCCGACGTACGCCTCGGCCACCAAAACAGCGCGTTTGGCCGACGACAAATCCCGCAGCGGGCGATCGACCAGGCCCAAACGTTCCAGGCGCAGTTCGTGGACCCGGGCGACCTGTTCCACAAACGCGGGCAACATCACCAGCACCGGTGATTCCTTCGGCAGATGCGCCTGCATATACTTGCCTAGCCGGCGCACCCCCCACAGCGACACCAGGTTCAGTCCCAGCAGACGGCGGCGGAGCGATGGACGCCCTGTTATCGCCAGGGTCGTTCGTCGTTCACCGAATTCGACGTGCCTTTCCTCCTGGCGAACCGCGCGCTGCAATATTTGCACTGCCGCAGGGTGATCCAATGTGTCGATGATTGCGTAAAAACACATCAGCACAAACCCCTCACCCGCCGCCATTTCAAGTGCCACGTGTTCCGCCCACGACGCCCCCATCATATCGGTCGCCAGGAATCGCAACACCCGATGGGGGGGCCCCGGATCCACCCCCAACATCGCTAAAATACGCAGAAAATTGTCAACGTGTTGTAGTTCTTCGACCGCTTGTCGGGCCAAGAAACGGGCGGCATCAAGGTCGGGGGCTTGGTACAGCCAGTGCCCCACCTGTATGCCCGTCACCTCGCCATACAAAAACTGATTCATCATCCAGCCCAGCACGACCCGATCGCGCACTGGATCCAGGCGGGCGCCGCCAAAATCGAAGGTCATGTCCTCGCGCGAGATCAGCATGGCGATTCGGCCAGTCGATTGGCCCAGGACCAGGTTATAACATTGGCGCCATGAACCGTCGGACCCTGCTTTTTGTCTCGTCTCTATTCACCGGCCCCCTTCTTGTCGGCTGCGCCACAGCGCCACCTCAGGCGGCCGTTGCACCACCCTTGTCCCCAGCACCCGCATCAGGCGCGCTGGTGTACGTAGGCGGGTATCGCCCTGAAATTCGCGTTTTTCGCCTCAACGTTGCGGCGGGCACGCTGACGCCTTCAGGGCAGGTGCCGGGCGGCGACAACCCTTCGTTCCTCGCCTTCGACCCCAAAGGGCGTTTCGTCTTCGCGGCCAACGAAACCAATAACGGCCGGGTCACCGCATTTGCCGTGGACCGCAAATCCGGTGGGCTGACCCGCATCAACGACACCGCGTCGGGAGGGGCCAGCCCCGCCCATTTGTCGACCGACCGGGCCGGACGGTTCCTGTTGGTGGCCAATTATGCCCACGCCCTGCCCGGTGTCATCGAAGTTCTGCCCGTGGGGCCTGACGGCACATTGGGCGCGCCCGTGGACCAGGCGAATCTAGGCCAGGGCGTGAACCCGCACCAGATTCAAACCAGCCCCAACAACAAACACGTGTTCGTCCCCTGCAAGGGGGGGCCCTTCGTGACGCAGTTTCGCTTCGATCCCGAAACCGGCCGATTGGATTTCAACGATCATGATCGCGTCCGCGAGAAACTGAAAGGTGGTCCCCGCCACCTCGCCTTTCACCCGAACGGCACCATGGCCTATGTCATCAACGAATTGGATTCGACCGTGACCGCCTACAAAATGGGCGCCGAATCAGGATACCTGACTGAACTACAAACCGTCAGCACCCTGCCCGAGGGCTTCACGGGCGACAATTCGACAGCGGACATTCACGTCCACCCCTCGGGGAAGTACCTGTATGGATCGAACCGGGGTCACAACAGCATTGTGATTTTCACGTTGGCGAAAGACGGCAAGATGACGCTGCTGGGCCACGAAACGCGCACCATAAAGACACCGCGAAACTTCCACATCGATCCGACGGGCACCCTGATGCTGGTCGCAAATCAGGGCGCTGACACCGTGACGATATTTCGGATTTTCCCAGATTCGGGGTTGCTGGAACAG
>JAYUUT010000491.1:0-5820 GCA_043754455.1 Myxococcales bacterium
ACCTTGAACCTGGCCCAACCGAATGCGACCAATGAGGTAGTCTTTGCCGCAGCCGGACAGCAGGACCAGCATCGCCGCGACCACCGCCACCCTCCCAAAGAATTTGTTTTTGTCCACCTGCATGTGACCCCTCATACGAAGCGCTGTCAGACAGCCACGTCGGCAACTGAAGGGGGATATCGGCCGCTGGCCCGGCGAACTAAATACGATTCACGACTTTTCTTCCGGAAGAAACGCCTGGCAGCCGGGGCGTTAACGATCCGTCAGCACAGCGAATCCAGCGGCTTCGCGCTTGCTTGCCAAGGCAACGTGCATCTAGAGTTCAAACGACCGTGGTCTTGGGGTCGTGGCACACTGCCTTCGGCCACGCCTGAATCATCCCGCACCCCGGGCCCCGCGGGCGTGCGCAAGGTGGTGAGGGTGCCGGGAGACAGCAGGAATTTCACGGCGTCTTCGGCGTAAACGCGGCATCAATGGCGGCCCCGCGGCGCACGATTTCGTGCTGAGAAAGCGGCAACCGCCCCCCCTAGGCCACTTCAATCTGCCATCGCACCAGATCTAGGCCCGTGATCAATTCGGTGACCGGATGTTCGACCTGCAAACGGGTGTTCATTTCCAGAAAGTAAAATCCCCCCGACGCTTGGTCGCACAGCATTTCGATCGTCCCGGCGCCGACGTAGCCCACGCTTAACGCCGCGCGAACCGCGACCTCGCCCATGCAGGGGCGGGTGTCTTCGGAAATCGCGGGCGATGGCGCCTCTTCGATGACTTTTTGATTGCGGCGCTGAACCAGCGTTAAGGTCGCAAGCGCCTTGGCCCGTCCGCCGGAGCCTTTGGCCCCGCGCAGATGCTCCCAAAACTGACGAGGAGTGAAGATACGGATCGGAGTTCGCGCCGAGGCTTCGAGGATGTCGGCATCGCCGGAAACCAAGGCATCGGCCTTGCCTGCAACCGCAGACGCGACGATCCACTCGTCGTCAGGATCCCGAAGGCCAAGGGAGAGGTGCTGTTTGGGCTTGCCCACGACCTCGTGCCCCCGAAGCAGGTCTTCGATGTCAGCAACAGTCTGGCGAGGCACCTTGATACGTTCGATTAGGACACGATTTAGCTCCGCAAGGACGAACTCTCCCAGCAGAAGTTCTTGTTCCGCAAGGACATGGCGGAACAGGTCAGCACACAGCCCACGGCTTGCAAACGCGCTTATCAGCACGTTGCCCCAAGGAGGCTCTCATCGGATCGCGCGGCGGCCGCGTGTCCAAAACGAAATCACGACGGCCACCAACGAAGCTCCCATGCCGAGTGGTTGAAAGAACGTGCGATAGTTAGCGATGGCGTTCGGTTGCGCGAACGGGGCGACGTACAGCAGACCGGCCCCGGTACCGATCAGAAGGATTCCGGCCGCGACCTTTGCCCCTTTCACGTAGGACCAAACCGCGAGCGCCACGGGCGCGGGGGACCACCATCCCCTCCAGTTCTCAATCAAGTACATCACGTCACCCGCCTGGGCGGCCACCGGGTTGGTGAGCGACACGATGAAGGACATCAAAGTGACGCTCGCGAAGATCACCGGCCAGTGCTCTGCACGGACGAGCGGCGGTGTGTCTGGTCGAAGGTGCTTTGACTGGAGCAGCACGAGCAACAGAGCGCTGGCGATGCCTAGGATCGGCGCCTGCGGCGGACGGCTCGACACGATGACAGAGGCGATGGTCACGGCGTCGAACAACAGGAACGGAATCGCGATTCCCTTTCCGTAGGAGATCGCCCAGGGCTGTTTTCTCCAGAGCCCGACTGCGCCCACGAAGAAACAAAACCCCGTCTGTAGCGACGAGATTCGTCCAGCGGGATTGGACAGCGCCGCTGCGAACGCCACCAGGCCGTACAGGAACATCAGGCCGCTGACAAAAAAAGCTGGCCGAGAATCTTGGATATGCCATCGCGTCATGAATTGTCTTACTGCGGCATTGGTCGCCAATGTCTCACAAATAAACGGAGCGAGGGTGTTAATGGAAAGCTATTGCGGCGGGTTGTCGCAGCCGCTGCCGGTTCTAATCGTCCTCGGCGAACATAAGTGAATCGAAGACCATTTCACCGGGCGCTTTTTTTAGCACGACGCCGTCAGTCACGGGCGAACACCCCTCCTGATGGCACTTTCAGCACAGGTTTTTGCCCCCGGGCCGACCGTTTCTGCCTGAAAATCCGCCCCCTCAGACACGGCTCCGCCCCCGTTTCACGCGGGTGCCGATGTTGCAGTTAGTTTGACCAGGCGCTCTGTCCGTCGTCCACGTCGCCACCGCCACCAGCCGCTTCACGGCGTGAATGCGCGCACGCGGCCTTCGGGCCTTCCGTGGGTAGCCCCATCGCTGTCAGTATTGGTCCTCACGAGCGCGATAAGCCGCAGCTCCCCCTGGCAAACAGGACCCAGAATGTCGACACCGAACGTCCTCTTCAGAACCTAAGGTGCACGTTGCCCTCGGGAAGAAGGCGGGGCCTCCCTTCAAGAACAACAGCCAACACGACAGTTCCGTCGGCGGCCCGCACCTCAAAACACGTAAACGCCGACCAACAAACCCAGCAGGACCGTGGCGCCCAATCCCACCCAAAATACCAAGGGATCGGGCGCCCGCAGAGCGCTTCGTTCGTCGTCAGTCATCACTTCAGAACTTCCTGACGCCAGGCCGACAGGCCGGATGTGACATCAGGCGCGGTCGCCTTTGTCGTCATCGCGACATGGACCGCCGCCGCGACAACCGCGCGCCGCACAGTGGCCACATCGGCAGGCGTCGGGGTCAGGTCGGGTTTGTGTCTTTCGATGAACCCCGTGTCGTAATCGCCGCGCGCAAACACCGGGTGCTGCATCACCAGGCCGTGGAAGGCCAGATTCGTGCGAATCCCAGCAACTTCATATTCCCCAAGGGCCCTCGCCATGCGCGCGATCGCCGCCGGACGATCTGCGGCCCACACGCACAATTTAGAAATCATCGGATCGTAATAAACCGAAATCACACTGCCTTCGGCCACGCCTGAATCATCCCGCACACCGGGCCCCGCGGGCGTGCGCAAGGTGGTGATGGTGCCGGGAGACGGCAGGAATTTCACGGCATCCTCCGCATAAATGCGGCATTCGATGGCAGCCCCCCGGCGCACGATTTCGTGCTGGGCCAGCGGCAACCGCCCCCCCTGGGCCACTTCAATCTGCCAGCGCACCAGATCTAGGCCCGTGATCAATTCGGTGACCGGATGTTCGACCTGCAAACGGGTGTTCATTTCCAGAAAATAAAATCCCCCCGACGCCTGGTCGTACAACATTTCGATCGTCCCCGCGCCGACGTAGCCCACGCTCAGCGCCGCGCGAACCGCGACCTCGCCCATGCGCTGGCGGGTGTCTTCGGAAATCGCGGGCGATGGCGCCTCTTCGATGACTTTTTGATTGCGGCGCTGAACTGAACAGTCCCGTTCAAACAGATGGACCGCACCGCCGTGGCTGTCACCGAATACCTGGATTTCAATGTGTTTGGCCCGAACGATGGCCTTTTCCAGATAGATGGTGTCGTCGCCAAACGCGGCCTTGGATTCGCGCCGCGCGCCCTCTAGGGCCGCGCCCAATTTTTCCTCGCTGTCGACAAGGCGCATCCCGCGTCCCCCGCCCCCCGACGCCGCCTTTAACATCACCGGATATCCAATCTGTGCGGCCGCCGCCCGGGCTTCTTCCAAGGTGGCAAACCCTTTTCCATCAGGGCCGTTGTCGCCCGGCACGATAGGCACACCTGCGGCCTGCATGTGCTGTCGCGCGGCCGTTTTTCCGCCCATCGCCCGAATCGCTGACGGCGGGGGGCCAATGAACGTCACGCCCGCGGCCGCACAGGCTTCGGCAAATTCAGCGTTTTCAGACAGGAAGCCATACCCGGGGTGAACCGCGTCGGCCCCGGTCAACCGGACCGCTTCTAGGATCTTGTCGCCGCGCAGGTAACTGTCACGGGCCGGGGCCGGACCAATCGGGACGGCTTCGTCCGCCATGCGCACGAACACCCCCTCGCGGTCGGCCTCGCTGAACACAGCAACCGTGGCGATGCCCATTTCCCGACAGGTGCGGATCACCCGGCAGGCGATTTCACCCCGGTTGGCGATCAGGATTTTTCGGATGGGTCCTGGCATGTGATGACTCCTTGTCAGTATCCGGCGGGGTATCCGCTGCCCCGAAATTCGCTGGCGGCTTCGACCCCGTCCCGCGTTCGCACCACAACATTGACCAGGGTCAGATGTTGCCGTGGTTTGGTCTTGTGTCCGCGTTTTTCTAATCCATCGACAACGTCCCGGGGCGTGCCTTCTTCATAGGACAGTTCAAACGGCCGCCATTGGTGGTGAACCCGAAGGGCGGAACTGGCCTGCTGTGCGTCCATCTTGAAATCGATGACGTTCAACAACACCTGCAAAGTCCCACTAATAATCGTAGGCCCCCCTGCCCCGCCAACCGCCATGCGAATCGCGCCATCTTCGACGACCAGGGTGGGCGACATCGATGACAAAGGCCGTTTTCCCGCTGCGATCAGATTTTTGTCATAACCGATAAGACCAAATCCATTGGGCGTCTCGGGCGCCAGCGAAAAATCATCCATCTGGTTGTTCAGCACAATGCCCGTGTCACCCGCGATGACCCCCGATCCGAACCAATGGTTCACCGTCGTGGTTAACGCCACCGCGTTGCCTTCGGCATCAATGACCGACAAATGCGCCGTGCCCCCATCATCCTTGGCCGCACCCGGCGCCGAAGGCAGTCCATATTTTTCGGGGGCCAGGATTTTGTTGTCGTCAATTCGCGCGGCCAGGGCCTTGTGATACGCAGGATCCATTAGTTTTTTCATGGGCACCTCCACGAAATCCGAATCCCCTAGGTGCCGCGCCCGATCGGCAAACCCGTGTTTCAACGCCTCCGCCAGCAGATGCAAATAGGCGCTGGAACCTGCCCCCAGCTTGCCCAGGTCAGGCACACGCGCGGCCAGGATGCCCAGGGCTTCGGCCATCACGATCCCGCCCGACGACGGCGGTGGCATCAAATAGACCTGCCGCCCCCGGTAATCGACCTGTAGCGGCGTGCGTTCGACCACGTTGTAGGCCGCCAGATCTTCGACCGTCATCAGCCCCCCAGACTGTTTAACAGCCGCCACGATCGCGTCAGCGATGGGGCCCTTGTAAAACGCATCGGGCCCCAGTTTCCGAAGTTTGGCCAGCGTCGCCCCCAGTTCGGGCCGCATGACCTTGTCCCCGACGTTCAGCGGGGCCGTAAATTTCAGCGCGCGGGTCACCGCCTTGGCCCCCTCGGGGTTCTTGGCCGCCATGTCCGCGGTTTCCCGCATTCGTTCCGACGCGGGAAATCCACGTGTCAGTTTTTCAGCCGGTGCCACACAGGCCGCGAACCCCTTTTTCCCGAAGCGTTTGACCAATTCCCCCAGACCCCGCGGCTCGCCCGGGACCCCCACGGCAAGGCCACCCTTTCGCGACAGTTGCCCAATAGCCTTTCCGTCCTTGAAATACAGGTCGGCCCGGGTCGCGGCGGGCGCTTTTTCGCGAAAATCCAGGGCGTAGGTTTTTTTTTCCTTCGCGATGTAGATAAGGGCAAAACCACCCCCACCCAGCCCCGAGGCGTGCGGGTTGACCACCCCCAAGGCCAGGGCGGTGGCACAGGCTGCGTCCGCCGCATTGCCCCCCGCCTTCAGCAGTTCCAGGCCCGCCGCCGCCGCCTGCGGATTGTCCGCGGCCACGGCGCCATGGGCGGCCTTCAGGGGGGCAGGCGTGGCCCCGCGCGCTGCGGCAGAAGGGGCAAGG
>JAYUUT010000492.1:0-5185 GCA_043754455.1 Myxococcales bacterium
CGCGCCAGCAAGGGCAGGGTGGCGCCCATCAACGTCGTCGGAACCAGCAACAATCCCGCCGACGCCACAAACCGCAACAGGGACAACAGCGCATACCGGTCACCGAACGCCAGCCACAGCGTGTGGTTCAGACTAGGGAACCGCGCCATGACCAGGGGGACCGCCAGCGCGTACACGCCCACGATGGCTTCAGCAAAGGCGTAGGCCCGCACCGGATCGCGCACCCGATCGCTGCATCGCCCCGCCAGATATGATCCCAGGCCCAGCCCCCCCATGAATGCCGTCAACACCGTGGCAATCGCCAAGGTCGTGCTGCCGAACACCAACGTCAGCATCCGCGTCCACAACATTTCCAGAACCAGCCCCGAGGCCCCAGAAAGAAAGAAACAAGCCAGCACGACGATGCGCATGTGTCAGTAGGCGTTCTATCCCGACCGTGAGGGGACGGGAACCCCCAAACGGCATTGCCTTGGCCGCCTACTGCATCTTCTTCAACGCTCCAGCCAGATAAATCGGGAGGTGCCGTAGTCGCGGCTCTTGAAGGGCCGCCCCCGAATACAACCTCACCCCTACTGGACTATGCGGATGCGACTGCAAAAAGCTATGGAGGCTTTTCAACGTCCCCGACGCCCCCGCCTTCACTTCGATGGGTAGGACCTTAGACCCCCAAGCCACCAGGTAGTCCACCTCGGCTTGGCTGTTAAGAGCCTCCCGCGCCCAAAAATATAGTTCGGGTTCCTCATCCGGTGGGGCGGAGGCTATGAGCTCCTGTGCCACAAACTGTTCCGCCACGGCGCCGCGATGAACTCCAAGCAGATCCGGCTCCTGCACCAACTGCGAGCCTATGTGCAAGGACGCATGCATCAACCCTACGTCCAACAGAACCAATTTTGCAATGCGCGGATTGGCGTCTGTGGCCAGAGGCAGCCCTTGCCCCGAGGAATGGATGACCCGGCGGATCACGCCAGCTTTTTCCAACGCCTCGACTGCGGGCTTGATGTCTGTGGTTCGCAATTCCGCGTCCACCTTGCTGAACTTAAACCGTCCGCCCACCAGGCCGGGCGCTTTGAGAAAAAGGCTTTCTGCCACAGCGGCCTTGATGCGAGGCGCGTATTTGTAGAAGTCCTGCCGATAGGTTTGCAGGATGCTCCGGTGGGTGCGGCGTACGGATTCCACGTCCTGCGTCGTCGTCATGGCGTGAACGGCTTGGGGCATGCCGCCGCAAAAAAGGTATTCCCGCAATTCCTTGAACGCATGCAGGTGGGCGGATTCGGGCAGGGCGTTTTGGAAAGGCGCGGCCTCGATGGCCTCGGCTAATCCGGGGTTTCCCTTGGCACGGAGAAACTCGCCCAGACTCATGGGATGCAACCAGGCGCTCTCGATGCGGCCGACGGGCATGGAAAACTGCTCTTGGTCCAATGCAAATTCCAACAACGAACCCGTGCCGATCACGTGCAGGTGAGGCATCTGTTCGTAGAAATATCGGAGGGCGACGATGGCTTGTGGGCATTCCTGGATTTCGTCCAGGAAAAGCAAGTGTCGTCCTGGGCTCGCCAAGGGAAAACCCAGGAGAGACAGGGACTTGAGGATCTGCGTGGGCGACAAGCTGGTGAAGGCCTGTTTGCATTCCGGTTGCAACTCGAAGTTGATCTCGACGAGGTCGGCGCCGATGGCCTTAGCAAGAGCGCGACAGGCCCAGGTCTTTCCCACCTGTCGGGCCCCACGAAGCAGCAGCGGCTTCCGGTCAGGCCGGGACCACCACTTTGATAAAAAACCGTTTATGTTCCTAAACATGTTTTGATTATGACATACAATATGACAGAATAAGGGTACGTCTCGTGCGTCCAAGGCTGAGGCAATTTTGAGGTAGGGTGTGCCCGATTCTTGAACTTTCTGGAGGAACACCGCATGCGCAGCAATTTGATACTTAGCCTTGGTTTCGTCGCCTTGACCGCCGGGGGCCTTGCCCACGCAGCGCCGGGCAAGCCCAACAGGTTGACCGCTGCCGAAAAAAAGGCGGGATGGACTCTGCTGTTTGACGGCAAGACGACCAAGGGCTGGACGGGTTTCGCCAAGCCGGAGGCCCCCGCGGGATGGAAGGTGCAGGACGGGGTTTTGGCGCGGGTCGATAAAGGCGGCGACCTAATGACCGAGGCCGAATTTTCCGATTTCGAGTTCCAGACTGAATGGAAGATCGCCGAGGGTGGCAACAGCGGCATCATCTACCGAGCCGCCGTAACGGAAAAGGCGGCCTACCTAACGGGCCCCGAATACCAATTGCTGGACGACGATCGTCATCCCGATGCCAAGGCCGGCAAAGACGGCAACCGCACATCGGGATCGCTGTACGACGTGATCGCACCAGCCAAGAAGGTCGTCAAACCGGCCGGTGGCTGGAACAGCACCCGGATCGTGGTCAAGGGCAATCACGTGGAACATTGGCTCAACGGCGAAAAGGTTGTCGACGCGGAAATCGGCAGCCCCGACTGGACCACCCGCGTGGCGGGCAGCAAGTGGGCCAAGGTCGCGACCTATGCCAAGACCAACGCGGGCCACATCGATCTACAGGATCATGGCGACAAGATTGAATTTCGCAGCATTAAGGTGCTGGATCTGACCAAGGCGCCCAAAGGCGCGGCGCCGAAAGCCAAATAGGCAAGTCGGGGGCCCGGTTCAGCGGGCCCGGTTCAACGGGCTAACAAGGGAGCGATCAAATCTTTGAGGGCGCGCGGGTCGATCAAGTCGTCGACCCGCAAGGGATCGATGGGGTGCACAGGGGGGCTGCCTTCTAGGGTCAGGGCGTTTACGGTGCTGGGGGTGCGACGATACAAAAGCTTCGCCGGAAATTTAGATTCGGGCACGATGCCATCGTCGCCCCTTTGGGCCATGGCGCGGGCCCGGGCCGCAGCGGGGGTAAATGTTCCGCCCCAGGTTTCTTGGCTAAGCAGCCGCGCCATCAGCGGTGCTGAGAAACTGGTTCCTGCCAAAGGAAACAGCCAGTTCCCGGGCAACCAACCAACGACATCTTCGCCCGGTGCGTACAGATCAACACATTTGCCGCGGTTGGTGAATTTGCTTTGCACCCCGGCGGGGCTGGATGCCCCCACGGTCAGCCGGGGAACGTCTGCCACATAACAACCGGGATCGTCGTTCGTGTCATTCACTACCGCGCCGTCATTGCCCGCTGACCGCACCACCAGGACGGTGTTGGGACGGGTGGTGGCGTCGCGCAGTCGTGAAAGTTCCCCCCGCGCCGCGAACAAAGGGCCCAATTTTACCGGGGCGCATTTCTTGGCGATTTGCAGGTTTTCTAGCGTGGTGCGGGGCAGTTCACCAAAACTGGTGTTTATGATTCCGATGCCGTGTTTTGCGTATAGATCATAAATCTCGGCATCCAGGGTGGACCGGGGCTGCGCGCTGACCGCGCTCCGATAGTCGGGGTCTACGTAGATTTCGACGGTCCTGTCGATGGCCGCCTGATCCAGGCAGGTGAAGCCCCGCTCGACGGCGTCCTTAGTGGACAGTTGAATTTCGACCAAGACCAGGCGTGCGCGCGGATTCAGGGTGGCAATCACGCTGGCGGTTGCGCTGCCGTGAAACCGGGCGCTGTTCAAACCCGCCTTCGCAGCTTCCCCGATTTCCATGCGTTCGGCGTCCGTAAACACGGCGTTGCCTGCCTTGTCAGCCGCCACCATTTTGTTCCAGCGATCTTTGAACCGCGCGATGGATGCCAACGGATCGGGTTTGTCGACCAACCCTGGTTGCAGCCGACATCGTTCATCCCGCAACATCAAAGACTCTATCGCGCGGGCTTTCTCGTCAGACATCGGCGTACCAGCATCGGACACCAAAGCGCCGGCATCGGCACGCGGTACCACGGGGGGATCACTACAAACAATCGTGTAGGACGCGATGACCCGGTTCTTGAAAATCGGCAGCGACAAATCGAATCCATCATCGACGATCAAAACCGCCGGGCCGTCTGATGCGATCGAATCCTCGTCCTTGCCACAACCAATGCCTATGAAAACCGCCAAAAAGGCCAAGTGCTGCAAATCGAACCGACATTTCATGATGTTCGGGCCTATCACGCGGCACGACATGAGGCAATGGCGCTAAGCGCTGGTGGCCGGCTTCTGGCCGGGCATGGGGTCGCCTGCATTCGCGAGGTTCATCTGATTGCGACGGCGCGGAAATGCGTCAGGCGCGCGAAGCTGAAGAAACCGCAGCAGTCCTTCGCGAACTACACAGCGCAGGTCCCACAGCTCGCCGGCGTTGCGAGCGCTCACCAGCGCACGAAGTTGCACGGACAGCTCGGTGGCGTCCGTGACCTGGAGGTTCGCGACCGTACCATCCCAAAACCGACTTTCAGATACCAGCCGTTGTAACTCGGCCCTCAAATCATCAAGGGCGATGGAGAAATCCACAAATAGAAAAACACTGCCAAGCAGATTCGCGCTCTGCCGTGTCCAGTTCTGAAAAGGCTTCTCGGTCAGGTAAGCAATGGGTAGGATGAGCCGACGCAAATCCCAGAGTCGTATGACGACATAGGTCAACGCAATCTCCTCAACCGTCCCCCACTCACCCTCAATGACCACGTCATCGTCGATGCGCAAAGGTTGAGTGAACGCGACTTGGAGTCCCGCTAGAAAGTTTCCTAGAGTTTTTTGTGCCGCGACCCCCACCACAATTCCTGCAATTCCCGCAGACGCCAATAAGCTTGTTCCAAACTGCCGAATGGCCGTGAAGCTCATAAGAACGACGGATGTCGCGACTACCACCACAAACACCAGGATCACCTTTCGAAGGAAACCGAGCTTCGTCCGCAACCGCCGTGCATCGAGCGGATCCGAAACGGCTGCGCGTTCGTAAATGCGCGCGAAGACGACTTCCTCAAGAAAGCCGATGATTCTGGCCACCAGCACGGCCGCCGCTATCGTAGCGGTCGCCAGAAGAATCTTGTCAACCGGCTCCACCCATCCGGACGGCACGCGAGTTTTCAGACCTACCATCATCATCCCGAGGGCGGGCCACAACACAAACCACGCCCCGCCTAACCCCTGCGGGCGGCTGGCCGGGGGGCGATACCGACTGAGCAACCTTCGGACAGCAACGTTGGTAGCGGCTGCCCCGAGTACCCCCAAGAACGCGACTATGATCAACGACCCCGGACCCGAGGCGTGGG
>JAYUUT010000493.1:0-8495 GCA_043754455.1 Myxococcales bacterium
GCTACCGGATGCAAAACCGCAAAGGCCACCCCAACAAAACCGCGGACCAAACAACGCTTAGTGAAAAAGGAGACCGCCGAACACCGCCCGCCACGTAGCCGGAAGGATTTACGGAACAAATGAACAGGGGTGGATCAGTTTCAGAAGGCCAAAGTGGTCACTTTCTGATTGCCAGAATCAGCCCGACAGCACGGACGTGCAAAGGTTGGGTCATGATGGGGCGGACGCGCCAGGCGTCGGCCTGCGCGCGCGGGGGCGCGGCGACCATACAAAAGTCTCGGGCGTCGATCGTCAAGTCCCAGCTATGCCGACAAGCGAACGAAACAGGGTCCACGTCGAACGCAAGGAAGGCACGCTTGCGATCATTCTTGGTTAGAAAAACAGGGGAAGAGTCCCGGTGAGGGAAAGAAACGGAATTCAGCAACCGTCATCAAAGTCGCGGTCGCCGACCCCCGATCTGCCAAGGGTTACATATTCGAAAATCACTGCATTGACACGAACATGTACCAACTCAAGGTCGAGAAGGTATCTGTTGTTTACGAATGCGTGCTTTGCAAGCAAACTCAGGAAGTCGTTATCGCCGGAAAAGCTCAGATCGCCGAATGCAAGAACTGAAATGGTCGGAGGCTTTGTCCGAGCGGAGGATTCGAACCTGCTTTTCTCAACCTAGGACGTGCGCCACGGTCCCCCTAAACGGACGCCACATAGAAAGGGCGATCGTACACGGTCCACCCGGGGACGAGGGATACCCCCCGCCGTTCGGGCATAAAGAAGACCCATTTTCCTGATTCGTCACTTAGAGGCTGCGGCTCCTTTTTCCGGCTCTAAGAAAGACCAGCACAGAGAAGACAGCGACGGTCAAACTCGCAAGAGGCCCGCCTGGCGCACATCCGTCAGCAACGGAGCAACCCGCGGAGGGCGGATTCAGCTCTCGAACTGCACCAGGATGGGCCCCCCTCCATGCCGCAAGGTCTTGACGAAGGCGTCCAATGGCGCTCTCTCCACTGCGAATTAATACGGAGAGACGCACGAGGTGCCTACCATCGGCTGCATCGACAGAAAGGAAGGCAGCGGTCGCAGGTATGGAATATGTCTTCGTACATCTAGAATCGCCTTCCCCTCCATTGGACGCAGCCTCCAGTGCCATCATGAGTCGCTCTGAGAGATCTTTTCGTTCGATCAAAAGTTCCTTTTCCAACTGAACCAAGACACGTTCGTTGGAAAGGAAATTTCCCTGAATCGCGTAGACGATGGTTTTCGAATGGCCCTGACGGCCCCCGACCCAGGCGTCCAACGAGGAACCACTAAAAACTGCCGAACGGCCCCGCGTATCCACAAGTCCATACTGTCGAAGATTGGCAGACGGATCAAACGTAGGCGTTGAAAGCGCCGCCACAATCTCCCCAGGGGGCACACCCTTCCCAATCAAATCTGAAGCCAAATCCCGCCCCGCCGTTGAAGAATACGCCTGAGCAACCACCGCACCCTTCCCCGGCGACGCCCGATAGAGATCTGAAATAGAAAAAGGGACACAGGAGGCCGCAGCCACACCGACGACGTTGTTTCGCGTATCAGCCACCAGAACCGAATATGTCGCTTCCGCTGGTTGTGGACATAGCCCACCGACAACGAACACACAGGTGGCAACCAACGTCGTCCTTGCCACCTCAGCCACCTGGCATCTGGACCACAACAAAAGTGTTCCATGGACGCTGGAAGCTGACGTACGTCGACGTTGAAGGCGCAGGGAACTGCGCCGGCGGATCACCGGATACGCCTTCGTTCGTTTGCCAAAGACGCAGCTCCCCAGCAGTTAACGATACGCAGATCCTCGGCCGGGTTTCCAAGTGGCTAAGGTCCATAAGCCAATAGGTTCCGGCCGTGATAGGTGTAGCAGGGACCGCCAACTCAAAGGCACCACCGTAGGCGACCAATGGACGGTCGCCGGTCTGAGCAATCAGACTTCCCGGCTGTCCGCCCACGTCAGAGTACAAGACCAAGTTCCACGTTCCATCCGTTTCGGGAATTATCCCGAATGATTTGAGCGTTCCCCCTTTAGGAATCACGATGGAATAGCCACCCATTTGGTCCTTGTATGACCCCAAACCTGCGGCGCAGTCTTTCACGGGATAGCCTATCGGCGTGTTGCAGGTTTCGGTGGAACAGGTCGAGTTCGGAAGGCATTTTTGTCCGCAACCACCACAATTTTCGACATCGGAGGTGACGGCAGTCTCGCAACCACTTACGGTAGGAACACAATCGCGGTAGCCACTTTTACAGGACGCCACCGCACAAACGCCGGCCGCGCATTTTGGTGTTCCGTTGGGGACGCTGCAGGCCTGTTCATCCCCCCAAGAAGGACAGCCATTCCGCGTAATGCATTCTTGCACTCCACCAGCGGTGCCACACTGCCGGGCCCCGATCGCGCAAGATGTGGGACATGAACAGGTGGCTGCAATGCCGGATTCCTGGCACATTTGGGGCAATTGGCAGGACGTTGCGCTATTCCAACCAGGGCAGCCATTCGAAAGCACCAAACATTCCTGAACGACCGATCCTCCGCATTTTTTTGCGCCGAGAGTGCAGAGGCTGGGGCAAGTGCAGACCGCCATCCCCGGTGCCCCCCCGCAAGCCCTGGGCGATGGGCACGTCGACTCGGCTCCCCAGACGGGGCAGCCGCCTTGAAGTACGCATTCCTGTATCCCTCCGCCGACGGCACAGCGCCGCCCCCCCTGAAGGCACCCAGCCGGACAAGCACAGACTGCCGACGGAGAAACCCCTTCACAGACCTGGCCCCCTGGGCAGGCGACCTCCGATCCCCACCCGGGGCAGCCATTGATCTCATCGCATCTCTGAATGCCCCGTCCTGCGCCGCACCTTTTTGCGTTGAGATTACACGTCGACTGGCAGGCTGGAGCTCCCAACTCACGGCCTCCGGCGTCAAAAAAGCGGCTGTCCTCCCCATTTCGCAAAACTGCCGCGTCCCGAGCTTCGATGACCACACCCGCTGAACTGGTATCCCTCCCACCATTGACCGTTGCCGCGTCTCGGCCGCCGGTCGATTGTCCCGCCACCCCGCCCGCGCCCGAGTCGACCTCCTGTTCCACTCGGCTGCCCGTCCCTCCGGTACCGGTTGTTCCGCCCGATGTCCCCCCTCCGCCTTTGTTGATTCCGCCCCCGCCAGAACCTCCCGGTGCTGGCGGGGACGGCAGACCACTGTCTCCCTCGCCCTGGCAGTTGGCGTTCTTACAACAGAAGAATACTCCAGAGCCAACCTGCGGGAACTCGGTGCAGATATGGCCTTGGGGTTCACAGACGCTGGTTGCGGAGGAACATTTCGAGTGTTTGGGCGGTGTTTTTGGATTGAACGAGCACGCACCCAGCGACGCTACGATCAACAACATCTGTATTCGAAGACTATTCACTTTCGTGGTCGTCATTAAGTAACGTGCCCCTATCTATGCACCCGTAGCTAGCACGAGGCGAAAGCCCCGGAGCATACTATTTCCCCGCACATTCGACTGCGTCAAACCGAGCCGAGCAGCCTTGGGGAGAGGCTTGATGGGACTCATGGGGTGCTCTTTTCGAAAAATTTCAGGCCCAATTCTCCTCGACGACGAACGGGAGGACGCCGTTCACACGAGAACAATCGGTATCCCTGGGTCAGGGACGGGTTCGAGCGCCTTTGACTGCCCCTCGCCCTTGGCGGTCTCGGTGCCATAACATGCCCGGCATCTTGGCGGACCCCGGTGCCGATAATGGCGGCCTTGGCTCGTGAATGAGGGCCTGTGAGGGCCAAGGCCACGAAAGCGGCCCCCTCGCCCGGGATGAAACCATCCATCACACCTTCCGTTAGGATGCGTTTCTCCATCCCCAATCGGCCGGGCAGAGACCGGCGACTGTCTGTGCAGGGCCGAAGCCCCCAGGCGCACCATGCGACGTTGCCGCGACGTAAGGTCGGTAGGCAGGACCAGGTCAGGCGGGGGCAGAACATCGTCGGGAACCAGCCCCATCGGAATGGGGTCAAAGTCAGCGTCGTTGCGTGACCCCCTACCCTTTGGACAACGGTAGCCATGACGAGCCTTCCATGGCTATAGTCACTTCACCATGCGGACGAAGACAGGCGCGAAGCGGAAGTTGCTGGACGTAGCCCCACAAACAACCGAATTCGCACCAAAACCGCCCGCACCGGGACCTGAGAACGCGCCCTCGTTTGTGATCGAAGCCGATGTCGATGGCAAGCGGGTCAACCTGACCGCAAAGGACGAAATCATCCTGAAATGCGGCAAGGCAAGCATCGCCTTGCGGCGCAATGGGAAAATTGTCGTACGTGGGACACATATAGAAAACCATGCCGGCGGCGTGAACCGAATCAAGGGCGGCCAGGTCCGGTTCAACTAAGTCGAAACCAACCCCCGTTATGGCGTCCGGTTCCGTCCAAATCATGCCCGACCTCATTGAGGAATTTCTCGATGGGGCCCAGTCTCTGTGGAAACGATGGGAGGCAGAATGGACACGCATGCGCGGGGTTTAGAAGCCGTCTACACCTGGACCGAGGAACGTTTGCACGGCGCATTGGAGGGCGTCCAGGTCGCCGACGAAGCCGCGATTAAAACGACGGTCCTGCCATTGTTGGACGCCGCCGAGCCCTCGAAGCTGGCCGTTGCGAGCCACGTCATCGCAACCACGAACAATCCTGATCTGGTTCGATCCGCGGGATAAATGAAGCGATCAGGAAAGAAGACTGTTTCCATCTGGCCCCTGATCGGAGGTGGGGTGGCGGCCCTCGTCATCTTGGTCATGGCGACTCGCTGGGGTGGAAGGGCCTTGCACCCCTGCACGCTCCTCGAATCAAAACTGTGCCGCGAATTTGGCAAGGCAAGGTGCAGCGTGCTTCACGATCGTTACCTATCAAGCCTTGTCGGAACCCACGGCCAACATTGGTACTGGCGCCACCTTCCCTGGGAATTTGTGCTTCATGGCGTCCTAGGATGGGACCGCGATCGATCACACACATCGTGTACAGCGTTGCTGATGAATTATTCGGCGACCCGCGATACCTATGGGCGATTGATTCCCGCGCCTTGAATGTCGCCAGGCATGACGCCCGGCACATGGGCCATGCGCAGGTTTGCCTGTCACTTCCCCATGCGCCCACGACCCGGCATCGAAGGCAGAACGCCCATGTTCACCAGGCGGTGTTCCGAACGCCGCTTCTTCCTGCGTCCTGACCGCGCCACCAACAATACTTTTTGGTTTTGCCCGGGTTGCGCGTGGACCCAGGACCCGTTGCGCCAGCGAAAAGGGGGTGGCGCCAAAAGGACGATGAGAAGCCCAAAAATGGACACGGCCGCACGCTACAGCCACCGTCCCCGCAGCATGTACCGGCTGCAGGTTTGGGGGTCGGTGATCTTGCCCGGGTTTGGTTCACGGCGGGGCGGGTATGAAATCCCGGAGACAACATGGAAAAGAAGGCACATCGAGGGGGACGCCAGCATAGCCGCGAGTTTCGCATGGAGGTCGGGCTGCGCGCGAATGCCGCGCACCGACCTCCACCTCACCCCACGGCTGTCCGCCCATCCGCCGCCACCAGCACCACCCGGTCGGCCTCGTCCCTCACCAGGAACAGCGGGACATCTCCGCCGGGCGCAGCCGACCAGAAACTCACCGACCGCGCCATCTCAAGAACACGCGCTACCCGCACCCTCCACGGCGCGATCGCCGCTGCCCCCGCGCGCAGCTCGACCATCACGGTGCCATCCGCCCCGGGCCCGGTGATCACCAGTCGACAGGACTCCGGGGGATCGTCCGTCGGCGTCGCCCCCTCAACACCACGCAACCGCGCGAACCGTGCCCGCTGCCGCTCGCGCACCTCCGCCTCGCGCCGCTCGCTTTCGTCCCGCTCTCGGCGATCGGCCTCGATTCGTTCGTGCTCTGCGGCCGCTTTCTCAGTGCACATGCGATCGAAATATGCCGCAAGCCGTGCCCCCTCATTGGCGACGCGTTCTTCCTTCGCCAGTCGCGCCTGTGCCTTTTTCTCCTCCCACACCCGGCGCGCAGCGCTCTCGCGTTCTCGTTCGGCTGCTTCCCATTCCCGCCCGTCCACCCACGCCCCGTCCATCCCCGTATTCGTCCCCGGTTGGCTCAACCGCCATTCGCACGCGCCCGTCCACGCCAGCCACATGCACGATCGCGCCGCGCATGACCATCCGTTGCAGGGATTCGATCAGATCGGCGCCCAGAGGCAACCGCCCCCGAAAATCGTCCGCAACGCGCCATGGCATCGCAGGCTCGCTCGACTTTCGCGAGAACACCGCAACGGCCGCGTCCTCCGCCCGCCGATTCCAGGCCGACGGCTCCCAGCGCCCAATCAGCCAGCCCCCTCCCCGGCGCGCACCAGACACCTCGGCCATCGCCTCCGCGAGACCGCCCCCGAGCACATCCAGCGACGGCAATTCACTCGTCATCGGATGCTCCCGGAACTGCCTCGACTCGGTTTCGGTGCGCGAATTTCAAACGGCACCGACGCCCCGCCGCCCTTCGGCAGTAGGAAAATCAACGGGATCCAGACGCTCGGAAATTCAAGTAGCGCGTCCCGCCTACAAATCGATGTTCGGCTGGTTTCCTGTTCGGGGATGGAACAGAGTTGTAACTTACGTGGCACCTGGACAACACCAGCGCGGCTTAAGTTCCTGGAATGTTAGCTGACGTCGCCGGGCTCCTGGCCTCATTATTTGTCGTAAATCCGCCTGCGGGCGGCCTTCCAATTGCACAGGCTGTCGTTCCGGCACTTATCTGCACGCCCGAACAGACAGCAGGACTTGCGCCGACGAGCGACCACAAACGGGTTTGTTTGATCGACATCGGATCCAAAAACGTCAAGCTGGTCGTCGCGTCCTGGAACCAGGTAGATCCCGCATCTTTGCGTGACGATCGCCTGTGTCGGACGCGACTGCAGTTGGGCGACAAAACCTTTGACCAAATTTCAAAGACGGCGCGACCTCTACCGTCCGACGCCCTCTACGGGTTGGTGCGCGTCATGAAACAATATCAGGACTTGTGCGCCCACGATGGGGGCGAGATGAAGGGCGCAATTGCGACTGAATGGGCCCGTCGCGCCACCAACTCCGACGCCGTGAAGGCAACGCTTCGCGGGAAAACCGGAATGGAGCTGCAAATCCTGAGCGGCGATGAAGAGGCCCGTTTTGGTTATGCTGCGGCCACCAGAGGAAAACCGAAGCGAGCCGTGCTGGATTTGGGGAGCCGAAGTTTTCAGATCTCATTCACTTTAGCGTCCGGTTCAGAGCCAATCGTGGTGTCGTTACCATTGGGAACGGATGAGGCTGGGGATCGATACTACGCATCGCCCGCGTTTAAACGGTTCTCCGAGGCGCGCGAAGCCCATCTAAAGGACGTGCGTGCTGGGCTTGACCAGATTTTGGTGCCTCTCTTGAAGGGGCTACGGAAACGCGACATTGAGCCCACTTTGTACTCGTTGGGCGAGGACGGGGGATTCCGGCTGGCGTTGGAAGGAAGCCTTTGGGACTCGAATGGGAAACTCGTCGATCTGGAAACTCATCACACCCTGGTGCGAAAACTTCAGCCCGAGTCGGTAAAAGGTTATGGCCCGGTCACGGCGCAGGTGACACCGTCTGATCTCCGCTCTTTGCTTCGAAAACTGGAAAAGGACGATGTTCTTTTCCAATCGTTGCGTTCAGATCCGTTTCGAAAGGCATATGGTGCCAAGGTGCTTGCCGAGGCCGTTTTGCTCGACGAGTTAGTGGTCAAGTACGGGTTCAAAACCGTTGTGCTGGTCCCTCAGGAGATGCCCGACGGCTATCTGCAGAGCCGCCTGACCCCTGGCATTCATCCGTGATGGGTTGGCACAACACTTCTCGCCTCGGACGCGAAGTGTGGCGGCAACGACACCCCGATGTCACATACTGGCTTCACACTTATCATCACGAATGAGCGACTCAACTGCCAAGCGCCGAGTTCTGGTGATCGAGGATGAGCCCGATATCCGGGAGCTTTTGGCCTTCAATTTGCGAAAAGAAGGCTATGACGTGGCCGTCGCCGAAGCGGGTATTGCGGGACTGCAGGAATTGGAACGGTTCTCCCCTGACCTGGTGGTCCTTGACCTCATGTTGCCGGATGTCTCGGGCATCGAAGTTTGCCGCCGGATACGTTCACGAGAAGGCAAGGCTCAGCCAGCCGTCGTAATGCTGACGGCACGGGGAGAAGAAATCGATCGTGTCGTGGGATTCGAGGTCGGCGCAGACGATTACGTTGTCAAACCCTTCAGCGTGCGCGAGCTTCTGCTGCGAATCCGTGCCCGTCTCACCGAAACGCAAAACCGAGACCGCGAAGGGTCGCCTCCCGACCCGGGACGGTCCCGCAGTTTCAGTTTCGGCCCCCTGCAAATCGATCGGGATCGCCATAGAGTCACCGTTTCGGGCGAGGAAGTGGCCGTCAGCCTCCTAGAGATGCAACTG
>JAYUUT010000494.1:0-2790 GCA_043754455.1 Myxococcales bacterium
GTTCGACCTCGGCCATCAGTCGCGTTTTTTGCGCCTGTTCTTCCGATGCAAAATGGTCGTGCATATATTCCGACAGATCATCGGGCTCCTCGCTGTCCACCAACGACGCCAGGATTCCGTCCAGCCGGATCGCCACGTCATGGGCGGTGGCGGGCCGTTTCTCCCGATCTTTGGCCATCACTTCGAAAAGTATTTCCACAAGATCTGCAGGAACGTCGTCGCGTAAGGCGCCGATGTCCGGCGGCGGATCATTCAGCAGGCGCCGCGTGCCATCGAACCCGTCCTGGTTTGCGTACAACCGCACGCCCGACAGCATTTCGTACAGCATCACACCCAATGAAAACAGGTCAGAACGCCGATCGGGCTCTTCGAACCGCAGCTGTTCAGGCGACAAATATCCGAGCGTTCCTTTCAGCACGCCTGCAGTGGATTCGGTGGCGTTGCCGGCCGCCTTGGCGATCCCAAAATCCGTGACTCGTACCGATCCGTCATAGCCAATCAGCACATTCTGCGGCGACATGTCCCGATGAATCAGGCACAGGGGAACGTCCTGCGGGGTGCGTGCTTCATGGGCCGCATGCAATCCGCGTGCGGCATCGGCGGCGATTCGCAGCGCAATCTGCACAGATAGGCGTTCGTGGGCCTCGGATGCTTTTGCTATCAAACGGGTGACCGGCTGGCCATCGACCAGGTCCATGATCAGAAAAGGCCCGTCGGCGTCTTGCCCGACGTCAACAACGCTGACCACGTTGGGGTGTCGGATCAGGCCAGCCAGCCGCGCTTCGTCCAAAAACATGGCCCGAAATCGGGCGTCGCTGTGGTGCTGCGCGTGCAGGCGTTTGCGCGCGTAGAGCCGTTCAAATCGGCCATCGACCTTCAAGACCACATCCACGAACCCCATGCCCCCGCGGGCAAGGTCGCACACGAATCGGTAGGGGGCTGCCTTGGTGATTAGGTCTGGCCCGTTGGACAAGGTTTGGATTATAACCGTCCCCGTGCCCCGGATCTCGCGATGATCCTTCCCGCTGACCTTCCCTCCAGCGCCGCTCGGGCCTGGGCCGAGGGCGAACGGGGCGATTTAAGGTCGCTCATCGTCGGGCTTGCACCCGCTGCCGATACCGATGCCGATGCCGATTCGGTCCCCGCCAAGGCCTGGAATCTGGCGCTTGCGGGGTTACGTTTCGCCTACGGCATAGGGCCCGCCACGCCCCCCTCCCCCGCGGATGCGGCAAGACTGGTTACGCAGAATGGCGATTCCCAGATTCCGCTTTTGCGGCTTTGCGAGGTCTCAGAACGAATCTGTGTCAGCACCTGGGATCGATCCGGCCTATCAGTATGGACCGACCTTCACCAGTTAATCGAAAGCCAAGGCCCAACCCCGGGGGGCGCCCTGTCGTTGAAGGCCGCCCAAAATTGGCAGGCGCGCCTAGCAGGCGATCCGATCGATGTGCAGGTGTTGCGTTGGGGATTCGATGCCGCCTCGGCCGCGCGCGACTCTCGGCTGATGATCGATTTCCTTGCGCTGATGACTTGTACCGCCCTGGCCAACGACGCCGTTGATCAGGCTGTCATCACCGCCCGTCGTGCTGTCCTCATGGCCCAGGGGGAAGGACGTCCGCTTGATGAATATCTGGCCAGCATCATCTTGGCGCGCGCCCGGCGGTATCAGGGCCGTCCTCACCTGGCGCTGCACATCCTAGGCGCTCTCACCCGGGTCGCGCCTTGGCCCTTTCGCCCCTGGATTTCGTGGGAGTCCCAACTCTCTGGCGGCGCCATAGAGACAAGCGCCCTAGTCAAACCTCCCACTACAAAAGAATCTTCATCGCAACAGGCCTCAAGGGCCCTGTTTAATTTGATCCGCGCGGCGGTTGCGGGTGACGTCGACGCCGTTGCACGGCAAGGTCAGGCGCTAAAGCGGGCAACAGCCCCCTGCCCCGATTGGGCGCGCGAAGCCACGGCGTTGGTTTTTGCGCTGGACGGCCAACGTCATCCAGCCCCAGCAGCCGTACAAGACTGGCGGCAGGGAACAACCCCAACCGTGCCACTGGGACTGCTGGGCCTCGGGGTTGTCGAAAAACACAGCCTTTTTGGAGACACGGCGCCTGTGTTCGTAGTGGCACGCCCCGCAGCGTGTGGGTACCGGGTCTTGCGTCCGGGCCTTGGGCTCTGCGAAAACATTCATCCCCTGCCCCAATCCGACGCGGGCGATGATTCCGGGTCCCGCGTTGATACGGCGCTGGCCGAACTTGCGCTGGCCGGCCCCGAGGGCCAGACGCGCGAAGACTTTTTTTACCGCGTGTACGGATTTCCTTTTCGCGCGGACCTGCACCAAGGCGTCCTAGACGTCCTGGTCCACCGCCTGCGCGCCCGCATTGCAAATCTAGGAGACATAGAAAGGGCAAGCGAGCCACCGCGCATCACCCTTCACCTAAAAACCGCCCTTGCAATCCCCGACGGACGTGGCGCCCTATCCATGAGCGACCGTGTGTTGCGAGCCGTGGCAACCCTAGGCGCCGTGGCCGCAACCGACGCTGCCACCGCACTGCAGATGCCCCTGCGCAGCGTGCAGCGCGCCCTGCGGCAGTTGGTCAAAGACGGCGCGTGCACCACAAAACGCGATGGCCTACACATCAGCTACAGCGTCACCGATACGGCCTTTACGGCCATCATCACGGAGTGGGGTACGGTCCCGGATCCAATATGACGGCGCCAAAAAACCATCATATCATGCGATCATGCACCCAGAGATCAAGCGTGTGGGACAAAGTGGACAGATTAGCGTCGGTCGTC